>CAZRRG010000165.1:0-1543 GCA_964602455.1 uncultured Eubacteriales bacterium | reverse complement strand
TCGCGGTACGTCGACTCTTGGTCCACCAGGAGCCCAAAACGCTCCTCGAAAGATAGTTCCCTGCAGCCGGGGTCCTGACCTTGGGCCAGGAAGGCCTCGGCCATCCCCGTAAGCTTCATCCTGCGCAGGCTTTCCACTGTCTGATTGGCTAACACTCCTGGTCATCTCCTTGTATGTAGTAACTGGCGCCGCGGATGTTGTCGTGGGGCGGCAAGGCTGTCTGGGCTGGGTTCTCAACCGGGATCCGGTCGAGGTTTTTCTTCAGGATCGACTTCACGCTCTGGTAGGAGCAGGAGCCGAGGGTGATGGCCCTCCCGCACGCGGCCTCGACACGGTCCTGTCCGTAGTCTTTTGACAGGCGGAAGATGCCAAGGCATGAGCGAAAGCCCTGCTCCGGATGGGGCTTTTGTTCGAGGATTGTCTCCGCCACCTTGGCGGTGTTCGGCCCGATGCTCTTGGCCCATCCGACGATCCTGGCAGGCGTCCACTCAGCGTACCGGCGGTGGGAAGCCGGCATGTGCTCCTTTAGTGTGGAGTACTTGCCCTTGCCGTGGACGCGCCTGTGGCTGGCCACCCTTCGGCCCTTGAACAGGACTTCCACGGTGGATGCGGTGAGCCTCACGTCCAGTTCCTGCTTTGCCAGTTGGTAAGGCACGCTGTAGTAGTTGTGGTCCACCTCGATGTGGTAGTCTACGTTTGCCCGGACCTTCTTCCAGAGCGCGAATTCGTAGCGCGTGCTGGGCAGGGGCTGCAGAGCCGGCTTGTCGAGGGTTTCGAAGAGGGAACGGCGGCATCCGTCCATCTTCTGAAAGGGCCTGTTGTTCAGGTCCTCGAGGGCCCCCCAGACAGCCTCCCTGAGTTCTCCCAACCCGAAGAAGGTCCGGTTCCGAAGCCTGGCCAGTATCCGGCGCTCGGCGTTTTGAACTGCTTCCTCCACTTTGGCCTTGTCCCTGGCCTTTCTCACGCGGGCGGGTATCACCACGGCGCCGTAGTGGACAGCCATCTCCTGGTAGGTGGGGTTCACGTCGGGCTCGTAGTAGTCGGGTTTTCTCACGCCCGACTTGAGGTTGTCGGGAACAACGACTTTAGGAACGCCCCCGAAGAACTCGAACGCCTTCACATGGGCGTCGATCCACGACTCTAGCGTCTGGTCCCAGCTCGGATCGGCGTAAGTGTAGTTGCTGGCGCCAAGGACCGCGATGAAGATCTGGGCCTGCTTGGTTGCGCCGTCGGAAGGGTCGATGACTGGCACCGTCTGCCCCGCGTAGTCCACAAACGCCTTCTCGCCGGCGATATGTACCTGCCGCATAGAGACATCGATTGTCTTGGCCCAGTCGCGGTAGAGCTGGCAGAACTGGGTGTGCTGGTAGCCGTCGGGGTGGGCCTGCTTGTACTCCTCCCACAAAAGTTGCAGCGTCACGCCCTTACGGTGGAGTTCTCTGTTGATGTACTCCATGTCGGGCACGGGCTTGGCGTCCTTCGCCTTGGGTGGCGGCGGGTACAACTTCGCCTCCAGCGCCCCCTCATCAAGGTCTTCGGGCAA
>CAZRRG010000164.1:0-1738 GCA_964602455.1 uncultured Eubacteriales bacterium | reverse complement strand
GCATGTCGTGGGCTTTGGTGAAATACACGCTGATCCCGTGCTTGACCGCCTCCATGCCGAGGGCTATCGAGAGATGGCTCTTGCCCACCCCAGGCGGCCCCAGGAACACCACGTTCACCGCCTCGTTCAGGAAGGACAAGGTGGCCAACTCCATGACCAGTTTCTTGTCCACGCTGGGCTGGAACTCGAAGTCGAACTCCTCCAGCGTCCTCTTGAAGGGGAAGTGGGCCAGTTTGCTCCTGGCTTCGACGTTCCTTTGGTGTCTCTTGGCGATCTCCTCTCCCAGGATGTCGGAAAGGAAGTCGGCGTAGGTGGCGTTTTCGGCCGCGGCCTTCTGCAGCCTGGAATCAAGGATCTCCGAAGCCTGCAGGAGCCCCAGAGTCTCGAGGCAAGCCCGCGCCTTCTCCAGGGCGATCACCGGCCATCGCCTCCCGCCACCGCCGCGTACACCGATAGGGGTCTGGTTTCTACCACCGGCTCCTGCACCCGGATGCCCAGGGGCTCGCGCCGAGGCACCGGAGCCGACATGGGGATCCCGCTGTACTGGCCCTCGACAGATTGCCTTGTGCCGGGCGTCCTGGCCTTCTCGAACAGCGCCACTCTCTTGTCCTGGTAGCGAACTTCTACCGAGAACCCAAGGTCCACCACCGCGACCTCTTTCCTCGCCAACTGCCAGGGTACCCCGTAGTAGGACTTGTTGAAGGAGACGAAGCCGTCCCTGGCTACCTTGCGCATTTCGGTTAGGTAACGTACTAGGGTGTCTGGCCTGGGCAGAGAGTTCAACTTCTCCTCCTTGAACCTGTCCACGGGCCTCTCGTTGGTCGTGCCGTGCACCCGGCGCCCGACTTCAGCGCACCACGTGAGCGCCTGCCTGTTTAGGTCGAGGAGGTCGCGGAACTTCCTCTCCGGCCAGAAGTTCCTCTTCACGTACTTGACCCCCGACTCAACCTTGCCCTTGGTCTGAGCCCTGTAGGCGTGACAGAGTTCGGGGATGAAGCCGAACGTTAGGGCGAAGTCCAGGAACTGCGGGTTCCAGATAGGGTTCTTCTGGCTGTCGACATCCAAGACCACGGTCTTCATCCTGTCAAAGAGCACTTTCTGGGGAACGCCGCCGAAGTGCTCGAAGCCGTGGATCAGACACTTGATGAGCGACGTGGTATCGCTCCTGGTCGTGAACTCCACATACATGTCCCTGGAGTACCCCAGCGTGAGGACCAGGAAGTACAACCTCTTTTTCCGACCGTTCTCTATGTACTTGACCTCGCCCCAGTCTGCCTGAGCCTGTTCACCGGGCCCGGTCTCGTAACGCATCACAGCCTCAGGCTGCCGGAGCGCCCTGAACGGGTGCACAAACTCCTTAAGAATGGAGATCCCGCCCGGGTAGCCTAACTGCCTAATCTCCCGAAGGATTACCACACAGTTCAAGACGCCTTTACCCACAAGTTCCAGGACCTTTTCCTTGTATGGATCGAGCAACGACGGCCTCTTGGGCGCCGGCTTTCGCTCCGGTACCTCCCTGACCCGCAGGTACTTCCTCACCGTGTTCCGAGAAACACCCAGTTCACGTGAGATTTCCTTGATGCCCTTGCCACTTCCGTGAAGCTCAAATATGCTCAAGACAGACCCTCCTCCCAGCATTCGACCTCTCCTTTGCGTTGGCGTGCTAAGGAAAGGCTTCTTGGGTGGGGGGTCAATTCCATTCCGGCGCTATGGGGTCAATTTACCACCGGCGCTAACA
>CAZRRG010000163.1:0-1757 GCA_964602455.1 uncultured Eubacteriales bacterium | reverse complement strand
GGGCACCCGGACCTCGCTCCTCATCGCGCTCATCGTAGGAGTCTGGGAAGTGGGCTTCGGGATTCTCTTTGGGGCGCTGTGGGGGTACGTGAGGCAACTGGACGCCCTCATCACTGAGATCTACAACGTGATTAACAACATCCCGACCACTATCGTCTTGACTCTTCTGGCGTATATCCTGCGCCCCGGTTTCCAGACCATGATCATAGCCATGTGCTCTACTGGATGGCTTGGAATGGCGCGCTTTGTCCGGAATCAGATCGTCATCATCAGGGACCGGGAGTACAACCTTGCGTCCCGGTGCCTGGGCACCCCTACATCACGGATCGTGACGAAGAACCTTCTCCCCTACCTGGTTTCGGTCATCGTGTTGCGCATAGCGCTGTCGATCCCCGGAACCATCGGATGGGAAGTGTTCTTGACCTACATCGGGCTGGGGCTCCCCACCAACACGCCGTCGCTGGGGAACCTGGTGAACGAGGGCAGGCGGATCATCATGTCGCCCAGCCTCCGCTACCAGTTGGTGTTCCCGGCTGTGGTGCTGTCGATCATAACCATCTCATTCTACGTGATGGGCAACGCCTTCTCGGACGCTGCCGATCCTCGTAACCACTACTAGGAGGCTGAGCGATATGACTACTCCTATCCTTTCAGCCAAAGACGTAGTGGTGAAGTTCAGTCTCCGCGGCCAGGTACTCACGGCTATTCGCCAGGCATCGCTTGACCTCTATGAGGGGCAGACCATGGCTATCGTGGGCGAATCCGGTTCGGGCAAGAGCGTCTTCACCAAGACGTTTTTGGGCATGCTCGACGCGAACGGCTGGGTCGATTCCGGCTCCATCATGTTCGAGGGTCAAGACCTCGCCAAGTTCAAGACTGAAGCCGAGTGGCTCAAGATTAGAGGCAAGAAGATCGCCATGGTCTTCCAGGACCCCATGACGGCGCTTAATCCCCTCCGCACTGTCGGTATGCAAATACAGGAGGTCTTGGAGCTGCACCAGGGGCTTACCGGCGAGGCGGCAAAGAACAAGACGCTGGAGATCCTCCACCAGGTGGGCATCGACAACCCGCCCATGAGATACAGGCAATACCCCCACGAGTTCTCGGGTGGAATGAGGCAGAGGGTTGTCATAGCCATCGCGGTGGCCTGCAATCCAAGGATACTCATTTGCGACGAGCCGACGACCGCGTTGGATGTGACGATCCAGGCACAGATCCTGGAGCTTATCCGCAACCTGCAGAAGGCTCTGAAGCTGACGATCATCTACATCACTCATGACCTCGGAGTGGTCGCCAACGTGGCTGACTACGTGGCTGTCATGTACGCCGGCGACATCATCGAGTACGGCACCGCCGAAGAGATCTTCTATGATGCTCGCCACCCGTACACTTGGGCTCTCCTGTCGTCCCTGCCCCAGCTGGGCATCAAGGGTCAGCCGCTCTACTCTATCGCAGGCACCCCGCCCAATCTCTTCGCCGAGATCAAGGGCGACGCGTTTGCGCCCAGGAACCCGAAGGCCCTGAAAGTGGATTTCGAGTACCGTCCTCCCTACTTCCAGGTCTCGCCCACCCATAAGGCGCGCACTTGGCTCTTGGATCCTCGCGCTCCAAAAGTCGAGCCTCCGCAGACCATAAAAGATCTGCGAGCGAGATACGGGGGGTACGCCCAATGAGCGTGGATACAAGAGAAGTGCTGGTAGATATCGAGAACCTCAGGGTCGAGTTCAAGGTCAAAGGCCGCAAGCCGTTTGTGGCGG
>CAZRRG010000162.1:0-1839 GCA_964602455.1 uncultured Eubacteriales bacterium | reverse complement strand
GCTCCATACCGGTAGCGCTTGTCCGGAGGGAGATGCTGTCATGAGCGCCAACACGGCTTGGACAAACAAGGAACTGGACGGCATTCGCGCGCTGGATGTGGAAGTATCAAAGCTGGTATCCAAGTATCTCGGGGGACCCTGGCCGCAGGAGCAGCCGTTCGTGCCGACCCAGGAGAACCTGGACGCGGTGAACTCGGAGATCGCCTCGGTTTCCAAGAAGGTGTCCAGCCTGGAGGACCGGTTCTGGCGCGAGCATTTCACTGCGGCGCTGGAATCCCTGGCGTTTCAGATCGAGTGCAACACCAAGATGCCTTATGAGCACATAACCAGGCTTTCGTCTGTGCTCGACCGCCTGCTGGGGCGTTCGGGGGCTCAATCGACAGCGGACCGGGCTCTCGAGATCTCATCCAAACTAGCCGGCATTGAGGCTGTGGTGGACGCAGTCGACACCCTCGTATCTACCCGGGGCACCGCGCTGGCAAAGAGCCAGCTGGCGGATGTCCTGCCGGCCCTCCTGAAGAACCTGCAGCGGGCCGTCGATTTTGTGAGCGAGCACGCCGGTAGCGCAGGAGTCAAGTCGGACGGCGAGCGTGCGGGGGCCAAGGCGATGGCTGCCGTGAAGCGCGTGCTGTCCAAGGTGAGGTCCATCCCCGTAGCCGAAATGGACCGGGTCGACATACCGTTCGAGGTCTCAGTAGAGAAGGGCATGCAGGCGCCTCTGAGCTACATCCTGTCGTGGTATGAGGAAGACGCGAAGAAGCGGCGCGAGGAGTACTTCCGGATTGCGGAAGAAATGTTCCCGGGACAGGATCCCGCGGTCGTCGAAAAGGGCGGCGGGTATGACTCGATCGACGCCCTGTTCAAGGATATGAGGCGCATACTAGACCATCTCCAGGCCGAGTGCAGGCGGTTTGTGGACCTTCCCGAAGGCGAGTACTGCGAGATCGGCCTCATCCCCGAGACCTGGAGGATGATGGTTCCCGGGTTCATGTACATGAACGGGTTCGTCGCCATCAACCCCGATAACCTGGGGTCCTACAGCAGAGTGGGGCTGGAGACCACCGCGGCCCACGAAGTGTACCCCGGGCACCACGTCCACAGCGTGAAGTCGGCCAAGAACGCGCTGCCCTATACGTTCCGGCTGCCGCTGTTCTGGTCAAGGTGCCTGCAGGAAGGGATGTGCGACCGGTCGATGTGCCTCATGACTCCCTACTTCAAGGAGCCGGCGGCAAGGCTGTCGGTCGCAAAAAGACTGTGGTTTACTTCCAACAGGGTCAAGTCTGAGGTCGACATCTACTACAACAAGAAGCCAATCAAGGCTATCATCGACAACTACATGACGAACCTGGGCCTGCCCGAGTACAACGCCCACGCGCAGACGCGCGCGCACCTCATGCGCCCCGCTGACGCGATCTCATACTACACGGGCATGAAGTACCTGGATGACCTGTACAAGGAGCGCGGCGGCGACCTGAAGGCGTTCACCAATGAGGTCTTCAGCTACGGACAGATCCCGCTGAACACGCAGAAGAACATCCTGAGCCTGACTCCTGCGAAGAAGGAGCAGCTGAGGACCTTCACTGCGAACTCCACTGTGAACTTCACTCCTGAGGAAGGGTGATCGGGATGACCCGGATGTTCATGCGGAACTGCCGCGTTGTTGACGGGACCGGGTCCCCGGCCCTGGAGCAGGCGATGCTCGTCGTCGACGGGCCCACCGGCCGCATCGACTACGTGGGCAGCGAGGGCGCTCCAGGGGCGCCGTCCGCCAGCCCGGGCGATGAGGTGTTGGACCTCCGGGGCTGCACGGTGCTTCCAGGCCTGTTCAACGTGCATTCG
>CAZRRG010000161.1:0-2072 GCA_964602455.1 uncultured Eubacteriales bacterium | reverse complement strand
TCGCAAACTCAGCCTTGGCCGCCTTGAGCAACTCCGGATCCGTGAAGATGTCGATGGCCGTCATCGCCAGAGCCTTGGCGCCATCCAAGAGTCCCTTGTGGCCCATCTCGGTAAGGGTTGCCTTGGCGAACTCCCTGGAGTGAGAGGCGGCTTCGCCCGGATTGCAGATGGCGATGTACGCGTGGACTGCCGGTACCTCGTGGCTGACGTTGGCCATATCCGTCGACCCGCCGCCGCCCTTACCTTCCGGCGTCTCAACCTTGCGCCCCAGCGCAGTGAGGTTCTTGGCGAACGCCTCCGCCAGTGTGACGTTGGTCACCATGTTGGAGTAGGTTTCCGCGGTGTACCTGAACTCGACCTTGCATCCCGTGGCCAGCGCGGCGCCCTCGGCGCACTTGCGGACCTTTGCCTCGACTTCCTTGAGGTACTCCATGTCCTTGGCGCGGCAGTACATCCTGATCTCCGAGTAGTCGGGGATGATGTTGGGGGACGCTCCGCCCTTGGTGATAATGCCGTGGATGCGGACGTCCTCCTTCAGCTGCTGCCGGAGAGCGTTCCAGTTGTTGAAGGTCTGGATCGCAGCATCCAGAGCGTTGATCCCCTCGTGAGGCGCTCCAGCGGCGTGGGCGGTCTTACCGTGGAACTTGATCTCCATGGCTACCCTGGCGTTGGAGGTTGCAAGGACCATGTCCTTTGAGGACGGGTGGAACATGATGGCGGCGTCGACATCTTTGAAAGCGCCGTCTTTGACCAGGCGGACTTTTCCGCCGGCTCCGTCCACCGCTCCTTCCTCGGCGGGTGAACCGAAGACGATAAGGGTGCCTTCCACCTCGGACATGAGTCCTGAAAGCGCCAAGCCCGCCCCGACTGCTGCCGTGCCTATGATGTTGTGGCCGCAGCCGTGGCCTATCTCGGGAAGCGCGTCATACTCCGCCAGTATGGCGACCGTTGGGCCGCCGGGCTTTCCTTTCTTCACTGCCCGGAAACTGGTCGGCATGCCGGCCAGACCCGTCTCCACCGAGAACCCTTCATTCTTCAGCAGGTCTACAAGCATCGCAGAGGATTTGAACTCTTGGAGGCCGATTTCCGGCTCAGCGTACATCGCGTCGCTGACCTCGATAAGCTTCTGACCGCGGCGGTCGACCTCAAGCCGCGCTCTATCCTTTAGGGCATGGATATGTTCGCTCAAAGCAGTCCCTCCCGCGTATGCCCGGCGGTTACTTCCCCCGGTTCTACTCGAATTCGATTTCTTCCGGCAGCTATCCTTCAACGCGAAGGAGGATGCCGGTTTGTTCGCAATAATACAGATCCTTCTCGACACCAAATCGGCAGTAAGTGGGTGATTTCACGAAGACATTGGCACTATGCGACAAAGTGCCAATTGGGACCCTGAGAGTTGCGTTGGTTTTGTGCCCGCAGAGGGCTTCTCATGGGGTAGCGCCACAAACACATACTTCGGATCACTCATAATTCGGGCTGCGTACGGCGTTTTCGCGTTGCCAAAGACGGCTGCGTTTTGTGCGGCTCCGGAGTGCTTTCCTCGAGGATTCCGGAGCTTGGCAACGAGAATTGGATCAAAAAGCCCTTGTGCAAACCCCTGTAGCAGGGAGGAAAACGTGCGCCGACGTCGAACTGCAGGTTAGATTCGCAATATCGGGGACTCAGAAACTGGACTGGGAGGTGTGAACGAATTTGGTAGCCGGCAAGTCAACAACGTTCCTATTCTTCGTCCTGTTTTTGGCCGTTGCAGTGTATTACATGAACAGAGCCAAGACAGGCAAAGTTCCCACAGTCCGACGGATACCCGGGCTTGATGCGATCGATGAGGCGGTAGGCAGAGCTACCGAGCTCGGAAAGCCGGTCTTCTACATCCCTGGGAGGACCGAGATCAACACCGCTGGCGCGGCGCAGAACATCGCCGGCCTCGAGGTTCTGGCACACGTGGCGAAGGTGACCGCCCGTTACGACACCGACATCAGGGTCGGTATCGCGGCGGCCAACGTGTACCCGATCGCTGAGGCTATCGTCCAGCAGTCTTATCTGGAAGAGGGCAAGGCCGACAGGGTCAAGCC
>CAZRRG010000160.1:0-2146 GCA_964602455.1 uncultured Eubacteriales bacterium | reverse complement strand
CCTCTACCTCGGATCACTCTTGGACCGAGGGCAGGATCGCGCGCTGTTCGCGCCCGCCGGACTCCTCTTGGGGCTTCTCTTGGGCTTCCACCGGGCATATATGCTGGTAAGGTCCGCCATCCGAAAGCGCAAGTGACACGGACTCCGAAGGAAACACGGGGTCGGCGTAGAATCAGCTCTGCTACGGGCCGATATCGTTGGCTCGCCACCCAAGCAGGCGGAGTGATGATTGCGCATGCGGCACAGATTAAAGCCCCTTTACGCTATCCTGACAGTGGCAATCGTTCTCATCCTCTCCGCGAAGGGGCTTCCGGCATTCGCAGCGTCAGCTCCCGTAGGAAGCGCAACAGGGTACGCTGAAGAGATCGCCACCGCCTTCCCCGATCGCCAGACCTCATCCTACGACTCATCGCGGTTCACATCGTTCGTGGCTGCCAAGCTCAATGGGATGGGATGGGACGCCCGCGTCACCTCATACTCAAAGCTGATGAAGGCGCTGGACCAGAGAACGGCCAACACCTCGTTCACCCATGTTTCGGGCGAGAACGTTCTCGCGTACTCGAAGGAGATGGAACCCGCCGGTCCAGTGGATCTCTTGGTCGTCGCGCCATACGATGTCTTCCTTAGGGAGACCGGAGAGCCCCAGGAGATCTCATACACCGCGCGAGCAGCGGGAGCTCTGCTCGCCTTCGCCGAGTCGCGCGAAGCCTGGGCAGCTCATTCCCCGTCCATCGTTATAGCGTTCGTGTCGGGACATTACCAGTACGGGGCGGGTATGGAGGCCCTGCTTGAGGAACTCATGGTTGAGCAGGGCAGGCAGGTGCTGGCAGCCGTGGTCCTCGGCGACATCGACGCTCTGGACAGCCTGCCGCTGGCGGTACACGCAACGACTCCCGCGTCGCTCCTGCAGTCGGTGTACGACGCGGCCAGAAGGGCAGGTGTTCCGGCGACCGTGGTCGGACCCGGCGCCAGGGAGGCCTGGTACAAGACAGTGACCAGCCCCCGCGTCGGAGCATTCTCCGTGGAATCCATGTTTGACGGCGGCCAGTTCAAAGGCGAGGCCCACGTCCTGGCGGCGAAGGGCATTCCGGCCCTGACCCTGGGTACTCCCAGGAACAACGTGCTCTGGCCCATCGATGACGCCGCTGACGGCAAACCGGAGCAGGCAGCAGCTCTGCTAAGGGGTCTTGCTGAGGGAGTCCGGGCGCTGCAGTCAGGAGGGCCGGCCGTCTCGGAAGTGGTTGTGGTTCAAGCCCTCGGCAACTTGTACTTGTTCTCAAGGGACACTCTGCTCAAAGCGTCGGGCGCCCTCGCCCTGGCCGCGGTCGCCATCATAGTCCAGAAGCAGAGAACGGGCAGTAGCCTTGCCTCCCTGGCTCTCTTTGGCGGCGTGCTGCTGGCGATGGCGGTTGCCCATCCCCTGCGGTCAGCCTGGTTTTCCGGCGATCCCCAGAGGTACGCGGCTCTCTTGCGGCCTCGTGAGAGCCTTTTCGTGTATGTGTGGTCTGGACTGGCTATTGTCGCCCTCGGCGTCTTCCGCATCTGGCGGGTGAAGATCCGCATAGCCCACCTTCACAGCAAGATGGAGTCCTACAAGGCTCAGAGCGCCGCGGCAAGTGCACGAGTATCCGGGAACGGAGACCCTTCTTCGGATGAGCGCTCTCCCTCTAGCGGACAGGCATCGCCCAACGGGCAACCGGACGGTCGCGCCGCATCCAAGCCCGCAGCCGGCAACTGGGCCGGTCCTTGGGCCCTGGCCGCGATCGCGGCCATACTGCTGGGGACATCCCTCGCCGGATCTGAGATAGCCGGCCCGGCGCTAGTCTCGACAGCCTGCCTCGCCCTGATAGTCCTGATAGACTTCCCCGACCGGTTGCCGAAGCCGGTCACCCTCATCTTGAGGCTCCTCGGAGCGGCGTCTGCGGTCTTGCCGGCCGTCTGGGCAGGCTCGCCCATGGTCAGGGACGCGGCCCGCGTGTACGCCATTTCCGCGGTGCAGTTCGGATCGGAGGCCGTCTCGTTTACGGTTTCGCTTGCGGCCTTCGTCGCTTGCGTCATCTCCGCGTTCCGGCTGCCTGAGCCTCCCTCGCGCCGGGGCATGATACTGGTCACCTTGGCAGAGATACTCATCCTGGCGGTCTTCATC
>CAZRRG010000159.1:0-2208 GCA_964602455.1 uncultured Eubacteriales bacterium | reverse complement strand
CGACGAGGCCATCGACATGATGCTGGAACGGGGCGTGTACTACGTCCCTACCATGAGCGGCATCACCTCTCTGGCGGATCGGGAGGCAGAGTCCGGGAACGCTCGGATGGCGAAGCTCGTGCGCGAGGTCGTTGTCTGGCCGCAGCGGGAGAGCGTCCGCAGGGCCCACGAACGGGGCGTCCTGATTGGCGCTGGTACGGACACCCTCGGCGAGCTGGTCCACGAACTCGAGTTGATGGAGGAATGCGGCCTCTCGCGGATGGAGGCCATCAAGACCGCCACCTCCAACGCGGCCAAGATCATCGGGATGGAGTCACGCCTTGGGCAGGTCAAAGAAGGCTACCTCGCGGATCTGCTTCTGGTGAAGTCGGATCCACTGCAATCCCTGGCCAACCTGCGGGATGTGAGCGTCGTGATCTCCGGTGGCTCGATAGTCACTGCAGAATGGATTTCTGGTATAGCACTTCCCAACCCGGCAGCATCCAATAACGCATAAGGAGCGTTTGCGCAGATGCTTATCAAGAACTGCAACGTTGTTGATTGCATAGGGAATGTGAAACTGGACGCCTGGATCCTCATCGAAGGCGAGCGGATCTCGCGAGTTGGGAAGGGGCCGGTGCCGGGCCATGACGAGGCTGATACCATCGACGCCGGCGGCGGATACGTGCTGCCAGGGCTCGTGAACCTCCACGTCCACATCAACCGTAGGCACCTCTCCAGAGGTACCGGAGTATTCCGGCAAGGCGCCCCCGCAGTTGAGAACTCCGATGACGGGACGCGCATGCTATACGCAGCGCGGAACGCCTGGTACGAGCTATCTCGCGGGGTCACCACGCTACGGGACTTGTGCTCTGTTGGGCGGACCGCCTCGACGCTGAAGAACGCGATTGCCTCGGGGCTCATCCGCGGTCCACGGATGGTGGTTTGCGGTCTGGGCATCGCAGCGACGGGTGGACACGAAACCCATAGATACAAGGGCGCTGTTGAGGTGGACGGTCCGTCTGAGGTCATGAAGGCCGTCCGCTTTGAGATCAAGCTGGGCGCCGACTTCATCAAACTGATGGTCAGCGGCGGGCTCGGAGGTATGCCTGAGCACGAGCATCCTTCGTGGACCGAGTTCTCCCCGGATGAGATCAAAGCCGCGGTCTACGCCGCCCACAGCCACAATCACGGCGTTACAGTCCACGCCATGGGAGAAGGTCCGGTCATGAACGCCCTGCTCGGCGGGGTGGACGGCATCGAGCACGGAGCGGTGCTGTCTACAGAGGCACTGGACATCATGAAGGACCGCGGCGTCTACTACGTGCCAACCATGAGCGGCATTACGGCAGTGGCCGACAAGGAGGCGCGTTCTGGAAACCCCCACTTAGCAGCGACGATGCGGGAACTCGTGGTGAACCCCCAGCGGGAAAGCGTCGCTAAGGCCCATGAACGCGGGATTCTTATTGGAGCCGGTAGCGATACTCTCGGAAGCGTCGTGGACGAGCTCCTGCTCATGAAGGAATGCGGCTTGACGGCGCACGATGCGCTGAAGACCGCGACAATCAACGCGGCGCGGATCCTCGGCCGCGACCACGACTTCGGGACCATCGAGGAAGGCAAGGTCGCAGACTTGGTCATCGTCGGAGGGAATCCTCTGGCGAACCTGAACAACCTGCGTGACGTGAAGCAGGTCATCCTTGGCGGCGAGGTCGTCACGGAGAGATGGATGTGTAACCTCCAGTAGCGTTTCGTGCGTCATCACGATGAGCATTGAGCGACTCGGCTGGAGATGGAATCCCTCAAGACAAGTCATGTTGTAAGGAGCGGCAAATGGCAAAAGACCAGTTAGCGGTATCTGTTATCGGAAGTGGTCCACTATCGTTGTCAATCGCGGGACAGCTCGCGCACAGGGGCGCGGAAGTCACCTATGTAGACTTGAGCGCTCAAGCGTCTGCCAGCCCGGAACCGGTGATCAGGTTTCGCGGCGCCGTCGAGTATGACGCGCATCTGGCGGGCGTGACTAGGGATCTCGGTGGAGTCGGCGGAGGGGTTGGTGTTGGTACCCGCGCCGGGGCTGGCGGCGCCGACCTCGTGCTAGTGGCAGTAACCCCGTCTTACTACGACCGCATTTTCTCCCACCTCGCGGACAGTCTACGGGACGGCCAGGTCATCGCATTTTTCCCGGCCAGCTTCGGCGCCTTGACCTTCAGGGCCTTCTTGAAGGCC
>CAZRRG010000158.1:0-2212 GCA_964602455.1 uncultured Eubacteriales bacterium | reverse complement strand
GTATCGCGAAGGCTGCCCTCGGTCGTCGTGTTGCCGGGGGGACCGCGGGAGGACATGTACCCGTGGCACCCCCGTAACGTCGCGATCGCCAGAGCCAAGGTCTACTGTCAAGAGAAAGGGATTCGTCTGGTGGTCGCGAGGCCCGATGGAGAGGCGGTCCTGCCCGCACGAGCGCGGCTCTCCGGCTTCCCAAACTGCTTCCGCGAGCCAACCTGCTACGGGATCCCTGAGGTTCTGGCTTGCGCGACTGCCGCCCGGTCCATCGGCGTGCCACCGGAGACAGCAAGAATCGTCGTGGCGTACCTGGGTGAAGAGGTTTCGGTGTCCGCCAGGCTGGGCGGCACGCTGGTGGATTCCTCGGACCCGGTGGCGTGCGAGGGGCCGTTTGGCCTAACTTCCTGCGGCACCGCGCCGGCTACCGCGTTTGTCTCCTACATCTCGTCCTCGGGATTGACGGTTCCGGAGCTCCGGGACAGGTTGAAGCAGAGTTCGGGAGTATTCGGCCTGGCAGGCGTCAGTTCTCTGGCCGGGCTGTGCGGGAGACTTGCGTCCGGTGACGAGGGAGCCCGAACCGCGGTAGAGGGCATGGCGTACCAGGTAGCCAAAGAGATAGGCAGGCAGATCTCGGCGCTCTCGGGCAAGGCCGACTGCGTGTGCCTGTGCGGTGTTGCCACATCGATTTCCCCATTGGTCCAGGGCATCGAGGATAGGACCAAGAAGTGGGCCAGGCTGGTAGTCCTTCGAGACGATCTGGCGCTCCGCGCCCTCGAGCTGGAGGGACGGAGAGGGCTACCAACGAAGTAGGCGGAACGACACAAAGTCAAAGGAGTCATCTCAATTGCCGGATGTTACGGTTTTTTACGGGCTCTACGGCAGCGGAAAGACCGAAATATCCATCAACTACGCTTTGCGGCTTCGAGAGCAGGGAATGGACGTCACCATCGTGGACCTTGACGCCGTGACCCCCTACTTCCGCGTAAGGGACGTGCGCGACCACCTGGTCAGTCAAGGTATCGTGGTCGTCGCGCCAAAGGAGTCGGTCCGCCATGCGGACCTGCCGGTCCTGCCTGAGGGAGTGCGTACGGCGCTGGGCCGCGAGGAAGGGGCGGTCGTGATCGACGTCGGCGGCGACCCGACCGGGGCAAGGGTCCTGGGAGGTCTGTCCGACGCCCTGTCCAAAGAGGCCAAGGGATACTTCGTGGTGAACTCCAGGAGGCCGTTCACCAGGACAGTGGAAGACGCGGCCAAGGCCGTCGAGAAGATATCCGCCTCGGCGGGACTCACTGCCACCGGCCTCGTGGCAAACACCCACCTAACTGATGAGACCACAGTGGAAGACGTGGTCTACGGCGCTGCGTTCGCGCGTGAACTGGGGCAGCGGATCGGGCTTCCCGTCGCGTTTTGCGCTGCCCCCAAGGAGTTGGAGACTCACAAGGACGAGATCGCTGCCCGTACCCAGGGGCTTCCGGTGCTGTGGCTCACGCGTTTCCTGAAGAAGCCCTGGGAAGTGGACGAGCAGTAGACTTTCACTGGGGGAGGGACTCGATTGGAGAAGCGAGTGGTTTTCAGAGAGGATCTTTGCAAGAGCTGCGAACTATGCGTCGCGGTTTGCCCCAAGAAGATAATCAAGATTCAGGCCACGGTTCTTAACAGACAGGGATACCATCCGGCGCACGTGAGCGACGAAGACCAGGCCCAATGCATAAGCTGCGCCCTCTGCGCCCGCATGTGTCCAGACGCCGTTATCGACGTGTTCAAGCCCTAACGAGGAGGTGAAGGTTTTGGCGGATTCCGTATTGATGAAAGGCAATGAAGCCCTGGCCGAGGCAGCGATCCGGGCCGGGTGCAAGTACTACTTCGGGTATCCGATCACGCCTCAGAACGAGATATCGGAGTATATGGCGAGACGGCTCGCCGATGAGGGAGGCGTGTTCCTCCAGGCTGAGAGCGAAGTATCTGCCATCAACATGGTGTACGGCGCTGCCGGAGCCGGCGGGAGGGTGCTGATCTCGTCGTCCAGCCCCGGCATCAGCCTCATGCAGGAAGGCATCTCCTACATCGTCGGGTCCGAACTACCGTGCGTCATAATCAACATGTCCAGAGGAGGTCCGGGGCTAGGAGGTATCCAGCCCTCCCAGTCCGACTACTTCCAGTCGACCAAGGGAGGCGGCCACGGCGACTACAGGCTGGTGGTCTTCGGCCCGGCTACCAT
>CAZRRG010000157.1:0-2433 GCA_964602455.1 uncultured Eubacteriales bacterium | reverse complement strand
CGCAGAGCCTGGGGCACGAACTCCCCCAGGAGGAGGTTCTGAATGTCGCGGATCACGTCGGCCGACGGAAGTCCCTTGGCTGTCGGCTCGCTGGATATGAACGCATTGCCCGCATCCTCCCAGACAAGGGTCACAGTGGGGTGATCGGGATTGTCGACATAGACTTTGCCCGGCTGACTGCCGTCCACGACGGACAGGGCGTAGATCGATGACGGCAGGGCCTCCACCAATGGTTTCGCCGCAACTCTCGCGGCTGGTTTCAGTTCATGCATGACATTACCTCGCTTTCACTGCAAACATTTTGGGGGATTCCTTTGAAGACGGGAGTGACAACCAGAGCATGGACGAAAGCGGGAACAAAAGCAGCCTCCAGTATTAGCCTGGAGGCTGCCTTGCGGTCTTAGTTGGGACTAGTACCTTCTCCTGTCACCGCCACGTCCGCCACCGAATCCGCCGCGCTGTTCGCGCTCGCGGGCTTCGTTGACCGTGAGCGGCCTGCCGCGAAAGTTGATCCCGTTCATCGAATCGATGACTGTCTGCGAATCCGCGTCCTCGACCTCGACGAACCCGAATCCTCGTGATCTTCCGGTCTCGCGATCGGTCACGACACGCGCTGACAGAACCTTGCCATACTGAGCGACGGCATTCGTCAGGTCAGCATCGGTCACATCCCAGCTAAGGTTACCGAAGTACAACCTCTTGGTCATTCTCCCCACTCCTTCCTCTGTACGGCCGCTTGTCTATCCCAGGTACTGGCCCCCGGTTACCGATGGGTCGACATAACCAGAAGTTTACCTTCGATGAACTCAGCCTTTAGCATTATACCTCGCTCTGCCACAAATCACCACATCTTCTAGCTATCGCAACAATCCAAAAGATGGTGACGAGTAAGGGCGGCCCTCCCCTGCCTCGCGACACCCTAGCGGAGCATCATCCCCGCCGTGTTGCTGCGCAATCACGAAGGCAAGTCCCGCTCCATATTATGTTGCCGAGATCAAGCCTGCTTGAGGGAGGGTGTTCAACCTGGAAGACGAGAAGATTCAGGAGATGGCCGTTGAGGCCATGCGGAGGAGGCCCCTGGAGGACAGACACTGCGATACCCACGTCCACGAGTTCCTAGGTAGCACCAAGCTGGCAGATTGCTCATATGACCGTCACAACCACAGGTTCGCGGGAGTCACTACGAGGGAGATACCCGTCCGGGGCTCCCACGTCCAC
The DNA here is from genome assembly GCA_964602455.1 of uncultured Eubacteriales bacterium. GTDB lineage: Bacteria > Bacillota > Sulfobacillia > Fermentithermobacillales > Fermentithermobacillaceae > JBBDIP01. The sequence goes on along the minus strand of CAZRRG010000157.1, from coordinate 1,215 downwards.
GGTTTCTCGGTAAACACGGACTCGTTCGGCCACCACCATGAGGTTACGGGCCTCACTGGTCTGCCCATCGAGGTCTGTAACGGCAAGCACATTCACTTCGCCGACGGATGCACCACCGAGAACGAGGGCCACAGCCACGAGTACCAGTTCGCCACGCTGATCGAGAACCCGCTGTTGCCGAACCGTCGAGAGTAGAGGAGTTAGCACGGTTCCTGAGGCTCGCAGACTGCACCGCAGCAGCCAGGCCGGCAGGTTTTCACGGCCGGCCTGGCTTCGATCTTGCCGACTTGCGCTAAGATTCCTGTGGGAATACAGTTCACTCTCAGTACGTCCTGCTTTGCGACACCTTGTCTTTGATGCCGATCGATATGGACGCGACAGAACCGGAATCGTCCACCTCATAGATAACGAACGAGTTCATCTTCCATAGGCCCGGGTAGCCATCGCGTTTCTGCGTGAAGCCGCGGTCCTTGAGCATCCGAAGAACGTTTTCGGTAGAGTCGCCTACGTGGACCCCGAACACGGCGTGAGCCGGGTCGGTCACCGTGATCTCGCTGACCTTGTGGTAGAAGTCAGTCCCGCCGTCAGAGAGAAATGTGAGGACAATCCCACGGTCCAGATACGCCAGCTTGTAGCCACCAAAGCCGGGATGGTTCTCCCTGTCCTCACCGAGTAGGGCCTCGACCTCCATGACCGGCATCATGAGTCGGACGCCGGCAACCTGGATCCCCCTATTGAGCCACCAACACAAGAGTTGCTGCTGGTGGTTGTACAGCGTAAGGACCATGAGAGCTGCGCACAGGAGCGCCATCCCCCACAGTGCGCGCCTATTTGTGTGCGTAGGCCCATGCCTCATCGTGCGGGTAGGTACAGGCTCCGTCATGCTCCTCCCCCCTGTAAAGCGTAGACTCCTGGTTGCTTCCTCTGACGCCTAGTGGCTTGGCCAGGTTCCGCCCGTTGGAGGAAGTGCTATGATCTGCGAAGGAGGTGGGGCTCTTGGGTAGCACAGGTAGACTAGTACCGTCGACAACTGGCCAGGAAGCTGAATGGATCGCTAAATGCATCGAGAAGCCCTGGAGTAGAACACCCCGCGCGAACTACGTGGCGTCGATCATCCCGAGTGGATTCCAAGGTTACGCTCGTATCTTCCATCCGGCTAAAGGGCCGGACGGCAGCGAAGTCACTTGGGCTGAGGTTGCTCGCAGGCACGGTCGA
>CAZRRG010000156.1:0-2675 GCA_964602455.1 uncultured Eubacteriales bacterium | reverse complement strand
GGCGGAAGTCTCCGGTGCCAAGATCAGCGGCGTTGAAGCTTGGACGGAGCGTCTCCAGAAAATCCAGAGTCTCAACAATCGCATGAGGCATGCCGGAGCATTCGTATCCTGTCTCAATGCCCAGAACGTGCATGACAGGCAGGCCAGGGTCATAGGGGGGAGGCTTCGCCAGATAATGGCGGGGTTTGCATCGCTCCTGACCGTCAACGACAGCCAGATACTCGCCATCCCCGATGATGAGTTTGCCCAGCTGCTCCAGGCCGAGCCGGTGAAGCCTCTGGCCTATAACCTGAACGAGCGCAGGGAGCGGGCCAAGAAGCTCCTACCGGCCGAGCAGGAGACCTTGGTGAACGAACTGTCGGTGGACGGCTACCAGGGTTGGTCCGAGATGTACGACCTGGTCACCGGTCGCATGTCTATCGCCGTTGAGGAAGACGGCAAGACGGTCAACATCTCTCCAGGCCAGCTCGCCAACAGGTTGGCCGATCCGGACCCCAAGGTCCGTTCCTACCTCATGGGCAAGTGGGAGGAGGCCTGGACGAAGGAAGCGGACCTCTGCGCCCTTGCCCTCAACAAGCTGGCCGGCTTCAGGCTCGCGCTTTACCGCAAACGAGGATGGGACTCGTTCCTCTATGAGCCCCTGGAGATCAACCGGATGTCCAAAGAGACTCTGGACACCATGTGGGACACCATCAACAAGAGCAAAGACCGTCTGGTAGCGTTCATGAACCGCAAGAAGCAGTATCTCGGTCTGGAGAGGTTCGGATGGCAGGACTACAACGCTCCGGTGGGCAAGGCCGAGAGCAAGATGAGCTACGACCAGGCAGCGGACTTCATCGTCGATAAGTTCTCCCAGGTCAGCGGGAAGATGGCCGCGCTCGCCACCACCGCGTTCAAGGATAGGTGGATTGAGTCCGAGGACCGTCCGGGCAAGCGGATGGGTGGGTTCTGCACCAGCTTCCCCGAGGCAAGGCAGTCGCGCATCTTCGTCACCTTCTCCGGTACGCTGGGCAATGTCTCTACGGTGGCTCATGAAATCGGCCACGCGTTCCACCAGTCGGTCATGAACGACCTGCCGCCTATGGCCCAGCAGTACGCGATGATCGTGGCGGAGACCGCCTCTACCTTCTCGGAACTGGTGGTATCCGACGCAGCGGTTAAAGCAGCCAAAAGCAGGGAGGAGAAGATCCTCCTCATGGACGACCGCCTCGCGATGGCCGTGCAGCTGCTCATGAACATCCAGGCCAGGTTCCTGTTTGAGACCCGCTTCTACGAGGCGAGGAAGAAGGGTATCGTGAGCACCGATCGCCTGAACGAGATCATGCTGGAGGCGCAGAAAGAGGCCTTCGCCGGAGCCCTGGACATCTATCACCCGACCTTCTGGGCTTCCAAACTGCACTTCTACAACGTCGGAGTCCCATTCTACAACTTCCCCTACACGTTTGGCTTCCTCTTTGCCGCGGGAGTCTACGCGCGGGCTAAAGAAGAGGGTCCGGCGTTTGAGGAGAAGTACGTGAACCTGCTCAGGGATACCGGTCGCATGAGGGTGGAGGATCTGGCCAAGACCCATATCGGAGCCGACCTGACCAAGCCCGCTTTCTGGCAGGCCGCGCTTGATTCGGTGCTGGTGGACCTCCCCGAGTATCTTGAGATGACAAAGTAGGTACAGCGGAAAGCACCTGTCTGTGCACGTCAACTGAGAGGGATCGCGATGGGCTCCGGAGCGCGGGTGGTGAACCACAACATCATCATGGAGCTGTATCCCGCGGGCTATCCACGTCCGTTTTCCCCCTACGAGGGGGCGATACGGGTGAAATGCGGTGTAACGCTGTGGAACCCGGGGGCGGAGCCCATCGATCAGGTCACCTTCATCCTCTACCGTCTGGAACGTCGGTGAGAACCGTGGGACCCATCTCGGGATCTCTTTCGGGATCGGGCATGGGATGAGTCACCGTAGCCGGTTGCACAGCGGGTTGATTGCGTTCCTGCGGCCAAGCAGGTATAATAGCAAGTGCTGTCCTGCCGGGCGCACAGCAAAAACGGTTGCGCAGCAGGAACAAAGGTAGTAAGATAACCTATGCGTCGTCAGGATGTCGTGGAGAGGTACCCAAGTGGCCAAAGGGGACAGACTGTAAATCTGCTGGCAGACGCCTTCGAAGGTTCGAATCCTTCCCTCTCCACCACCGAACCTTTCACAACTGCATATCGTCGCGGGGTGGAGCAGCCAGGTAGCTCGTCGGGCTCATAACCCGGAGGTCGCAGGTTCAAATCCTGCCCCCGCAACCAAGTCTTCTCTTGGTGCTCGCATAGCTCAGTCGGCAGAGCGCATCCTTGGTAAGGATGAGGTCACCAGTTCGATTCTGGTTGCGAGCTCCATTTTGATTTCTACGCACTATTTGAGCGTTCTCGCGATACATCGGCTGGAGCCTCCAGGAAGAACTTGCACGATCCCCAAAACCTTGATAGATAGATCCATAGGCGCTTTTAGGCTTGTCTAGTAGGCGGCCGGAGGATGCCACAGGAGTCGAGAGGCTTGTCTTAAGGCCACCTCGCTCATGAAAGGAGAATGATTGTGGCCAAGAAGAAATTCGAGAGAACGAAACCCCATGTAAACGTAGGAACCATCGGACATATCGACCACGGCAAGACCACCCTTACCGCGGCCATAACCAGGG
>CAZRRG010000155.1:0-2706 GCA_964602455.1 uncultured Eubacteriales bacterium | reverse complement strand
CTTGGCGCGCGGCGTACAGGTTGTTGCCCAAGGTGTCGATGTCCACGACAAACGGTCCCAGGTCGTTAAGGTCCATGTACCAGGTTGCCTCGATGCTCCCCAGTTCGTCGAAGAGGTCAACGCCCTCGACGTGGATGGAGCCGACCCAAAGGTTCGGGCTGACCGAATGGGGCGACACGTGGACGCACTTGTTCTTAACCATCATCTCGGTGGTCTCGGGTCCCATGGTCGTCTTGCCTACGATCAGGCGGAGCCCCCAATCGTCCACCGAGCGAGCGCCCCATTTCTCGAAGCGGATGCTGGAGGTCGGCATGAACGAGACTAGACGCCAACCGTCATCCTCGCGCAGGATGATGGGTCCAACATGGATGAGAACGTCGCGCTTCCTGGCTTCGGCGGGGAGGGGGTTGCCCTCATCGAAAACCCACCGGTGCAGGCGGCTTCTGCAAGTGAACGCCTTGCCGGAGAGGTACACAACATCTCCGACGCGGAGCTTGGTTACATCCTGCTCCGAGAGTGGGGTCTGGAGATGATAGGTTGCCATCGCGCTTACCTCCCGCCAAACCAGTTTGGACTCGCCATGAGCTCAACAGTGCCGTCACCCTTGATGCGGTGGGTTGCGCGCCGGGCTACCATGCAATTGCAGGCCATGGCCACGCAGATCCCCGCGATATGGGTGTAGGCGTACTCGACGTTGACAGCCAGGACGGAGGTATCGCCGCCCACACCCAACACGCCGACGCCCAGCGAGTTCAGGGCCCGGTACAGGTCTTGCTCGATCTGGTGGAAGGCGGGCTCGGGGTGCTTGGAGCCGACGGGCCTCAGGCAGGCCGCCTCCTTGGCGAGATTTGCCGCGATGTTTCCGGTTCCGCCGATCCCGACGCCCACGACGTTGGGGGGACAGACGGCTCCAACGCGGGTTGAATCCACGAACGCGTCGATGATGAACTTCTCGATCCCCTTCACGCCGTCGGCAAAGGCGACAACCCTCAGGCGGGAGCCGCCGAACACCTCGCTACCGCCACCTTTGGCTACATAGGTGACTTCGAGGTCGTCTCCCGGCACGAACTGGTATGTAAAGCTGGGGATGTTGCTGCCGATGTTGTTGCCCGGGTCGTATCCGGTGAGGGGATGCTTCATGGTGGCTCTGATGTAGCCTTCTTTGGTGGCGCGGGCTACTGCGCACCGGGCCGCTTCCTCGAGGCCCACAAAACCGCCTTCCAACTGGCAGTCGTTGCCGACCTTGAAGTAGAAGAGAGGCCATCCGGTATCTGGGCAGGCGGGGTTCTGCTGTTCAATGGAGACATGCAGGCTCTTGCGGGTTTCCTCTAATCCCTGGCGCGCTTCTTCGCGGCTTTCCTTGGCGATCGCCCGGTCCAGCGCATCCCGGACGTCGTCTGGAAGGACTGTGGCGCCGCGCCGGATCGTTTCAAAGATGACTTGCTCGTACAACTGGCGTTTCATTCAGGCATCACTTCCTCTTCCATGAGGATGAGAGAAGAGCCCCGTCGCTTAGCTCAATTATGTCGCCGCAGTTGGTAAAGCCGCAATTGCAGTATTTCCATTTCGGTTTGCGTTTCTGTCGAATTCGGGTTACTCTGTTTGAGGCGTTGGATCGAGGGAGGGGCGGCGTTGGCGGAAACCTATAACAAGATATCGCTGGAGTACTTTGAACGCTTTCGGCAGCATTACCACGTACATAAGATCAGCAAGAGCCCTGTTTCGGAGGACCTTCACTACCACGACTACTACCAGATCAGCTACGTCAGCAGGGGTCAGATCATCCACCGCCAGGAGCGCGATTCGGTAAGGCTAGTCAGGGGAGACGCCTTCATCATCCCGCCCGGCTTCGTCCACAGCGTCAACTTCGTAGGCACAAACGCCGAGATATTCTCGCTCTCGCTCGCGCCGGACATGTTCCATTCGGGACTTACTTCCTCAACCGCGTACAGGTTCTTGACGTCGCTCAGCCTTACCGCTCCCGAGGAGGAGAGGCTGGGCATCCGGCTCCGGGTGAAGCTGAACGAGAGCCAGCGCGCTTCGGCAGAGGCACTGTTCGACTGTCTTGTCAGGGAGTCGGACGAACCGTGGTCCCAATCGCTGAGCGCAGCCACCCACATTATTGTGGCGATCATCTTGCTGATGGCCCAGGCTTACCACGCGAGGCAGTATGATGTGCCCGAGACCCGGTATCATCACGAGTCAATGGAGGCCTGCGTCAAGTACATCGACCAGAACTTCATCTATCCCATCAGGATGGACGACCTTCTGCGACGATTCGGCATTTCACGCTCGTCCTTTGCGGAGCTGTTCCCGAAGTACACGGGGATGACCATGAAGGCGTATATCAATAAGAAGCGAATCGAGCACTCGCTATCGCTGGCCCGGATGAGGTCGCTACCCTTCAGCGAGGTAGCCTCTATGGTTGGGTACAGAGACTTCTCGACCTTCTACCGCAACTTCGTGAAGTACGTGGGACTCTCGCCGATGCAATACAGGCAGCGCTCCTGGGAAGAACAAGATGAGGAGCCCGGGCCCGTTATCGGCCCCTAGCCTGTCGTCCCGGTGTCTGGCTACCGCTCTATGGCTGCCTCAAACACCTTGCGGATCTTCTCCTTGGTGGCCGCGCCCTCGTGAAGCTTGTCCTTGCCGATGTACAGGCAGGGGACGTGGTAGTAATCGTAGCTGTCGGCGATCTCGGGGTTC
>CAZRRG010000154.1:0-2747 GCA_964602455.1 uncultured Eubacteriales bacterium | reverse complement strand
CCTTTCATTGTAGTAGGGCCGGTTGCAGTGCAAGCATCCGGAGGTCTCAAACGGACGACCTTCCAGGACTTCGGACATCATCGATTGAGAAAACCTTATCCGCGAGATCCTCCCGCCTAGGAATTCAACTCCGCCGGCGTCTCCTCCTTTTCGGAGGTAGTGCGCCGCAAGTTGAATGCGCCGGTAGGACGACACGTCCGGAGGAGGGGCGGACTCGAGCGCGGTCCCTTTCACTGGCGTAAATGCGAATAGCCCCGCGGTAACGCCCGCATCCCTGGCCTTGACGAGGAATGAGACGGCTTCTTCTTCGGTTTCGCCGAGGCCCACTATCAGGTGGGTCGATATCCGACCCGGCCAAAGGGCCGCGCACTCCCCTATCACTTCCCACGCGCGGTCGAACACGCCCTCCGACTTGCCCTTTATGCTGGAGTAAATGCTTGACGTGGCGGCATCCACCGGCAGTCCGACATTGCTGGCGCCAGCATCGAAGTAGGCCTTGACCCGCGACACGGAGACAGGCGCTATTGAGACGCTGATAAGCGTCGAAGAAGAAAGCGCCCTTACCCTCCTCACGAACTCCAACGCCTGAGCCGGAGATTCGGGGCACTCCACCATTTGTGCGCAGACCCGCAGCAAGACACCCTTCTCGAAGGCGTCCTTGAGGGGCGCCTCCAGCTGCTCCCACGTGTACTCGGGCCAGGTGACCCTGGACAGGTGGTGGGGTCCAGTACTGGCGCCGCTGGCCTGTGCGCAGAAAGCACAGTTGTTGGAGCATTTGTCGCCAAAGAGGAAGTAGCCGGTGGTAGGCACCTCTTGCAGGCGGATCCTGGTGAGCCCCAGGACTGCCGCTGTGCCGGCTGACACTCCCACCCTCATGACTGGCGCGTTCTTTGCGTCGTTCATGGTCTCATTCAAAGGCGCAACACTCTTCTTTCTTCACGACCGATAGGCCGAGTGACGAGGCTACTTTCAAGGCGTCGGGATGCGGCAGGACGATCCTGTCCACCCCGCACCTCACGGCCATCGCATCGACCTCGCGCCGGTACTTGCCGGCCGGACGCATGCAGCCCAGCGCGATGTCCAGCTTGGGAGCTCCCGCCCGGGTCCACGCGATGACCTTGGCCACATCATCGATCGAGGGAGGGGCCACGTCCGCCCAGGGAGTCCCCTCGGTGGGAATTAGGATGATGAAGATGAGACGGTCGATGCCCTCAGAGAGCAGGAACTCCACCGCCTTGTATTCGCCTGCTATTTGTCCCTTTTTGAGACCGATCAGGACGTGGGGCACAACCGTTGCCTTACCTTTTCGGAGGTTGCGGAATGTATCGATGTAGTCCTGGCCTGTCCACATTCCATGGAAAGCTTCACGGATGGTCTCGTCATCCAGCACCATGTCGAACGAAACCACCGACGCCAGATCACCGATTTCCTTTGCCACCTCGGGAGACGCGACGCCGGGATGCACGTTCACGGAGAAGTGGTTGCCGAGCTTGGCCTGCTCACTGGCAAACTCCTTCACTTCCCTAAGCTTTTGGAGAAGGGGCACCGCGCCGGAGAGATCGCATCCCCCTGAAAGGAGAATGCTCGCAGGCTTCTTCCTGGCAATGACTTCGGGTAGATCCTTTACGTCCACCATCTTCTTGAGATAGTGACCGGAGCAATGAGAGCAGTTGAGGGCACAGGCTTTGCCTGTGACGCTCACCGCGATCGTCCCTGTCGGGTAGACCGCGTCGAAGGTCGGAGGCCTGCCATCCGTCCGGGCCTTCCAAGCTGAAGCAAGGAGTTCTTCTAAAGCTGTTTGGTCCTGGGCAGCAGGGTGCAAGGTTCTCCTCCCCAAATCGTCGGGAGGAGGTGCCGTGAGGCTCCCCCTCCCGACCGGATGTCCAACGAAACGACCTGCTAGTTACGCTTAACTAAGCGTTCTTCCTCCAGCGGAGCCTGGGGTTCTTGGCGGCTCCGACTTCGTCCAGCCTTCCAACCACCGTGGTCTTCGGTGCGTCATGGAGGCTCTGAGGATCGCTATAGGCCTCCTTGGCGATCTCGATAAGAGCGTTGGCGAAGAAGTCCAGGGTGTCCTTGGACTCGGTCTCCGTGGGCTCTATCATGATTGCCTCGTCCACGATGAGCGGGAAGTAGTTCGTCGGCGGATGCACGCCGTAGTCGAGGAGCCTCTTGGAGATGTCCATGGTGTGGACGCCGGTCTCCTTCTTGATCCTCTGCGGCGACACGACGAACTCGTGCTTGTAGTGCCTGTCGTAGGGCAGATCGTAGTACTCGGTTATGCGGCGGAGGATGTAGTTGGCGTTAAGCACCGCATCCTCGCTGGCGGCCTTAAGGCCGTCGGGACCAAGGGAGCGGATGTACGCGTAGGCCTTAACCACAACCAGGAAGTTGCCGTAGAACGCCTTCATCTGCCCAATCGACTGAGGCCTGTCGTAATCCAGGTAGTACTTCTGGCCGTCGAACTCCACGGTAGGCACCGGGAGGAACGGGGCCAGATGCTTCTTCACGCCGACCGGGCCCGAACCGGGACCGCCGCCGCCGTGGGGCGTCGAGAACGTCTTGTGCAGGTTGAAGTGCATGACGTCGAAGCCCATGTCGCCGGGACGGCAGATGCCCATGATAGCGTTGGCGTTGGCGCCGTCGTAGTACAGGAGGCCGCCCTTGCCGTGGACTATCTTCTCGATCTTCTCGATGTTCTCGTCGAAAAGCCCGAGGGTGTTGGGGTTGGTCAGCATGAGACCGGC
>CAZRRG010000153.1:0-2765 GCA_964602455.1 uncultured Eubacteriales bacterium | reverse complement strand
CATGCTGGAGAACAGCAAAGGCTCGCCCCAGAAGGTGTACGTACAGGTCACATCGGCTACTCCACCCAGCAACGTAGAGACAACAGGTGGCTACGTTGGTGGGGAAGAGGCGCGACAGGCATACGGATGGGCCAGAGTCACGGGCCTTGGAGAGATGATGGATCCCCCGCGGATCTACGGCCGCGACACCAGGATATGGAGCCTCCTCGAGGCCGCGATAGAGCACTCTCAGCCCATCGAGGGGCACAGTGGCTTCCTCGGCAACAAGCTCTCGGCTTACGCGTCATCGGGCGTCACCTCTACGCACAGCCCACGGAACCCGGAGCAGGCTCTTGAGATGCTCCGCCGCGGTTTCTGCATCCAGCTCAAGGTCGAACGCGAGATACCCACACTTAAGAAGCTCCTTGAGAGCAACATCGATTGGACTCAAGTAGGGTTGGCGGTCGATGACAGGCCCGCCGAGCAGCTGCTTGAGGTGGGCGGGCTCGACAATGAAGTGCGCGCGGCAATAAAGGTCGGGGTTCCGACAGTGCGCGCTTACCAGATGGCAACCATCAACAACGCGCGACACTGGAGGGTGGAGAAAGACCACGGCAGCATCTCCCCGGGGAGGTACGCAGACATCCTCTTCGTCACTGACCTTGAGGCGGTCAAGGTGTCGCGAGTGTTCGCCAGCGGCCGGGAAGTGGCCCGGGACGGCGTGCTGATCGTGCCTTCGGAGCCAAGGCCCGCTCCTGCGTACGCGACGGAAACCATGCGGGTGAAGCGCAAGGTCACACCTGAGGACTTCGCGATCAAGGCGCCGGCCAACGCCGGTCAGAGCGGCACGTGCAATGCCCTCGTCATCCCGCCTTTCTTCTGGTCGGGAGACAAACAAGCCATAACGCAGACGCTGCGAGTAGGGAACGGCCTCGTCCTCGGCGACGTATCCCGCGGCATAAACAAGGTGGCCATAATCGAGCGGCACAAGGCGACAGGCAACATCGGCCTTTGCTTCTGGCAGTGGGGATTCCAGCGCGGAGCCGTGGCTATGAGCGTCCTGCATGACAACCACAATATCTCTGTTGTCGGAGCCAGCGACGCTGATATGGCTACTGCGGCAAACCGTGTGATCGATCTGGGCGGCGGCATTGTGGTGGTCGAAGACGGCAAAGTGCTGGCTGAGCTGCCTCTTCCGATATTCGGACTCATGTCCGACGCCCCGGCCACCGAGGTAGCGGAACTGCATCGTCAGGCTGAGAAAGCAGCGATATCGCTGCGAGATACGACGATCAAGCCGCTAGCCGCAACTCCGGCCCCACAGCTCCAGGTCCTGGACAGCCACCCGGTTGACGTCCTGACGTTCGCGTTCCTCACGTGCGATCCGTGGCGGTATGTCCTCACTGATCGCGGTGTCTTCGACATGAACGATGAAACGAGGCAAGAGATCGTCTGGTAACCAGATACGGCAGCAGACATCCAAGGAGGGTAGAACTTGTCAAACGGATCGTTCCTAGAGAGGTTCTTCAAGTTGGAGCAGTGGAACACCGATGTTCGCACCGAGATCATGGCGGGACTTACCACGTTCGTCACCATGGCCTACGTGCTCGCGGTAGTACCCTCAACCCAGGCAGCAGCGGGTCTTCCCAAGGGCCCCATGACCGTGGCGCTTATACTGGTCATAGCGCTCTGCACTATCGCCATGGGTCTTTACACAAACCGCCCGCTTGCGCTGGCGCCCGGAATGGGTTCAGTGGCGTTTCTTACCTACACGCTGGTCGTAACTAACCAGATCTCCGTGGAAGTAGCATTCGGAATGGTCTTCATCGAGGGCGTCATCTTCCTCTTGATGACGGTCTTCGGGCTGCGTCAACTGGTAGTGAGCATTATTCCTAAGCCTATCAAGTTGTCCACCGGAGCCGGCGTCGGGCTGTTCCTGGCGCTCCTGGGACTCAAGAACGCGGGCTTGGTTGTTGCCAACGCGAGCACCAACGTGCTCAACCTGGGGAGGCTTGCGGACCCCGGAGCCCTTCTCGCACTTATCGGACTCGTGGTTACTGGCGCGCTTGTGGCCCTCAACGTACGAGGGCACATCCTGTGGGGCATCTTGATCACGACGGTCATCGGGATACCCATGGGTATTACCAAGATGCCGGCTTCCTTGATCTCCCTGCCGACCGGAATAGGCGAGGTTGCTTTCAAGGTCGACATTATGGGAGCACTCAAGGTGGTCTACCTGCCGTTCCTGTTCACGTTCTTCATGAGCGACTTCTTCTCGACCCTTGGAACAATCCTGGCCATCGGAGCCAGAGGCAAGATGCTGGACAAGGATGGGAACTTCCCCGAGATCGACAAGCCCTTCTTGGTGGACGCGGCGAGCACCGTGCTTGGCTCGTTGTTCGCGGCGCCGGTCATGACAACCTACGTTGAGTCGACCTCAGGCGTCGAAGCCGGAGGACGGACGGGCCTAACAGCCGTGAGCGCGGGCTTCTTCTTCCTGCTCACGCTCTTCCTGACACCTGTGGCGCTCATGATACCCACCCAGGCAACCGCGCCGGCCCTAGTAGTAATCGGGCTGCTCATGCTCTCCACCCTCAAGCAGGTGGACCTGGAGGACTTCTCAGAAGCGTTCCCGGCCTTCATATCTATCGCGTTTACCATCTTCACTTTTAACTTCGCGAACGGTATCGCGATGGGCATCCTGACGTTCATTCTCATCAAAGTGCTAACCGGCAAAGCCAAGGAGATCCACCCTGGGCTATACCTCCTGGCCTTGCCTCTCTTGT
>CAZRRG010000152.1:0-2860 GCA_964602455.1 uncultured Eubacteriales bacterium | reverse complement strand
TTGGCGATCTTCGTGGTGAACCCCGAATACTCGGATACCGAGGCCACCGTCGCGTTTCCATATGAGTACCTTCCGCTCCCTTCGCCCGGCGATATCGTGCAGGCGGTAGACAGGCAAGGCGCGATAGCGTGCGAAGCCAGGGTGCTGTCCGTCGTATGTCCGCCCCGGTACGACCACACGGCGGTTGTCACGGTAGCGGTGCCGAAGGGGATGGAGGAGACCGTCAGGAGCATGGCCAGGAAGAAGGGAGGCGCAGGCGATGGACGATGACGTGATCGTGTGCAGGTGTGAGGAAGTAACCGTGGGAGACGTGAGAAGAGCCATCGCCCAGGGAGCTACGGACCTCACGGGAGTGAAACGCAGGACCAGATCGGGGATGGGGCTCTGCCAGGGAAGGACTTGCGAGAGCCTTATCACCCGGATTATCGCGCGGGAGCTCTCCAAGAAGGCCGGGGACATCTCTGCCGCGTCTGCGCGGCCTCCTGTAAACCCTGTGACCTTCGGCGTATTGGCAGGTGAGCCCCGTGAGTAAGTCTTCCGACGTCATTGTCGTAGGCTGCGGGGTGATCGGATCCGCCGTCGCCTATTACCTGTCCAAGGCGGGGCTGTCTGTGACCGTGGTGGAGCGGGGCGACGCCGCCTCGGGCACATCTTCGGCCTGCGACGGAAACGTCCTGGTCACCGACAAGATGCCCGGCTTCGACAGCCAGATGACCTTTGAGAGCCAGAAGCTATACGACACACTCGAGCACGAGCTCGGGTACGATTTCGAGTACCGGCGGCTCGGGAGCACCCTCGCCGTCGAGGACGAGGCGCAGGAGCCGGTGGCGAGGGACTGGGCCAGGCGCCAGAGCGAGGCCGGGGTTCCCATGAGGTACCTTGAGGGCAAGACCGTTCACGAGGACGAGCCCCGTTTAGCTAGAGACATCATTGGGCTCGTAGAGTGCATGTCGGACTCGTCTTTGGACCCTATGGCGGTGGTGTTCGGGTTCACCGAAGCGGCAAAGAGAATGGGCGCCGTTGTGAAGCTGCACACCGAGGTGCGGTCTGTCCTGAGGGGCACATCAGGAGAGGTTACCGGCGTAGACACGTCTGACGGCCCGCTGCACGCGCCCAGGGTGGTCCTCGCGGCAGGCGTGTGGACCCCAATGGTAGCGGCGACAGTAGGGGTGGAGGTGCCTGTTGTCCCGAGGAAGGGACATATACTGGTCGCCGAACGCACCCAACAAGTAGGCCGCCGCAAGATGATGGAGTTCGGGTACCTCATGGCCAAGTTCGGAAGCAAGGAAAAGCGCAAGGTTGAGCCGGACATGGAGCGGTACGGCATAGCCTTCGTGTTCGAGCCGACCCCCCACGGCAACTTCCTTATAGGCTCGAGCAGGGAGTTCGTTGGCTTCGACACTACCTGCAATCCCAGGGTGCTAGAACTGCTCGCCCGGAGAGCCATCCGCTTCTACCCCTGCATAAGGGATGTGAACGTTGTCCGGTCATATGCCGGTCTCAGGCCATGGACACCGGATCACCTGCCCATCGTTTCGCCTGTCGACGAGGTCCCGGGTTTGTTCGTAACTTGCGGACACGAGGGAGACGGCATCGGGCTTGCCCCCATAACCGGACTCATAACCGCCCAGGCCCTAACTGGACAGGCGACGACGATCCCCATGGAGCCGTTATCGATTAAGAGGTTCAGGGAGCCCGCGGCTCACTAGCGCTCCGAGACGCACGGAAGGGAGAGGAGAACAGTGTTCAAGGGAGTCTACACGGTGCTGGTCACTCCATTCACAGCGGAGGGACGGGTAGATGTGGAAGGCGTTAAGAAGAACGTCGAGTGGCAGGTGTCCCAGGGCATCCACGGGGTAGCGGCCATTGGGAGCACAGGTGAGTTTGCAGGGCTGGAAGACGACGAGAAGGAGCAGGTCGCCCAATCTGTCATAGATGCGGTAAACGGGCGAGTGCCGGTCGTCGTGGGCGCAACGGCCGAGTCCACCGAGAAGACCATTCGCTACGCCAAGGCAGCCAAGCGCCTGGGCGCCGACGGTATCCTGGTTCTGCCGTCCTACTACTGCAATCCGAACCAGGACGAGATCTTCACCCACTTCGCCCGTCTGGCGGATGCGGTGGACATCCCGGTCATCATCTACAACAACCCCTCGACCACGGGCGTGGACATCAAGGCCGACACGGCTGCGCGGATGTTCAACCACAACCCCAACCTTTCCACCATCAAGGAGTGCACGGGCGACATCAAGCGGATAACCGAGATCCGCCTGCTGACCGGCGACAAGATGACCATATTCTGCGGGTGGGAGGACATGGCGTACGAGTCCTTCGTCATGGGAGCCACCGGGTGGATCTGCGTCATCGGCAACGTGGCGCCCAGCCTCTCGGTCAAACTGTTTGACCTGGTGCAGGCCGGCGACCTTGGCGGCGCGTGGGAGATCTACACGAAGCTCCTCCCGATGCTCCGCGCCCTGGAATACTGGGGCAAGGCTCCCCAGATGCTGAAGTACTGCCTGGGGAAGATGGGCCTTGCCGGCGGAGAGGCGAGGAGCCCACGGCTGCCGCTGAGCGATTCGGAAAAGGGCATCCTGGACGGGTTCATGAAGGACATGGGCGTGGCGTAGCGTATCAGTCGCACCGCGATCCATAGAGACTTCAACCCTATCACGCCGCGACCAGTCAGATTTCCGGGGGTCACCGGATGAACATTACTAAGTTGGTCATATTCCCTCCGGTGACCATTGCCGCGAAAAGTCGGGTCACCACGCGCCTAATCAGGGCTGATTAGTTATGGCATGACCACACTTTTCGACATGTTAGCCTTCTGGTGACTAATGGAATTCCGAGAATAGGTCATGGC
>CAZRRG010000151.1:0-2875 GCA_964602455.1 uncultured Eubacteriales bacterium | reverse complement strand
CGATGTTCTCGTCGAAAAGCCCGAGGGTGTTGGGGTTGGTCAGCATGAGACCGGCCACCGTCTCATCCATGGCCTTCTCGAGGGCTTCGATATCGACTCCGCCGCGGCTGTCGGACGGGATGGTCACCGTCTGGAAGCCGGCCAGAACGCTGGACGCCGGGTTGGTTCCGTGAGCAGCGTCGGGGATCAGTATCTTGGTCCGCTTGTCGTCCTTGCGGGACCGGTGGTAGGCCCTGATGATGTTGATGCCGGTAAGCTCACCGTGCGCGCCTGCGGCGGGCTGAAGGGTGAACTTGTCCATCCCGCCGATCTCGCACAGGTACTGCTGCATCTCATACATGAGCTGCAGTGCGCCCTGCACGGTCTCCTCGGGAGCGTACGGATGGATCTCAGCAAGCCCCGGGAGGTTTGAGACCTCTTCGTTGATCTTGGGGCTGTACTTCATGGTGCAGGAACCGAGCGGGTAGAAACCGATGTCGACGCCGTGGTTCAGCTGCGAAAGCCGCGTGAAGTGACGGATGAGGTCGACCTCGGCGACTTCCGGCAGCTCCGGCTCTACGGTCCGAAGCTCGTTCTTGGGCAGCATGCTCTCGACCGGCTTATCCGGTACTTCCAGCGGGGGAAGAGAGTATGCCTTGCGGCCCGGGCTTGATACCTCGAAGATCAATGGCTCGAGGCGCTTCATGCTAGCACCTCCAATCCACTAACGAGCGCATCCATTTCTTCTTTGCTGCGCTTCTCGGTCACCGCAATGAGCAGGTGATCCTTCAGTTCCGGATATGCCTTCCCGAGCGGGTAACCCGCCAGGATCTTCTTGTCGAGCAGGGACTTGACTATCTTCTCCGGCTCGACCGGGCACTTCACCGCGAACTCGTTGAAGAACGGCGTGGACCACGCCAAGCTGTATCCCTTCAGCGAAGAGATGCGATCGGCGAGGTAGTGAGCCTTCTTCACGCAGTGCTCGGCGAGATCCTTGATGCCCTGCTTGCCAAGCCAGGTGAGATACACGCAGGCGGCAAGAGCGCACAGGGCTTCGTTGGAGCAGATGTTGGAGGTCGCCCTCTCGCGACGGATGTGCTGCTCACGAGTGGACAGTGTCAGAACAAAGCCTCTCTGTCCCCTTGTGTCGACAGTCTCACCGACCAGACGACCGGGCATGCGACGGAGGTACTTGTCCTTAACCGCGAGGACGCCCAGGTGCGGGCCTCCGAATCCCATCGGGTTACCGAAGACCTGTCCCTCACCAACGACGATCTCGGCGCCGTACTCGGCGGGAGTCCTGAGAAGACCGAGGCTCATGGGGTTCACCGACACGATAAGGGTGGCCCCCGCGGCCTTAACCTTCTCGGAGATCTCGTCGACCGGCTCGATGTTGCCAAGGAAGTTGGGCTGCTGGATCACTACGCATCCGACGTCGGAGGAGAGCATCTTCTCGAGACCGGCAACCGAGGTAACGCCGTTCTCCATGGGGATCTCTTCGACGGTGATGCTGTGGCCGACAGCGTAGGTCCTGGTTACGACGCGGGTCTCGGGATGCGTGGTCCGGGACAGAAGCGCCTTGCTCCTGCGGGTGAGGCCGCAGGCGATGGTGACTGACTCGGCGGCGGCCGACGGCCCGTCGTACATGGAGGCGTTGGCGGCGTCCATACCGGTCAGTTCGCAGATCATGGTCTGGTACTCGAAGATGGACTGCAGGACTGCCTGGCTAACTTCAGGCTGGTACGGCGTGTAGGCGGTGTAGAACTCGGACCGCCCCAGAACATGGCGGACAACCGACGGAACGTGGTGATCGTAGACGCCTGCGCCGATGAATGTTGCGTAGTTGGCGGCAGAGTCCTTGGCGGCAAGTTCCCTCATGAGCTTCAGGAGCTCAGCCTCAGAGAGAGCCTCCGGGAGGTTCATCTGCCCCTTGAACTTTAGACTAGAGGGGATATCGCTGAAGAGGTCGGCGATGGAGTTCACGCCGATGGTCTTCAGCATCTCCGCTCTATCTTTGTCCGTGTTGGGTAGGAAGTTCATTAGTGGTGTCCGCCACCCTCGGCAGCGTGCTTCTCGTACGCTGCAACGTCCATGAGTTTCTTCAGATCGTCAGGATTGGACATCTCGATCGCAACGATCCAGCCCTCGCCGTGCGGGTCCTTGTTGAGCAGCTCAGGTGTGTCGGTAACCTTGTCGTTGACCTCGACGACCTTGCCGGAAACCGGGCTGTAGCAGTCGGAAACAGCCTTAACCGACTCGACTGTGGCGAAGATCTCGCCGGCCTTTACTTCCCTTCCAACTTCGGGCATCTCGACGAACACGATGTCGCCGAGCTGGTCCTGGGCGTAGTGGGTGATACCGACGTACGCCTTGTTGCCCTCGACCTTTGCGTACTCATGGGTCTCTGTGTACTTCAGGTTCGCAGGATAAGTCACTTCTTTTTGGCCTCCCTCTTGTAGAACGGCATCTTGACTACTTCTGCAGCGAACTTCTTGCCACGGATCTCCACGGAAACCTTCGTGCCTACGGGGCTGTAATCCACGGGCACGTAAGCCATAGCAAGGTACTTGTCGAGAGTGGGAGCGTAGGAGCCGGTGGTGACGTAACCCAGTTCCTTGGTCCCGACCTCGTCAAACACCTTGTACCCGGTCCTGGCCACGCCCTTCTCCTTCATCTCAAGGCCGACCAGTTTGAACGGAAGGCCCTTCTCGCGCTGCTCCATGAGGGCCTTGCTGCCGGCGAAGTAGGTGCCCTTGCCGAACGCCACGAACCTGCCGAGGCCCGCCTCAAGGGGACCGCGGTTCTGGTCGAGTTCCTGGCCGTACAGGGGCATTGATGCCTCAAAGCGCAGGGTGTCCCTGCATCCAAGGCCGGCGGGGACCAGGCCGTCGCCGTC
>CAZRRG010000150.1:0-3126 GCA_964602455.1 uncultured Eubacteriales bacterium | reverse complement strand
CAAGCAGGAAAATCATGCCTGGCCCGGATATTCACTTATTCACACAGGCTGCTAGTCATCCCGCGACACATTTGTCGAAAAGTGGGGTCACGAGACGACCAATGGGAAACAAGCGGTCATCCGGTGACCGCACATTTTCGCCCATCGGTCTTCCGGCGACCAATAGCACGAACGGAAATGGTCACGGCATGATCCGCGCAGATTGTCCCGGTCATGACATGCCTATCAGAATATTCCAACGGGCAAGTCGGGACCGTTACGAACCGGTAACGGTTACCGTATGACCAGATTCTGGGACCATCCGGGGCGGGCTCAAGGTCTGGAGAAGAAAGCGGTCACCACGTGACTATTCCCGGTGAACATTGAAGTCTAGGAAGTAGTGAAGTCCAGAAGGTGTTGAAGTCCAGGAAGTGTTGAAGTCCAGGAAGTGGTGAACCTCAGGAAGTGTTGAGGTCCAGGAAGTGTTGAAACCCAGGAAGTGGTGAACCTCAGGAAGTGCTGAGGTCCAGGGAGTGCCAAAGTGCGCAGATGCTGCAAAGTCACTCCTTATTGAGATCGACCATCAAGGACTTCTGCCCTGTGTAGGTTACAAAGCCTGGGGCGCTGCCCCTGGGTTTTCTGACCTTCATGGCGTCCACGTAGTCGACCTCGGCCTTAGTTGAGTCCTTTGCCTCCGATTTCTGCGCAGCCAGGCGAGCGGCAGCCAGGAGCGCTTCATCTGACAGCGCCTGGCCCGGGGCCGGTCTCGCCAGAACGTGGGCTCCCTTTACGCCTTTGGCATGGAGCCACACGTCGCCCGGCATACGCAAGCGCGTCACCAGCTCATCGTTCTGCTTCGCGCTCCCGCCAACCAAGAATGTAGCCCCATCCGGGCCTTCCATAACGCGCACACGGACTGACGCGCCGGCTGCGTCGGCATACGCCTCCGGCGAATTCCCGGAACCGGCCCGGTGTGCCCTATGCGACCCTTTGGGGGAGCGCTTACCCTGCTTAACCGCTATCCCTTCGCGCCTGGCCAAGGCTTCCAGCCTCTGCATTACGACGGAAACACCGTAGACGTCTACGCAGCGGTCCAGGGCATCCCGCAGTTCGGCCAGTGTCTTCTGATCGCGGTCGAGGGCTGCCAGCGACTCCTGCAGAGTCTTCTCAGCCCTGGCGAGTTTCGCGTAAGTCCGGTAGTAAGCTCTTGCGTTATCATTCGATGACCGTTTGGGGTCCAGGGGCACGGTAACCTCCCGAGGGGGATCGGCGTAGTAGTCCGTCACAACTATCTCGGTGGCGCCGGGGGGGTTCCGCTTTCCGGACTCATCGATAAGCCGAGCCCAGATCCTGTACTTCTCGTAGTCCTGGGATCTGGAGAGGTCCTGGGTCTGGGCTTCATACCTGGACTGGACCTTTTTCAGCAGCTTGCGGTGCAAAGCATCCGCATGGGCGAGGAGAGAGCGAAACTCGCCGGCAGCGGCAACCCTCTTGCGATACGCACGTGCGGCTTCCAGAACCGTATCAAAGCGGCTGTCAACTTCCAGATGCGGAAGCGGAAACGCATGCAGGACCAGGCCCTTTGAAGAGGTATAGATCGCCGGGCAAATGGTGAAGCAAGCTGCAGAAGTGGCGCCAACCGGCTCGACGGAGCAATTCCCGTGACCGGGATGCGCGCTAGACCAAGGAGTGTCTTTGGGTGACTCGCCAACAGGCACATCGCATCTTGACTGTGCCTGCTTACCCACCAGGGCTCGGCCAATCGCGAGCAGTGCCCTAGCGAGTCTCTCGGCAGAAGCGGGGGATACGACCTCAGTTTCGGATACACCGGCCGCAGCGAGGACTCCCTTCACCAGTTCCTTGCCTGCGCCTTCCACCAGATCGCTTAGCACACGGCTTGCCGCGCCTTCCCTTTGGAGGAGCAGGGCAGAGAGATGCTCCTCGCCATCCGCGCCGGTGAAGCCGCGGATATCCAGCCGTTCCGATGCCGGAGGCGTGTATGGACTGCGGTGTTCGAACCGGCCCTCATCGGACGGGATAATGCTGGCAACGAGGAGGTCGTCCTCGTAGAGTCCGATGTTCTGCTCACGTCCCGCCATGTCGAAGACCAGGACGTAGCGTTTCACGTTGCCGAAGTCGTCGTGGCCGTCGAAGTCCAGGTAGAGCACCCTGTCGAGCCGCTCTTGACGGATGGATACCAGGGTCCCGCCCTCAAGGCGCTTGCGCAGGCCGAGGCAGAACCCCGGCGGAACTGCCGGGTTCTCTTTCTTCTCGTCGGAGAAGCCGAAGAATAGTTCCTGCCCCTCGAGGGAGAGCACCAACCGCTCGCGCACCAATGGGCTCCACACGGTCAAGACCAGTTCCTTCTTGGCCGGCTGCTGGACTTTCTGGACCCTAAGAGGGAGGTATCCCCCGAGTTCACACCGTATAACACTAAGCGTAATGCCATCCATTGGCCCCACCTCGACGTCCTAAAGTATAGCCGAACACCGGAGAGTGAGACAGTGCGGGAAGACGGACCTCTGAGCGGATGCGCTAAGTTCCCCCGGGATGGTGACCCGCCAGCTGGGCAGCCGCTGGCTAGAGACTCCTGGGCAGAAGGCCTTGGTCGCGCCTTGTGCGGCGCGGGGTTCACTTTACTCCCCAAACCCCAATACGGTGGAGCGCCTGACGTGGTCTTTAGAGCCGTAAGGGGACACTGCGAGGTCCACATAGCCCGGTCCGGCGACAACATTGCCCTCAGCATCCCGGTGGTGCGGCTAGGGCCCGACCGGCCGGTGACGGAACGCCTCACTCAGTACCTGGACGACCGCAATGCCTCAGGCAAAGGCCCAGGGGTTTTCTGTCTGGAAGGGGACACGGTCTGGTACAGGGCGCCACGCGATCCCGACACCACACCGGTCGAATCACCCGGTAACGCCGCCTCACCCGCTAACGCCGTCTCACCCGTTAGCGTTGCCGCCTCACCTACCTATTCCACCGCCTCACCGGGTCACGCCGCCGACGCCGTAGGATTTGCCGAGGTAGCGTCTACCGCCTTGGCGATGCAGGAAACGGTGGAGAGGCTGGGCCCCAAGATATTGAACCTGCTTCGCTAAAGGGTGATACCTTGACTGTGAGACTGGTTGCGTGCGACTTCGACGGCAC
>CAZRRG010000149.1:0-3144 GCA_964602455.1 uncultured Eubacteriales bacterium | reverse complement strand
GGGACGGCGCGGTTGAGCTACGCCCGGCATCCCACCTCTGGGGCAAAGACATCCCCGAAACCGACCGCCTGGTGCGAAAGGAGCTCGGCGACGACAGGGCTCAGGTCGCGGCAGTTGGGCCCGCCGCCGAGCATGGGGTGACGATGGCCGGTGTTTTCGCGAACCTGGTCCGTGCCGCTGCACGCACCGGGATGGGCGCCCTCATGGCATCAAAGAACCTGAAGGCGGTTGCGGTCAGGGGCACTCAGCCGGTGCAGGTCAAGGATCCTGTGAGGTTCTCTGCCCTCATAAACCAGCTCAACGAGGAGATATGTTCGCACAGCGACTACCAACCCCGGGGATGGCTTGGCACCACTCGCCTGGTAGGCGCCCTAAACCGGTACGGGGCCCTGGCCACTAGGCACTACAAGCAGGGCACTTTCGAGGCCGCATCCCAGGTGTCCGGCGAGACTCTGGCCCGGAAGCACAAAGTGAAATCGAAAGCCTGCCACAGCTGCCCCATCCCGTGCAGCAGGTTTTTCAGGATACAAGAAGGTGAATTCAAGGGGCTTGCCAGCGAGGGACCCGAGTTTGAGGGCCTGGCGGGGTTCACGTCCAGAGTCGGCAACTCGGACCTGGAGCTGGGGCTGCACGTGGTGGACCTCTGCAACCGGTACGGCATGGACGTCATCGGCGTGTCGGAGTGCATCTCCTTCGCCATGGAGTGCAAGGAAAGGGGTATCCTCACCCCGGACGACCTGGACGGCCTTGACATGAACTGGGGTTCTGCCAGGAGCATTCTTGAGATGATACGCAAGATCGCGTATCGGGAAGGCATCGGCGACCTATTCGCGCTGGGCATCAAGAAGGCGGCAGAGAGGATCGGGCGGGGCTCTTCCGAAATCGCGATGCACGTGAAAGGCCTGGAGTTCTTCCAGGCAGACCCCCGCGGCCTGAAGGGTTACGCCCTGGGGCTCGCGGTGGCCTCCCGCGGAGGAGACCACCTCCGCTCCGAGCCCTCCTTCGAGTTCACCGGCAGTCCGGAAGAAGGGATCCGGAGGTACGGCGCCGCGGGCGCGGCGAACCGCCTGTCCTGGGAAGGCAAGGGACGCCTTGTCAAGCACTTCGAGGAGCTGTGCGCCCTCTCCGACAGCCTCAACGCCTGCAAGAACACCATAGTGAACATGGAAGTGTTGCCGTTCGACCGGGCCGCGGACCTGCTCCGCGCCGCCACAGGGCTGCCCTTTGACGAGACTTCGGTCCGGGATGCCTGCGAGCGGACGGTCAATCTCGAGAGAGCGTTCATCGTCCTCCGCGGCATCCGGCGGGCTGATGACACCTTGCCGAAGCGCTTCCTCGAGGAACCCCTACAGGACGGAGCGTCAGCCGGCAACGTAGTCGAACTAGACCGCATGCTAGACGACTACTACGAGGCCAGGGGCTGGGATCGCGCTACCGGTATCCCGACACGCGAGACCCTGCTGAGGCTAGGGCTGGAGCAACTCGACTTGACTTGATGGGGAAAACGACCGATCAGATCCGGCAATAACGAAGCCACCCCGCCGGGCGGGGTGGCAACCTGCTTCAGGTCCGGCTTCAGCAGCGCCGCCGGCGAGTTCAGATCTCCCTCTCGGGTTTTATCTTGAGCAGTAGCAGCGGGATCAGCACCAACTGGACCGCTACGCCCGGCAGTCCGGTCACCAGACCTGTGGTAATCGGGTAGAACGGAGCCACCTGAGTGAGGCCAAGCAGCGGGAACAAGAGGTATGCCACGAACCCGTAGACAAGGCGCCCCGCAAAGGCAGCCGCGGCAACGGACAGGAGGCCATTCCTTGTCCTCCTATACGCCGCACCGGCGATGACAGCGTAGATCGACAGTTCAAATACCATCGTGAGCGCCATGGGCATCGCAGGCATGGCGGTAAGAACCGAAGAAAGCACCGGCGTAACCACGCCTACAGCAATCCCCAAGCGCCAATCCAGGTAGATACCGGCCAGCATAACTGGGATATGCATGGGCAAGAAGGCACGTCCCAGCCCCAACGAATGGAAGGCCATCGGTAGCACAAGTCCCATTGCAACGAAGAGTCCGGCTAAGGCTAGTTTTCTCATGGGCATAGTTTACTTGACCTCAGGTTTCATGACAACGCCCTGCGTGTTCCACGCTCCGGTTGCCGCCCGTCGCGAGTTGGAGGCGCATCCACATGAAGGCCGGCCACAGGAGGAGAGTCACAGGTCGCGAAACGCGCCACAATAACAGGGCTGAGTTCGTGATCGCGCACGGCTCTTGCGCTATGGGCAATCCTCCGGATGAAGAGAAGGGTGACCGGATGCCTCGACATAGATGGAAGTACCGGATGTACAGGGAGCTGGCTGACGAAGCCCCTGCCATTCTGGAAGAAGTCAGGAAGGCTGCATCGGACCTCGGGCTGGGTGGCGCCGCAGGCGCGGGCGACACGGGACACAACGTTCGCGCGAGCGGCTCGGGCGTGGCAGGTGGAGCGGCCGCCTTCGACCGGATCCGTGACCTGGTGAAGAACCGTTACAGCGACAACTATGACTGCTGCCTTGTAGAGACTCCTGCAGCTGGGCTTTGGGCTGTATGCCAGGCTGCGTTCGCGTCGTTCACCGAAAGCGGGACACGCCAAGGTTGCACTCCCCGGTGCCTTTGGCCCAGGCAGAAGAGTCTTGCCGTGCCGGCGGGGATCCTTCCCCCCAAGTACCGCCATGTGTACGCAGGCGGCAAGGTTACGAATCGCCACCTCCATGCGCCGGCGTTTGACGTAGTGGTAACGCCGCTCGAGGGCGCCGTTTACGCAATCCACGGCATCAGCAACACGCCGGCCTCGCTGCTGGCTGCCGCGAATCTGGAACCATCTATCGAAGCCCTGGCTGCCGCGGCAGAGGTCCATGCTCCATTCCTCTCAGGCATCTACGCGCAGGGGGCATCGACGCCCGGTTGCGGATTCGGGACGCTAGACGATGACGGCGTGAACCTCCTCCAATCCGGCTGCGACGAGCTGTCCGCCGAGTACGACGTGCCATTCGTGGTCGACGATTCCCATGCTCTGCCCCTCCTCGGGGAGATCCCGGCTCACGGGTCGTCGGTTACAATCTACGGGCACAGAGCGCTGGGTGGCATTGGGCTGGCGGTAGGTACCGAGG
>CAZRRG010000148.1:0-3440 GCA_964602455.1 uncultured Eubacteriales bacterium | reverse complement strand
CCAATGCTGTTCGCTACTCTGCATGGTGTTCATCAAGGATCCCGGCGGCAAGCCGCCCAGCGAGGTAACAAGCATGCGTGAGTACCTCAGGAGACTGCCGTCTGCGTGGACCTCGAACATCCTGTTCCGTCAAGTCATCTACACAAGGCTCCTGATGGGCGCCATGTACCTGGCGCTGCCGTTCTTCGCAATCCACGCCCAGAAAGACCTGGCCTTCGCCCCGAGCATGGTTGGCCTGTTCGTATCGGCTCAGATGGTGGGGAGCGTGGGCGGCGGCCCGCTGTGGGGATACCTCGGAGACCGCCACGGACCGCGCTGGATCGTGAGGCTGGTCACCGTCGTCTTCATGCTGACCGGGACCCTGGCTCTGCTTGCGCGCCTCAGTTTCTTCGCCGGCCTCACGGCTCTGGCATTCCCCCTGTATCTCATGCTCTACGCATGTCTCGGCGCAGGCTTCGGCGGCACGTGGATTGGGTACACCAACTACGTTCTGGACATCGCCCCCGAGTCCCAGCGGGCGACGCTCGTTGGCCTCTACAACACCATATCTGCGCCCTTGACCCTGCTCACAATGGTAGGGGGGTGGCTCCTGCAGGCGACCAACTACACCGTCCTTTTTGCTGTTGAGGCGGCGATCGTGTTCATGTCGGTGATCCTCGCCTGGAGGCTGCCGGATTCCAGAGAGTACCGAACCCAGGCATAGTTCCAAACGCTTTGCGCCCCGCATAGGCTGTCTCGACTACCTCTTGGACGGGTGAGAGCCGTGAAGAAGTGGGGACTCGCGCTTGGCGGAGGCGGAATACTGGGGCTGGCCCATGTCGGGGTGATTCAGGTCCTGGAAGAACTGGGCCTTGGGCCGTCAGTGATCACCGGGACCAGCGCCGGCGCCATCGTAGCGGGGCTATACGCGGCGGGAGTAGACATCTCGGGTCTCGAGGATGTCACCACCAGGGCTCTGACCCATGAGGAGGAGCCTGTCGACATCCCAGTGCTCGCTGCCTCGACGGGGATCAACGCGATGGGCTTCTCCGGGCTCATCGGCGGAAGCGTGATCGAAAAAGCCCTTGATAGGTTCGCCCGCGGCATTAACCTGGAGGACGCGAGGATCCCGGTGGCGCTAGTGTCCGTGGATATCGTCACAGGGGGCATCGTGGTCTTCACCAACTCGCCTCCCCGGTCCAGGACCATGATCCAGGCTCTCGGGATGGCAGGGAGGACCTACGTAACCGACGCGAAGCTTTCGGAAGCCATCCGCGCGTCCATATCGGTCCCTGGGGTCTTCAAACCCAAGTCCTTCGGACCCTGGTTACTGGTAGATGGAGGAATCCGGGACATGGTCCCGGTATACGAGGCGCGGAGGATGGGAGCCGAAGAGGTGGTGGCCGTGGATCTCAGCCTGCATGTGGAGAAACCCCAGTCTCCGGGCAACGCCGTCTCGATCCTCTCACGGAGTTTTCAGCTCGCAAGCAGAGAAAACACCCAGAGAAACATCAACGAGCACGCCTCCATAACGCTTCAGCCCGACGTCTACGAGAGCGGGCTACCCACGCCGGCAAAGTGCAAGACCCTCAGTAGGGCAGGACGGGAGTGCGCCGAAAAGCACATCCCCAGGATTATGTCTATGTTGAGCTAGAGTCCGAGCTAGCGCTCAGCGTGGTTAAGCCAGACGTGAGCCGGTCATGATCAAGGGTGCTTCGACACCGGAAGGGAATCATCGCCCGAACTCGAACTATGCAGGTAGACTGCAACGAGGGAGGGCTCTTTGCTGATGGGAGCAGGGGTAACCACAGAGCAACTGATGCAAATCGCCATGGAGATGGCCGGCCAGACCGCATGGCCCGCGGACTCCATGATCCACGTGCCGGGCAAGGACATAAAGAAGATCATTTTCGGCATCGATATGGGCGTTCCCGAGATCATGCTTGGGAAACAGTTGGGATACGACCTCGTGTTGGCGCACCACCCGGACCCGCGAGTGACCACGTTCCCTGACGTGCTCGACCTCCACACAGACATCATGGTCCGGAACGGCATCCCCGAGAAGGAAGCCAAGGAAGCCGTGGCAAGGTTCAAGGATGGCATTGCCGCAGTGAGGCACTCGGCCAACTACGACCACGCGCCGTCCTTCGCGCGTCTCCTGGGCATGCCCTATATGAACATCCACAACCCGCTGGACGAGATAGGGCGGAGGATCATGCAGGAAGCGGTGGATGCACACGTGGGGCCTGAATCCACTGTGGCGGACGTCGTTGCGGCCCTGAACACCCTCCCCGAGATTAAGAACGCGCCGACAAAGGTCGCGGTCAGGCTCGGCGCCTTGTCCAACAAAGCGGGGAAGACCGTGGTTGTCCACGGCGCCGGCACCAACGGCGGTTCTACGCTCGCCAGGCTCTACTTCCAGCACGGCACCGACACGGTCATCTACATCCACTGCGCTCCCGCCGAGGTGGCCAAGCTGAAGCAGGAGTTCCCGCAGGGCAAGAACCTTGTTGTCTCGGGACACATCGCCTCGGACGTCGTGGGCATCAACCCGTTCATCGAGCGGCTTGAGTCCATGGGGCTGCAGGTAACAAGGGTGAGCGGGCTGTAAGATCGAGAACTCACGGGCCCCGCAAACGGGCTGTTACCTAGGCGAAATGATTGACACCGGATGTGGGGCTCGCTATACTCATATTTGCTGATCGCAGCGTGTCGGGATGGCGGAATTGGCAGACGCGTACGTTTGAGGGGCGTATGGTGAACACCGTGCGGGTTCAAGTCCCGCTCCCGACACCAAACCTCGAATACATGGGACTTCGCCGGGTGGCGGGGTCCTTTTGATTTGTAGCGGCTATCCCCGTCCGAGAGCGTCCTCCAGGGTCCGTCTCCCGTGATGCTTCGACCTAGCAGCTAGCACCCGGCCATTTTACGCCGCAAATTGTGTGACAATTTCTCGGGTGTTGGACAATTAGAAGGAGTTTCTATGTCCCGTGTTGAACGACTCGAAATACGGACTCTAGGAATCACTCGGAGGGAGGCATAGCAATGGACGAATCCAGACGTTCCCATGCCCAGGCGGAAGTCGCCGCTCGCCAGAAGCTGATCGACGTGGCGCTAGGCAGGCAGGCGGCGGACCTCGTCATTCGAGGCGGGCGATTGGTGAACGTCAACACAGCAGAAATTGAAGACGGTCTAGATGTAGCAGTCTCGGGCGAGCGCATCGCCCTCGTCGGAGATGCCTCAGGCTGCATAGGGCCCTCCACGACGATAGTGAACGCGGATGGCGCATACCTGGTCCCGGGTTTCGTCGACGCCCACTACCACATCGAGAGTTCCCGGCTGTCTCCATGGAGACACGCTGAGCTCACGCTCCCCAGAGGAGTCACGGTGCTGTTCGAGGACCCCCACTAAGCCTGCGCGGCAGGTGGGCTGGACGCCATCCGGTACATGCTGGAGTACAG
>CAZRRG010000147.1:0-3474 GCA_964602455.1 uncultured Eubacteriales bacterium | reverse complement strand
GAACCGGGCGAAAGCGTTACGAGAACTGGGCATCGAGGACTTCAAGTACACAAAGCTGTACTAGAAGGGATGCGAACGATATGAAGGAGTACAAGATCCTGTCTCCCACCGGCATAGTGGGGTACGGCTTTCCCGAGGATTCCTTCAACGCGGGAGTGGCTCAGAAGCCCGACCTCATCGCCTGCGATGCGGGCTCGACGGACCCCGGCCCCTACTACCTTGGCAGCGGAATCCCCTTCACCAACAAGGTCGCCGTGAAGCGTGACCTTACGCTCATGCTGAAGGCGGCATGCAGCCTGGGCATACCGTTGGTCATCGGATCAGCCGGCGGGTCTGGAGCCGCCCCTCATCTTGAGCGCGAGGTCGGCATCATAACCGAGATAGCCGAGGAGCACCAGCTCACGTTCAAGATGGCGGTCATCTCCTCCGAGTTCGATAAGGGTTTCCTGGTCCAGGAGTTAAGAAAGGGCAAGATCCGGAGTCTGGGCGCCGCGCCCCAGCCTACCGAGAAGGATATCGAGGACAGCACCCACATCGTAGCTCAGATGGGCATCGAACCTATCATCCAGGCGCTGGACGATGAGGCCCAGGTGATCATCTGCGGCCGTGCATACGATCCGGCGCCCTTCGCCGCCCCTCCCATACGCTTGGGTTACCCGCAAGCTTTGGCTATCCACCTGGGCAAGATCCTGGAGTGCGCCTGCATCTGCGCCACTCCCGGCAGCGGCTCAGACTGCATGATGGGCTACTTGGGCGAGGACTACTTCTCGGTGGAGCCCCTAAGCCCGAATCGAGCCTGCACCCCACTATCGGTTAGCGCTCACACGCTGTACGAGAAGTCCAATCCCTATCTGCTGCCCGGCCCGGGCGGTACTCTCGACCTCAGGGGTTGCACCTTTGAGGCGGAGAGCGATCGTCGCGTCCGGGTAACCGGAACCCGGTTCCACCGTGACTCCTCCCCGAACGTAAAGCTGGAGGGCGCGAAGGCCATCGGTTTCCGGGCGATCTCCATCTGCGGCAACAGGGATCCGATCTTCATCTCCCACCTTGATGAGATCCTTGAGGGCGTGAAGAAGAGGACCGCCGCCAACCTGTCCGCGGACTTCGACTACCTGCTGGACTTCATAGTCTACGGGAAGAACGGAGTAATGGGCCCGCTGGAACCCAGCAAAGAAGTCACCTCTCACGAGGTCGGGATTGTGATAGACGCTGTGGCCGATACCCAGGAACACGCCGACGCGGTCTGCTCGGTGGCCCGCTCCACCCTGCTCCACCACGGCTACGAAGGACGGATGGCCACTGCGGGCAACCTGGCTTTCCCCTTCTCGCCGTCGGATGTGAAGGTCGGCGCTGTGTACACGTTCTCTGTCTACGCGCTGCTTGAAAGCAAAGACCCGGCTTCGCTGTTCCCACGCGCCTACTATCGCTTTGTGGGAGGTCGGAAAGCATGAGGATCCCGCTCCGTGACTTGGCTTCTGTGATACGTTCCAAGAACTCGGGCCCGTACGAGCTCACCCTGGACGTGCTGTTCAAGGATGACCAAACCTATCGCCGGGTAGCTGACGCCGGAGTGTTGACCGGGAAGTTCGTCGCAGGACTGTACGGCGTGCCCGAGGAGAGCATCGTGAGCGTCATCGAGTTCCCGGCCGCTAGGGCGATAAAGGTGACAATGGTAAGGCCAATACCTTCAGGGGCCTTGGGCGAGCGCGACGTGTACGGTTCGCAGCAGCACGCTCCCCTACTAAACGCAGTACTGGATCTGGAGGACCCGACGCTATGAAGAACATCGTGATCGCGGAGTTCAAACACGAGACCAACCGGTTCAACCCCAACCCGACCGATAAGGCGGCGTACAACAGGCGGAACCGCTTCTTCGGCGAGGAGATCCTCGAGCGCTTCAAAGGGGTCAAGAATGAGATCGGCGCGTTCCTGGACACCTTCCGCGACCTGCCCGAGTTCCGTTTAATCCCCACGGTGGCCTTCAACGCCACGCCGGCCGGACCGGTAACCATGGACGTCTACGAAGAGGTCGAATCGGGGATCCTGGGCGCGATCAGGAAGACGGTGCAGGCAGGCGAAAAGGTCGACGGCGTACTCCTGTCGCTCCACGGCGCCATGGTCCTGGAAGCGGATGAGGATGGCGAAGGCCGCCTCCTGAAGGCCGTGCGGGCCGAGGTCGGGCCTGAAGTGCCGATTGTTGTCTCTTTAGACCTGCACTGCAATATGACAAAGAAGATGGCGGAGAACGCCGACGCGTTCTTCGTGTTTGACTACTACCCTCACATCGACATGTATGAGACCGGGCTGCGGGCCGCCGCCTGCATGAGGGACTGCCTGCTTGGAAAGGTCCGCCCGGTTGTGAGCATCCGCCAGCTCGACATGCTCCTCACCGGGATGCCGACGTCCAATGAGCCGATGGCCACCTTCGTTGCCCGGATGCACGCCATGCGCAACGAGCCGGGGATCCTGAACGTCAACATCTGCCACGGCTTCTTCCACGCCGACATCCACGACATGGGAGTCTCGGTGGTCGTGGTAGCGGACGGGGATGCTGCACTGGCAAGAGACGCGGCAAACCGGCTGGGCGACGCCATCTGGGATGCCCGACGCGAGCTGCGGCGACGGCTCTACACGATCGACGAGGCCATTGACCGGGTTCTCCAGTCCGACGAGCAACCCATCGTTATCGCCGATGTCGCGGACAACCCCGGAGGAGGAGGCACCTGCGACACGACCCACATCCTTCGCCGTCTCCTGGAGCGCAAGGTGCAGAACGTTGCGCTAGCCATCCTCTTCGACCCCGAATCGGCAGAAGTGGCATCCCGCGCCGGAGTTGGCAGCACCGTCTCGCTGCGTCTCGGCGGAAAACTGGACCCGGAGACTTCAGGAGGCCCCATTGAGTGCGAGGCCTACGTGAAGGCCCTGACCGACGGCAAGTACCGCAACAGGGACGCGATGAGCCGCGGCCTCCTGAACCCCATGGGCACGACAGCGGTTCTGGTCGTGGACGGCATCGAGATCATAACCACGTCCAACCGGCTCCAGCCTTGGGACCTGGAGGTCTTCCGCAGCTGCGGCATCATGCCACAGGACAAGAAGGTCCTTGTGGTCAAGTCGGCGATTCACTACAAGGCTTCCTACGGAACGGTGGCACGCGAGATGCTGGACGTCGAGGTGCCTGGCCTGGTGCCCCGCTCGCCTGAGAAACTCGCGTACCGCTATGTGCGCCGCCCGATCTACCCGCTGGACGAGATCTGACAGTGAGGTGCGACCTTGGACATCGACCGGTGCCTCGGACAAGTAGATAAGGACTACATCATCGGCCTCCGGCGCGAACTGCACATGTATCCGGAGGTGGGCTTCGACCTGCCCAAGACGCTGTCGGTCGTCCGCCGCGAGCTCGACGCCATGGGCATCCCCTACTCAGAAAAGTTCGGGAAGAGCAGCATCGTCGGGGAGATCAACGGCTCACAC
>CAZRRG010000146.1:0-3544 GCA_964602455.1 uncultured Eubacteriales bacterium | reverse complement strand
GTCGACCAGGTGCCTGACATCCGGTTGCGATGAGCTCTGTGCGCTCCAGTCCGGGGAGGTTCCTGTGAATGGTCAAGAAAAACCTCTGTCGAAGGTGTGGTACTGCGATCGATAGCGATGCTCTGGCACTTAACCTCAAACTCCTCGGGCGTGAGGCTAGAGGAGCTATGTGTCTCGAGTGCTTGGCATTGTACCTAGGAACAGAACGATCGGCCTTGGAAGAACTGGTGTTAGACCTCAAGGAACAGGGCTGCACATTGTTCCTCAACAGTTCACGCAGCTGAGTCAATACCTGCTTCCCCGCACCTTGCATGGAAGGGGTTGTTAGTCCATGGCTACCATGATCCCTGACCTTGACCCGCGCCTAATCGACAATGACGGAGAACGGAGAGTGTATGCAGCACTCCGCCGGCTCCCTGCATCCTACACTGTGCTCTATTCCTACAAGTTCCGCACGGCGGCCACGCCGGACCTGGAGGGCGACCCGGGTGAAGCCGACTTTGTCGTGGTGAACCCGACCCTAGGTTACCTTGTTATTGAGATCAAGCAGGGCAAAGTCGGATACGGCGACGGCCAGTGGTACGAACAGAAGCAGGGCGGACAGGTGCCCATGTCAAAGGACCCGGTCGCTCAGGTCGAGAAGGCCAAGTTCGCGATCCTAGACCGGTACAAGGAAAAGGCTGATACCCCCTACTTTCCCCTGAAGGCACGGCATGCCCTGTGGTTTCCCGAGTGCAGTCACGTTTGGGGTGTACTGCCTCTGAGATTAGCACCAGAGAGTGTTCTTCTGGAGCCCGACCTAGACTCGCCGGAGGTTGCTGTGCGGCGGGCATTCGCCACCGCAGACTTGGCACCCGAGAGGCAGGCTACAGAGCACCTCATCCAGAGGGTCCTCGCTCCCAGGTGCCGGTTCTTCGCCGGTATGGATGAGGAGATTGACCGCTACGACAGAGAGTCCAAAAAGGTCCTGACCGACGAGCAGGAGCGAATCCTCGATGAAACAGAGTTGGACAAGCGCAAAGTGTTCTTCGGCGCGGCCGGGACGGGGAAGACCTTCCTTGCTCTCGAAAAGGCGCGCCGGCTAAACAGGGCAGGGAAGAGGGTGTTCCTCACCTGTTTCAACAAGAACTTGGCGGTGTACATGGTTGGCCAGGTCCCTGCGGAGATCGTGTGCGGGAGCTTCCACGAGTACCTCAAGAGACAACTGGAGCGGGCTGGACGTAGTCTCCAAGAACCGCCAGGCGGCGACCAACTGAGTGAGTTCTACGATGAGATCCTGCCGACAGCTGGTTTCGAGTACTTCGCCGAGGCCCCAGTGGAGGAGAAGTTCGACGCAATCATTGTCGACGAAGGCCAGGACTTTTCGGAGAACTGGTATACGTGCCTGAAAGCCATGCTCAGGGACGAGAACAACGGCGAGTTCTACGTGTTTGCCGACCCCAATCAGGACGTCTTCAGCCGCAATATCGAATGCCTCCGCGCGATGGGAGTGTCGCAACACCGGCTCACCCGCAATCTTCGAAATACCGAGCATATCAGCACGTGGATCGGTTCGTTTATCAGGGAAGGTGGGCTTCGACCCGGCCTCTTGGGAGGGCTACCCGTCGTGCACGTGGCCTGGGAGACGTCTGACGAAGAGAAGAGACTCATCGAACGCGAGGTCGGGCGGCTGGTGAGCCAGAGTATCAAGCCTAATCGAATAGTCATCCTGTCTCCCAACCGGAGAGAGAAGAGTAGCCTGAAGGAGTGCACTAAGGTCGGGGAATGGGATCTTGATGAGTTCAGGACCGCCAAGGGCAATTGCATCCGCTTTGCGACCATCCGCTCGTTCAAAGGCCTTGAGGCCGACATCGTGTTCCTCATCGGTTTGAAGGAGGGCAAGCAGACCTGTACGGACGCGGATGTGTACGTGGGCGGGTCGAGAGCTAGGTTCCTACTCTACGTGTTCCATCACAAGGACAAGCCACCGAGGAGGATAGCCGCAAGAGACGATTAGTGCTTATCAACCTGCAAAGGAGGACGTTCACTTGGCCAGCGCATCAACGTCAGCGAAGGATGACCTCAAGATACTCCAGTGCCTGCATAGAGCACTACTGCCCAGCCACCCCAGAGTGCAGCTCGCTCACCATGACTCTGGAAGATGCATTCTCCTACCCTGGAAGGGAAACGACGCCTTTTTGTTTGATTTCTCCAGTAAGGTACCCGATGGACTCCGCTGCTGCTTTGTAGTTGATGTCCTTGTCAAGGCCTCTGATAGACGCTGCGCGTACGCAAGGATGCTGGGAGCAGCCCCGGGAGCACTGGAATCTGCTCTGGGCTGTACCGTGATTAGTCGAGCCGATGATGGGGACTTGGCCAATCAGGGGATGATTCGATGGGCCAAGGTATCCCACCATCGCCGGATGGGGGTCTACTGTATCCACAGGCTCCCCTCCGCAGATTGGACAAATGAGAATCACATCGCTCAGGAACTCGCGCCGATAGTCGTTCACTTTCTCCAAGCAATGGAGCGTATTCTCCAGACTTGCGAGCCTCCGGCGGTCTGAGTAGGGGGGCAGCGCTGTCATGGATCTGATTGTTCGCACTGTAAGACAGTCGGATGGCAGACATAGCGGTCGTTCGGCTTGCGCTTCGGTCCGAGTCTTGGCGCAAGTACCTCATCAGTGCGCTCGTGTACTGTTGGTGGGAAAAAGGCCCCACATCGCCCCTTGTGGAACATAGTGCTAATACGCTATTGGCCACGGAGGGGAACCGTCATGCACCAACCCGCATCGATCATCACATTCCTCTACTTCGATGACCTCGACGCCGCCAAGCGCTTCTTTTCAACGGTGCTGGGCCTCGAGGTTGCATCGGACCAGGGGTTCGCAGTCATATGGAAGGTCGGGGCGACAGGCTTTGTCGGTGCCGTCGATGCCCGTCGGGGTTCGATACCCGTACGCTCAAGGGGTGGCACACTCGTGAGTCTCAACGTCGATGATGTTCAGGCTTGGCACGAAAAGATGGCGCGGGCCGGGGTCTCCAACCTCACTCAAGTCACAGACCATCCTGCCATCGGGCTCCGCTCGTTCCTCTTCAAAGGTCCCGAAGGATACGACTTTGAAATCCAGGAGTTTGTGCGTCCCGAAGACAGGCGGACATTTCTCCCGCAATAGGCGAGCGGTCCATGTCACAAGTGAGAAGGGCCCACATAATGGATGGCGAATTATGGTACTATCCATTAACATTGCTCATGTAACTTGGCTCATAGACGGTCTTATCGCGAGCGACACAGAACTAACGCAGTCTGCAGTCACGCAGCAAAGCGGACCACAGCACTAGTTCGTATGGCATCATGCTCAATCTATGGGTGGGCTACGATGGTATCATCGAGAGTGCCGCGCTGCGGTTCAACCTCTCAGGCTATGCGGGAAGGGTAACGGCCGCTACGCTCAACATCTATGTTTCGGCAGACTACTCGTCAGGAACTGAGGGGGTCTTTGACCTATACGGTTCTGATGACGACGGATGGACAGATGCTCTGCCGTCCTTCTGGGACGCCTCT
>CAZRRG010000145.1:0-3626 GCA_964602455.1 uncultured Eubacteriales bacterium | reverse complement strand
AGTGGGTACATACCAGTCACCGGAGGGCTTTTTACAGAAAAGAAGGGACTTGACCTCAAGGTTACCCTTCCTAACATCAACTCTGCGGCCGAGAGAGAGGGTCCTGACCGCTATGAGGCATCCGTGTTATCGTTGTTGGAGGATACAGACTTCATCACGAGACAGGATGTTGAGACGGCTCTGTCCGTCTCCCAGCCCATGGCAGTCAGGATTCTGAAAAGGCTTGTGGATGCTGGTAAGATCCAAGTGGTAGGTAGAGGAAGGAACACAAGGTATACAAAGTGATCAGGTGATACCTATGACAAGCCACGGACTCATCGAGAAGTATTTCGACCGGCTACCTGTGAAGGATAGGAAGAACATCGTTACCCTGCATGAGGGAGGGACCCCGCTCATCCGGGCCCGAAACCTCGAGCGGCATCTTGGCGCCCAATGCGAGATCTACCTGAAGTACGAAGGGCTGAACCCTACCGGCTCCTTCAAGGACAGGGGTATGACAGTCGCCGTATCTAAAGCCAAGGAAGACGGATCCCGTACCGTGGTCTGCGCCTCCACCGGGAACACCTCGGCCTCGGCTGCGGCCTACGCCGCAAGGGCAGGGATGGGCTGTTTGGTGCTGGTGCCCA
The DNA here is from genome assembly GCA_964602455.1 of uncultured Eubacteriales bacterium. GTDB lineage: Bacteria > Bacillota > Sulfobacillia > Fermentithermobacillales > Fermentithermobacillaceae > JBBDIP01. The sequence goes on along the minus strand of CAZRRG010000145.1, from coordinate 3,000 downwards.
ACAAGGGCATAGCGATAGGTAAACTGGCTCAAGCGATGGCGTACGGAGCGACAGTGCTGGCCATTGAGGGCAACTTCGATACGGCGCTTACGCTGGTCCGTGAGCTGGCAGCGAAGCATCCGGTGACTCTGGTCAACTCGGTCAACCCCTACAGGATCGAAGGCCAGAAGACGGCATCTTTTGAGATAACGGAGCAGCTGGGAGCCGTCCCGGACTACCTGGCCATACCGGTCGGCAACGCCGGCAACATCACCGCCTACTGGAAAGGTTTCAAGGAACAGAGCGCGTCCTCCGCGGCAGATCATCCGCTCGGCCTGCCTAAGATGCTTGGCTTCCAGGCTGCCGGAGCCGCGCCCATCGTGGACGGGCATCCCGTGGCTGACCCCCAGACCCTGGCGACCGCTATCAAGATCGGCAATCCCGCCAGCTGGAAGGGCGCCACGGCGGCTTTGGAGGAGTCGGGAGGGCGGATCGGCAAGGTCACGGACGAAGAGATCGTGGAGGCCTACAAGACTCTGGCCCGCACCGAGGGTATTTTTGCTGAACCCGCATCCGCCGCTCCGGTGGCCGGAGTCGCCAAACTGGTGCGGGAAGGCTACCTGAGGGAAGGACGGGTGGTCTGCATCCTCACCGGCAACGGCCTGAAGGATCCGGACTCGGCCCTCAAGGCGCTTACGCCTCCCAAAGTGGTTGCGGCAGAGATAGGCGAGATAGAGCGGTATGTTGCCGAGTGAGTCAGCAGAGGCGCACGCCGTGGAAAGGTCTACTTGCAGGCCATGAGTGAGAGCGAAAAGACGGTAAGGGTGGAAGTCCCTGCTACCACGGCCAACCTAGGGCCCGGCTTTGACTGCATGGGGGCGGCCGTGTCCCTGTTCAACACCTTCGAAGTCCGCTTTGCCCAGGAGCCCGAAGTAGTGGTTCTTGGTGAGTACGCCGAAGGGTTGCCCTCGACTCCAGAGAACCTGGTGTACCGTATAGCCGCCAGTGTGCTTGAGCGATTTGGCGTTCGAAGGCCTTTGGCCGTGAGGTCAGAGTGCAACATCCCGCCGGCACGCGGGCTTGGAAGCAGCGCTTCGTGTGTAGTCGGAGGAATCCTGGCCGCGAACGAGCTCCTTGGGAAGCCGCTAGACAGCGATAGCCTTCTGAGGTTAGCAGCGAGCATGGAAGGTCATCCTGACAACATCGTTCCCGCGATCCTGGGAGGCCTGACCTTTGCAGCTATGGAAGGAGACACGGTGCTCCACAAGAGGATGGATTTGCCCCCGGGGGTCGTTTTCGCTGTAGCCATCCCCGGGTTCCAGTTGTCGACCAAGGCAGCAAGAGAGGTTCTGCCGTCGGAGGTGCCGGTGAAAGATGCCACGTTCAACCTGTCGCGGGCGGCGATGATGGCGGTGTGCTTTGCCCAGGGCGACTTGTCTATGTTGAACGTCCTCTGCAAGGACCGGTTGCACCAGCCTTATAGGGCCAAACTCATCCCGGGGTTCGCGGAGATACTGAACGGCGCGTACGATCACGGAGCTTTGGCTTGCTACCTTAGCGGTGCGGGTCCGTCGGTCGCATGCCTGGTCAAAGATGACGCGGCTCGCGCTGTGGGTGAGTACATGGTTAGTGTTTTCGAGCGCCACGGGATCGGCGCCAGTTGGCGCGCGCTGGAGCCTTGTTCCAGCGGAGCGAGGATTTTGGTAATCTAAACCCGGGCAAGATCTTGTTCCGCCCCTTCAAACTCGTGCATGGACGTGTTATCATAGACGGTGCGCTTGTGAAATGCGGTGTAAGGCTTGCGGAGAGGTCGCCTAGTCGGCCGAGGGCGACGGTTTGCTAAACCGTTAAGGGGGGAAACCTCCTTCGAGGGTTCGAATCCCTCCCTCTCCGCCATCTTGAAAACCGAATATGTGCGCCCGTGGCCTAATTGGATAGGGCAACAGACTACGGATCTGTGGGTTGTGGGTTCGAGTCCCGCCGGGCGCACCAAACGCACTCTTTGACGTGCGCCCGTAGCTCAGGCGGATAGAGCGGAGGATTCCTAATCCTCGTCTGCCGGAGGTTCGAGTCCTCCCGGGCGCACCATTTCATATCCGGTGCAAGGAGTGTCCGATGGAGTCGCTACGCGACAACGATTGGGGCATGGGACTGGCGCTCGACGAGGCCAGGAAGGCGCTGGCGCTGGGCGAGGTCCCGGTCGGATGCGTCATCGTGAAGGGCGGAGAGGTAATCGGCAGGGGTCACAACCTGAAGGAGACCCTCCAGGACCCGACGGCCCACGCCGAGATGGTTGCTATCCGGCAGGCAGCAGAGCACGAAGGCAGCTGGCGGATACTTGACGCCACAATGTACGTGACGCTGGAGCCGTGTCCAATGTGCGCAGGCGCGATAGTGATGTCCAGGATCCCGAGACTGGTTGTTGGCGCTAGGGATCCCAGGACGGGAGCCTGCGGTTCCATCATGGATATAGTCCAAGATCAAAGATTGAACCACCGCGTGAACCTCACGTTCGGTGTAAGAGAGCAAGAGTGTGCTTCCCTGCTTGAGGCCTTCTTTGTGGAGCTCCGAAAGGAGCTAAGGGAAGCGAGGGGAGACGGCCGGGTCTAAGGGCCGGGTCCGGAGGGGTGTCGGAGCGGTTGAACGAGCTCGCCTCGAAAGCGAGTAGGCGTTAACGCGCCTCGTGGGTTCGAATCCCACCCCCTCCGCCAAAGCGCAAACTTTGTTTGCGCGACGTTGCGAGAGACGCGCGAGCAGCAATAATTGAGATGGTGCGACGTCGCGAGGGCATGATGCAAAGGTAAAGCATTTGCGCGTCGCGACATAGAAGTTAATAGTTTTTGGCCATTGCGGAGGGGTGTCCGAGCGGCCGAAGGAGCACGCCTGGAGAGCGTGTATACGGGAAACTGTATCGTGGGTTCAAATCCCACCCCCTCCGCCACTGATTATGAGATCACAAGTTTGGCCGTGCTAGACGGGGAGGCAGCGGTGCCCTGTAACCCGCAATCCGCTACAGCGGGG
>CAZRRG010000144.1:0-3807 GCA_964602455.1 uncultured Eubacteriales bacterium | reverse complement strand
CTGGGCCAGGTGGGGCTGACGCCCGGGGGCGCCCAGGTCGTCGAAGGCGATGACCTGGAGGGACTCGCCGAGAGCGAGGTGGGCGGTCAGGGTCGCCAGCAGGGCGAGCAGTGGCGCCCACGGGGCGCGGTGGGCTACGCCTCCTTCCGATGAGGACCTGACCGGCAAGTTCCTGTCCCTGACTTCCGGAGCGCTTCCCGAGGACAAGATTGAGCGTCTTCGCAGCATAGCGTTCGGTGTCGACCGTTTGGACTCGCTGGATGAGCTCACGTCCATCTTGCGGGAGGTCTCGCTTACACGATGATGGACTGCGACCTCTCGGAACACTTTGACGGCTTCCGCAGCGGCTACGAGGAGTGCGTAGCCGCTACGTCGGCCCCGCTGTACTCTTACACCATCCCTCTCGGGAAAGGTGATCTGCTATCCATATACCGGTGCGCGACCGAGCAGGCCGCAGGAGGGAGGTTGCTGTGGTTCTCCGCGGGGCCGGGGCCCCATCTCCTCGGGATAGGCGCTGCCAAGGCGTTCGACCTTCCCCCGTCGGAGGACCGGGCTGCAAAACTCAAACAGGACTGGGCTCTCCTAGCCGAGCGGGCCGTAGTGCGTGGCCGCAGTAGGCGCGGAGAAGGCCCAGTGCTGATGGGCGGCTTCGCATATGACCCGGCCCTCGAGTTCTCCGGCCCTTGGTCCGGCTTCTCAAACGGGTTCTGGCGCCTGCCTCGGTTGTTGTTCGCGCAGCACCCGGAAGGCGACTTGTCGCTGACCCTCAACTTGGTGCCGGAACCGGCGGCTTCAGCTTCGGACGTTTGGTCAGAGGTCGAGGCAGAGCTCGAGAGGCTGACAGCGACACCGCCGCCGACGCCCGACAACCCGGCAGCCCTGGCCACCGATGATGGAGACCTGGAGTTATGGCGGAAGGCAGTTCTCGGGGCAACAGATGAACTGAAGCGCGGCCCGCTTCAGAAGGTTACGCTGGCAAGGGAGATGCGGGTGTACTTCGACGGGGCCGTCTCGCCGGATAGAGTCCTCATGGCGCTCACTGAGCACAAGGGAGAGGCCTTTGTCTTCAGCTTCGAGCCGGGAACAGGGGCTTTCTTAGGCGCCACGCCTCGCCTTCTGCTTCGCAAGGATGGTGAGTCACTGGTCGCCACCTGCCTTGCGGGGTCCATCCCGCGGGGCTCAACCGGAGAAGAGGATGACGCCCTTGGGCGGAGCCTCCTCTCAGACCCGAAGAACCGGCGCGAACACCGTTTGTCCGTGGAGATCATGGCCGAGAAGCTTCGCAGCATGGGCGGGAACTTGAAGTCCGTGCCGGACGAGCCCTCGCTTCTCAAGCTCAAAGATATACAGCACCTCCTCACTGTGCTGGAGACTGAGGTCCCGGGCGGGGCTTCGCTCCTGGACTATCTGGAGGGAACGCTGTACGGCAAGACCGCGGCCTTGGAGATCCCTCTGGTCCGGCGTCTGGAAGGCATGAACCGGGGACTGTATGGAGGCCCCATCGGGTGGCTGGACTTCGCAGGCGACGGGGAGATGGCCATCGCCCTCCGGTGTGGACTGGTTCGCGGGAACACCGCGTACCTCTATGCCGGCTGCGGGATCATATCGACAGCCGACCCGGAGGAAGAGCACCGGGAGACAAGGGTCAAGTTCCGCCTCATGAGGAGGGCTCTGGAGCGGTAGGCCTCGGGCATATGAGCCGTTCACTCACTGCGCTTACCGGAGCGTTTCACCGCACGGAGGTGGCGAAGCGGCCTAGACCGGATCCTCCGGGAACTTGTGCTTTGTCAGTATATAGTCCTTGAAGGTCTCGCATTCGGCAGGCAACGGCTCATTCTCCATCCAGAGCAGGTAGATCTGCCTCGTCAGGCTCATCTCCTTGATCTTCAGGAGGGTAATCGGGTAGGAGTCGACGCCGGGGATCCGAGGCATGATGGCTACTCCGAAATGGGACCCGACGAATGACGCCATGGCGTTGCACTCTTCCGCCTCGAACACGATGTTCGGGGTGTATCCCGCTCGCTGGAAGGCTTCATTGATGAAGCCCCGGAGACTGCTTTCCGGGGTGATGGATACGAACTTCTCATCTTTGAGCTCGTGTATGCTTACTTCTTCCCGCTGAGCCAAGGGGTGGTCCGACGGAACGGCAAGGTAGAGCGCCTGTCGGAACAGGGGCCTTGCCGCAACCGAGTGCCCGCCAGATGAGGTCGAGATCGCCAGGTCGACTTCGCCCTTGCGCAGTTTGTCCATTATGTGTTCATCCAGGCCTTGGTAGAAGCTGACGGTGATGTCGTTATCCTTCCGGTGCTGCTTGAAGCCGCGGATCATCTCGCTCAGGACGCCGCTGATGCTGTAAATGTACCCGAGGCTGATGGATGGCGACAGCGCCTTCAGATTCTGAATGGCCCGCACTCCTCTCTGGACCGTGAGGAGCGTCTTTTCGGCGTAGGGAAGGAGAGCCTCTCCGTATTTGGTCAGCACTATGCGATTGCCTTGTCTGTAGAAGAGCTCCACGCCGAGCTCCTTCTCGAGCTCTGAGATGGCGTAGCTCAGACTCGGCTGCGAAATGTACAGTCGCTTTGCCGCCTCCGTGTAGTGAAGCACTTCGGCAAGCACAGTGAAGCAGTTCAGTTGGTGTAGGTTCATCAGTGGCTCCTCCGGCTGATTCCAGGCTGCGATGACGATTGCGATCTGTTGCGCGTCGATAAGGACTGATTGAACACACGCTGAATTTGAAGATTACGAACCTGTATAGGGTGATTTCTACCGCGATAGGGGGAATCCCTGCTAAGGGGTGGTGGGGAAAGGACTTGCCTGTCGCGACATGGCTGCGAGTTGAAGGTCTTGCTCTCGCAACATGACCGTGAGTGGAAGGTCTTGCTCTCACAACATGGCTGTGAGTGGAAGGTCTGTCCCGCTTTCGTGACGAACGAGAGGCTTACTCCACTGCTCGCAGCTTGTCCGCGGAGGAGTGACGGAGTCGTCGACGAAGGCTCATGGAACACTGATGGAAGGTTGAAAGGAGGTTCCGCTATGTGCGCAGTTTGGAACAGCATCCGTACCGACGCGTACGAAGGGATGCTAGCCGAGACAGTCTCAATCGCAGGCCACAACGGTGACCGGATCCACGCGTATTACGCGCGCCCGTTGGGCGAGGGTCCGCATCCGGGCGTCATCCTGATCCCGCATATGCCGGGATGGGACGAGTTCTACCGCGAAGCCACCAGACGCTTTGCGCATCACGGCTATGCGGCCATCTGTCCCGACATCTATTGCCGGTTCGGGCACGGCACGCCGGACGAGATCGCCCAGAAGGCGCGGGCTGAAGGCGGCGTTCCCGACGCCAGCGTGATGGGGGATGTCGAAGGCGCCCTCAAGCACCTCAAGAGCCAGCCCTACTCTAACGGAAAAGTGGGCGTGATCGGCACGTGCTCCGGCGGCCGCCACGCATTCCTTGCGGCGTGCAAGGTGCAGGGCATCGATGCGGCAGTCGATTGCTGGGGCGGCGGCGTGGTCATGCCGAAGGATAAGCTGACCCCGGCCCGCCCGGTGGCGCCGATCGACCTGACCGCCGATCTAGCGTGTCCTCTGCTGGGGATCTTCGGCAACGAGGACCAGGCGCCGACGCCCGAAGAGGTTGATCAGCACGAAGAGGCGCTCAAGAAGCACGGTAAGGACTACGAGTTCCACCGCTACGACGGCGCGGGACACGGCTTCTGGTACTACCATACCGAGCGCTACCGGCCGAAACAGGCGATGGATTCGTGGGAGAAGGTATTCGACTTCTTCGCGAGGCATTTGGGCGGC
>CAZRRG010000143.1:0-3886 GCA_964602455.1 uncultured Eubacteriales bacterium | reverse complement strand
GAGAAAGGAAGAAAGGGCTCCGCAAGGAGCCCTTTCCTAATGAAGTCTGGCCGCACGCTTTTCGCTGCGCGCGCCGCATCAAAGCCTTACCACCCACACAGCGTTAGCGTCGCTACCACTCGGCAGCAGCGTCGCTGGATATACACCGTTAGCGTCGATGCCCACCCGGCACCAGCGTCACTGCACCTACGGCATCAGCATCGATGCCGCCCTAGTCAACTCCTGTTTAGTAAGCGAGATGCATCATTGTCCTGGCGCCGCGATAGGCGGTCAGGTACTCGGGGGCGGTGAACTCAACAGTCAGGGGGTCGATCCGCACCGCGCCCGGCATGATGGCTGCAGAGTCAGCGTACACCGACGCGTTGAACATAAGCCTCACAGTCGATGGCGCCGGCGGCGTGAGCGGCTTGTACTTGTCAAGGTTCTTGAGGGCCCTCACAGCCGCTTCCTTGATTAGGGCCCGCGCCTTGGTCGGGTGCAGGCAAGAAGCCGCGAACTGGCTTTTCGGATCCTTCACGGCCACAGCCTCGACGGTACCCAGCAACTCTTTAGCCTCCGCCGCGACGACCGAGTCACCGGACACCAGCACAACCGGCACGCCGTGGTATCCGGCGATGTAGGCGTTCATGCCGGTCTCGCCGACGACCTTGCCGTTTACCGAGTAGTGCACGACACGCGTCGTGTAAGTGTGGTTCAGGACTCCGGTCGAGGAAGCCTGGGAGTGGTATCCGATGAGGAAAACGGCGTCGAAGTCGGGGCCGCATCCTTCCATCATCGACATGGGCTTGTGGTCGCCTGTGATGAGCCTGGCCTCAGGGTTCAGGTCCTCCAGCATTATGTTCCGCATTCCATCGTGGGAGTCGTTGACCAGCACTTCTGTCGCGCCGGCCTCAAATGCTCCTTCGATGGCGGCGTTGGCTTCCTGGGTCATGAGTCTCCGCATGCGGTCGTAGTCGAACTGTCCGGGGTTAGTCTGAGGCCAAGAAACTACGCCTGAAATGCCTTCCATGTCCACCGAGATGAAGACTCTCACAATATTACCTCCGTCCAAGGAATTCTCCGGTGTACTTCTCGATGGGCTACCGGGATCTCCTGCCGCCCTACTGTACCTCGATGGGGCCGGCAGAGGTGGCGATCAGAAGTCGGCCGTTCTGGACGGATGCCTTGACGCTGTTCAGCGTGTTCTCGGTCCTGTATGAGTGGGGCCCTACCTTGATAACGGTGTTGGGGAGTATGGTCTGGCCCTGGATCTTACCGTCGATCGGTACTGTGAGCAGCGTTGGCGCCGCACCCTGTCCGCCCGCGGTGTTCACCTGGATGAGTTCCCGCGCCTTTGCCTCACCGCCCCGCACCAACCCTGGCGATCCGGCCACCTTGATGGCGCGGCCAGCGATAAGCGTGGCGTAGAATGCTCCCTGCCCGGTAACTATGATGTCGCGTGACGCTTCGATGGTGGAGCTCTGGACGTAGGGCACCGCGACGTCGGACTTGCCCTTCGACAGCTCTATGGCAATCCAGTTCCGGGCATCCCCCAGGGCGGCCGTCACCGCGTGGGTCTTCTCAAAGATCCCGGTTCCGAAGCCCGACAGGAGGTCCCTTGTGCCCCGGATCTGTTCAGCGATTTCTTTGGGGAACAACATAAGGTTTTCTTTGTATAGAGCAGACAGGGCGACGATCAGCTTGCGGAAGCGTTCAACGTGACTCTCTTCGTTCAGAATCACGGCGTCACCCTCTGTGAGTTCGCCCCGTTCCCTTCTCAGCATGACTTCCCTGAGCTGGCCCTCGGTAGACAGCACCGCTGAGGCGGCCTCGTCGATTTCTTTAAGCAGGCCGTCCATTGTCCTGACCCAAGATGAGTCTTTGCCGGCGGTGACCGTCGACTTGAACACGTTGCCCCTTACAACGATGCTGCCCCAGGCCTTGAGGGTCGCTCCTGTGACTGTGCCGGAGATCTCCTGGTTGCCCTCGCACTCCACTTTCATGCCTTCGTGGACCTGTCCCAGCACGGTAACGCTTCCGCTGGACCGTATGTTGCCGGAAGCCAGGTCCACGTCTCCTTTATGTGTGAAGATTGACTCAACGCTGATGACGCCGGACTCCTCGGCAAACATAGGACACCCCGAGACCGTCGCCACAGCCGACTGCATGCCTTCCTGTTCGGTCTTGATTTCCACACCTTTTCCTGCCCTGAAGTGCGGGTCCTTGCACTTGGGAGGCGGCAGCGTCGCGCCTGTAACAGACTTGCCCGGCGTCCCCGGCACCGGATCCCTCTTGATGGCTATGACCTGGCCGGCCTTCACGTCCGGCAGCTTGACGGTCTCCCTGAAGTCGATCTGGAGCTGGTCGGCCGGAAGATCGACGATCCGCTCCATAGGCACCAGGAACTGGATTTCACCATCACGTCCGGGTACGTAGGGCTCTCCCCTTGCCGCCACAAACGCATAGGAGGTCCGGTTGGCGCAGGCTTGCCTGCAGGCGTTCACATCAACACCATGGACTATCCCCTTCTCCTGCAAAGCCGCGAGCAGGCTCTCCAGGCTGGGCGACGCCTCCACGGGTGAGGTTGAATACCGGATCTGGAGCGACTCCGAGGGAGGAGTATCCTCAAGGCTATAAGTCACTCCGTCGCGCATGACAATGGTAACCTGGGCTTCCAGGCCATTCTGGGTGACCTGTACCTGGTATGAGACTGTAGGCTGCTCATCCGGAAAGTGGACCTGGACCGGCGTGGTATCGGCCAGCGGCTCGGGCTGTGTGATCTTGCGGCCCGAGATCAGAATCTCAACGTTGGGACATGGAACTATCGTGGCCGGCTTACCGCCGGGGCCTGGGTTTTGGACCTGGATCTTCCCGTCCTTTACCCACGCCTTGCCGTTGACGATGTCTTCTCCGCCGGTCAATTGACATGCCCCCTAAGGCAACTGGGCACAGCGTACGCTTTTTCGCTGACATAAATGATATCGGCATCATGACGTTGCTGGTTAGCGTATCCTGAAGGAACTTACGTTCCTGCAGCCGAATTCCTGATGAAGTCATGTTTGAGAGGAATCCCCATGTACAGGCTCAAGATCGTTGTAGAAGAAGTGAGAGGGTTTTGCGACCTTCCCGCTAAGGTCGGAGACTACTTTGAGATAGACGGCGGAAGGCTGATAGTACCGCCAGGAAGGCATGTGTGTATCTGGGCGTTGCAGGCTATGATGCCCTTCCTCACTGTGAAGCAGCGCAAGATCGACGAGGCCAACGACTGGATCCCGACCACTTCGCGGATATGCTGCCCCGACCCCAACGGCATGGTCATCTACCGGGTTGATGTTGTGGACGGCGACCCCCATGGCACGACAGATATGGGTGACGCAGGTATCCCTTTGCGTATGCTGGTGGACCAGTCAAAGTGCTCCGGCTGCAGGAGATGCGAGCTAGAGTGCAGTTTCATCCACATGGGCAAGTACTGGCCGGAGTTCTCGCGGGTGAAGGTCTCCAAAGACGAAGCGAGCGGGATAGACTCTCCTCATGTCTGCAGGCAGTGCGGGACAGCCAAGTGCGTGGAAACGTGCCCCGCCGGGGCGCTCGTGAGAGAACCCGAAACCAAGGCTGTGTTGCTCCTCCGCGACAAGTGCCTCCAATGCATGGCGTGCGCTTCCGCATGTCCTTTCGGCGCGATCCACCGGGACGCGGAGGGCTATCCCTTGATATGCGACCTATGCGGCGGCAACCCTGCGTGCATTAAATCTTGCCCTACCTCGGCGATCTGGTTCGGCCGCGCGGGCGACCCTCCCCCGAAGCCGAGGTTCGCTCAACCGGGAAAGGAAAACCCGGTCTCCGGGAGTGAGAGCCACGAAGGGGGCGGGGCCTGATGAGCGCTCCCCTTGCGTTCGGCTACGCCGGC
>CAZRRG010000142.1:0-4007 GCA_964602455.1 uncultured Eubacteriales bacterium | reverse complement strand
CCTGGACGCGCTACCGGTCAATGAGACCAACGACGTTCCGTACAGATCGCAGGTCCCGGGGAAAATGCACGCCTGCGGCCACGATGCTCACACCGCCATGTTGCTAGGTACAGCAAGAGCTCTCAAGTCAGTAGAAAGTGAGCTTGAGTGCAGGGTCAAGTTGATCTTCCAGCCCTGCGAGGAAGGCGCTGAGAGCGGCGCCAGGCTGATGGTAGAAGACGGCGTCATGGACGACATCGACATCATCATCGGGCTGCACGTCGAGAACTCGCTGCAGTCGGGCCGTGTCGGCGTCTGCCCGGGTGAGTCTATGGCGGCAAGCCGCCCCATCACGCTGGAGTTCTACGGAAAGAGCGCCCACGCCACCCTGCCCCAGACCGGGCGTGACGCGCTAGCTATGGCCGTCAAGGCCTACAACGGCATCCAGTTCACGCTCACCCGCGAGATGGATCCGTTCAAGAGGTACGTCTGCTCGGTGGGCGCACTGAACGCGGGATCAACCACCAACGTAATAGCCGATTACGCCAAGATGCAGATCTCAGTGCGTACATATGACACCGAGTTGGACAAGTTCCTCTTCGAGCGCATATCCAGGATCGCCGCCAACGCTGCCGAGGAGCTAGGCGGAACGGTCAAGGTCACCTCGGAGCTCAAAGCATATCCGGTTGTCAACGATCCGGTCCTCTCTCAAAGGATTCTCGAATCTGCCGCAAAGGTGGTGGGAAGGGAGAACACAGGCGAGTTCCCCATCAAGATGAGTTCGGAGGATTTCTCGTTTTACTTGACGAAGAGACCCGGAGTGTTCTTTCGTCTCGGTACTCGCAATGAGAAGAAAGGCTGTACGACTCTGCCTCACAACAATGACTTCCGTATTGATGAAGATGCTCTACCTACTGGCACCAGGACGTGCGTTCAGTTCGTGTTGGACAACATGCGAGGCATGTAGACTCAAGACCTGATATGGAGGAGAGAAACGTGAAGAGAGTAGTCGCTTGTCTCCTTGTCGTGGCGTTGGCGATGATCTCGCTGGCCGCGTGCTCTACAGGAGAACCCAAGCAGGATCCAGGCGCCGCAGCCCCTCCCCGCGATACAATCAACCTGGCCCTGGTCGGCGTAGTGTCGTCTCTGGACCCGTACGCCACAGCGCTGACAGTAGACCTGGAAGTGTTCCATCAGATCTACGAGAGCCTCTATTACGTTGATGACTTCAGCCAGGTACACCCCCGTATCGCGCTGAGTCACGAGATCAGCCCGGACGGGCGCGTGTACACCTTCAAGATCCGCCAGGATGCGTTCTTCCATAACGGAGACCCGGTCACGGCCGACGATGTCGTGTTCTCGTTCCAGAAGGCGATGGAATCCGGCGTAATGGCTCCGTACGTGGGCATCATCGAAGAGGTCAAGAAGGTCGGCGAAGACAGCGTCCAGATGACCTTGCAGCAAGCGTATACCCCGTTCCTGAACAACACCACAAACGTGTTCATAGTCAGCAAGAAGGCCTACGAAGAGGCCGGTGACAAGTTCGGCTCCACCGTCACCGGGGCCGGAACCGGTCCGTACAAGGTAGTGTCCTTTGACGGCAACACCAAGGTATCGCTCGAAGCCTTCGACAAGTACTACCGCGGCGTAGCGCCTATCAAGTACGCCAATTACATCGTCATGGCAGACGTCAGCGCAGGGCTCATAGCCTTTGAGAACGGCGAGTTGGATTTCTACGCCATACCGCCGGCCAACTGGGCTGAAATCTCCGGCAGCGGGAAGTACACTACCAAACTCAACCCCACCACACACATCAGCTACATCCTGCTGAACCCGGCCAGCGGCGTGCTGAAGAACCAGGATCTTCGCTATGCCATCCAGTACGCGATCGACCGCGAGGCGATCAACGCGATGGCCTACGAGAACCTTGCCGATCCCGCGTACCACATGATGCGTCCGGACTACATCTTCGGCGCGTCGGAAGACACGTTCAAGTTCACCTACGATCCGGCCAAGGCAAAGGAGTACCTGGCTAAAGCAGGCTATCCCAACGGAGTCGATATCGGCGAGCTGCAGTACACAACGGCCAACTACTTCCCGAAGATCGCCCAGGCCTTCCAGGCGCAGTTGGCTGACGTCGGCATCACCTGCACTATCACCGGCGGTCAGACGTCACAGTTGGTCGTCGGCTGGCGCGCGGGCGACTTCAACATGCTGTGCTCCGGCTTCAACGCCATGCTGGACTACGACTACTACACCAGGTACACCAGCCCTGGCGTGTCTACTTCGTTCCTGAAGTACCAGAACACCGACTATGACGCGGATTGGGTCCTCGAGATGTACAACAAGGGCGCGGCGGAACTCGATCCCGCCAAGCGTCAGGCGATTTACGAGGAGCTCGAGAACTTCATCGCCAAGACCGCCTGCTACATCCCGATCTTCTACAAGACCCTGCCCTACGCGTGGAACAAGAACCTGAACGTTGAGCTCGACATGAACTGGTACTACCTGTTCGACTGGAGCTGGAAGTAGTTATCTAGGCAGTCGCTCACCCGCTCCGGGGCCGCTCGGCTCCGGAGCGGGACTAGCGGGAAATCGCTGCTATCGGGGGGAATCCCATGTACAGATATGTCCTGAGACGGTTACTCGTGATCATACCCAGCCTTCTGGGCGTCATGGTCATGGTCTTCTTCATCATGGAGTTGTCGCCCGGCGATCCCGCAAGTATTATCCTGGGAAGCGGAGCTACTCAGGAAGCGATCGACAAGCTCAACCATGAACTGGGCTACGACAGGCCCGCATTTGAGCGCCTGTTAAAGTATGTCACCAACGTTTTCACTAGGCTGGACTTCGGAGACTCGTACCGCACTCGCCGCCCGGTTATAGAGAGCGTGCTGAAGTGCATCCCAGTGTCGGTAAGGGTCGCCTCCAACGCCATCGTGTTCGCGGCAGGGATCGGGATACCGCTCGGAGTGCTCTCCGCTGTGAAACAGTACTCGCTGTTAGATACAGTCCCGACGCTGATGGCCCTCTTCCTGGCCGCTCTTCCCGGCTTCTGGCTCGGCATGATGCTTCTCTACGTGTTCTCGCTCAAACTGGGGTGGTTCCCATCCTACGGGATCGCCAGCTGGAAGAGCTTCGTCCTCCCCACCATCTCATTAGGCCTGCCTTACGCGGCCCAGGAGTTGCGGTTCACCAGGTCTTCCATGCTGGAGACGATACGGCAGGACTACGTGCGGACCGCCCGGGCGAAGGGCGCCAGCGAACGCCGCGTCATCTGGATGCACGCGCTAAAGAACGCCCTGCTCCCGGTTATCACGGTTACGGGAGGCACCTTCAGCGCTATGCTCGGCGGATCCGTTGTGACCGAGACGCTCTACTCAATTCCAGGCCTCGGCTCGCTCATTGTCACCAGCATCAAGATTAAGGATATGCCCACTGTGATGGGCTGCACTTTGGTCCTAGCGGCCATGTGCGCAGTCGTTCTCCTGGCGGTCGACCTTCTGTACGCTCTGGTCGATCCGCGTATCAAAGCCCGGTACTCGGCGTGAGGAGGGATTACCATCAAGGACTATAGCCACTTCAGACGTAAGGGCCGCATGAGTGAGGTATGGCGCAGGCTCCGCAAGAGCAAGTCCGCCATGCTCGGCCTAGTTATCCTAACAGCCATCGTGTTGGTTACGGTCTTTGCTGACCAGATCGTCCCTTACTCCAAGGCACTTCAGCAGGACGCCAGAAACCGCTTGAAGGGTCCCTCCGCCGAGCACTGGTTTGGCACCGATGGCTACGGTAGAGACCTGTTCGCCAGGGTACTGCATGGCGGCCGGCGCTCGCTCGCAATCGGACTGACCGCGACAGCGGGAGCTCTGCTAGCCGGATGGCTCATATCTTCGATCGCCAGCTACTACGGGGGCATGGTGGACAACGTGATCATGCGGGTCATGGACATCATAGCCTCCATGCCGATGACGCTTATGGCGCTGGCCATCGTCGCAGCTCTGGGCGCCAGCCTGCAGAATTTGATCATC
>CAZRRG010000141.1:0-4108 GCA_964602455.1 uncultured Eubacteriales bacterium | reverse complement strand
AGGCTGCTGACCACCGAACTGCTGGCTCTGACGGTTCTGCTGGCCCTGTTGAAGTTGCTGCTGAGACCCCTGGCGCTGGAGTTGCTGTGGCTGCTGGTACTGTTGAGACTGCTGGCCCATCTGTTGGGACCAGCCAAGCTGGGGACCGCCCTGTTGTCCGCCTTGCTGGCCGATCTGCTGTGTCCAGCCGGGCTGGGAGCTGCCTTGTTGTCCGCTTTGCTGGCCGATCTGCTGTGTCCAGCCGGGCTGAGTTAGAGCCTCCTCGCCGGGCATCACGTGTTGCTGGGTACGGCCCTGAAGCCGTTGCTCCGCCGCTTGCTGGATGAACTCCTGTTCTGACATGTTGGATAGACCGCCGCGGGTAGACCCGCCAGTCTGTCGGGATGTCCCTACGCCAGACATTCCCGTCCCGCCTGATTGCCCTTGGGGCTGGTTCCCCGAACCGCCCATGAGCCCATTTAGAGTCTGATAGTGTTGTTCTTCTTCCTGGGCCAACTCGTTGAAGAGTCTCCGTAGTGTAGCGTTGCTGGCCCTGCGCGCGTAATCGTTGTACTTTGCGATGCAGACTTCCTCGTGCCTCATCTGGTCCTGGATGATGGTCCGTTCCTTTTGACTGAGATTACCGGCCATGCGCTCGACCTCCCAAGGTGTAGATCTTCAGCGCATAGTGTTTGCGGGTGGCTCAGTGTTTAACAGTCCAGTCCCGGATAGCCTTGTAGGTGGGGTTTACGTTCCTGAGCCTGACCATGGGTTCGGAGAGTAGGGCGGATGCTGCCTTCTGATCCCCTGCTCTCTCGTAGATGGTGAAGAGCCAGAGGTTAGCTTCGTGACTGATTATGGCGACCCTGGTCGCGTCCTTAAGTGGTTGCACCGCGTCGGTTTCTTGCCCTGAGAGGAACAACGCCTGACCGCATCGCAAGCTGAAGATGGCGCTGGAGACCGAGGTCTTTGACCAGGACCTGAGATGGGGAGAGATAGGGGTACGCTCCGCGACTTCGTTGTACAGGTCGACCAGCGTCTCTGCCATCTGCAAGGCAGTTTGGTTATCGCCTTCAGCGGCCGCCTCCAGCATGAGCAACCCGCGCAGGTCTGCTACCTTGGAGAAGTAGTTGGGGATCCAAGGATAGAGCTCCAGGGCGGCTTCGGCCTCACGCAGCGCGCCTCCGGTGTCATATTCCCGTTCAAGCCAGAGGCACATCTGCCAGTGGGGTTCCGGGTTCATTGGGTCCAGCCTGAGCGCCTTCTCCAGCGCTTCGCGCGTGTTGAGGGCCAAGAGGGCTTCGGTGCTCCACGGATCGTATCGCACGGCTTCCTGCGCCACCGGAGTTCTGTCGGTGCCCGTAGGGATCTCCATGAGGCGGTCTACGAGCCTGCTCCCGAGGAACAACCTGCCTGACAGGACGAACGATGCCAGCGCCACGGCTACGAGGGCGACAAACGAGATCGCCTGCCGGTCCCAGACCCTTCTTCGTCGCCATCCCACCGGCCATCCATCCGACAGTTCCTCGGGATCGGCGTGCTCACCATCTCTCGCCCTCGGCGCAAGCGGCGCCGCCGCGGCGAGCAATACCCAGAGCAGGAGCCAGAGGTATCCATAGGAGAGGTCGAAGTCTATGGCGCTGTGGGCGGCCAGCGCGAGCCCTGCCGAAGCCAATGCCCAGCCCGGTCCGTCTGAACCGCGAGTCCGCCAAGCCCTAACGACGAGAGCCCCGATCGCAAGCAGGAAGGCGGCTAGCCCCTGGATGCCAGCCTCGATCGCCACCTGCAGGTAGTGGCAGTGCACTTCCCGGCCTATATAGTCCACCGATTGAACGCTGTGGTAGACCCGCGACCAGCCCCATCCTCCCAGTCCCCAGGGGGATGACTTTATCACTTTGAGGGCGTCGGCATAGTAGCGGAAGCGGGAACTGGCGCCCTCTAGGTCGATCTGCCCATAGCGCGCGGCTTGCTTTGGCAAGAACCTGGCCAGGGTCCCCGTGGAGACGAGGACGACCGCAGCCAGAACCGCCAGCGCTATGCCGGCGTAGAGCACGCGAGAGCGTACTTTGGGGGACATAAGCAGTGGAAGGCGGAGGAGCGGGCCGCACACGCAGCCTACTAGGCAGGCCAGGGCCGTCCAGACAGCGGTGTCAAAGGTCATGCGAGCCGATATCGCGTCCCCAACCTTCTTTACCACCAGGAGAGCAGGGAGGACCGATGTACCCATGAACGCTATGCCCATGAACCTTCGCTCGGAGTCCAGTCCTGCTACTAGGGCAAGCAGGGCAAAGGGCATTACGACAACGGCGCCTCTGGACTGAGCAAAGAAGAAGACCAGTGAAAGGAACGTGGCAACGCCGCCAAGGAGAGATGCCAGCAGCGCCTGTCCACGCTCTACCGCGACGCCTACCGCGACGAGGAAGCCGGCCAGGAGCAGGATTGCGGTCGCGTTGTGGTACTCGAAGCTGCCAATCACGGTTCCGCCTGGGACTTGATCCCAAGGCAGGATCTCAACGAGCGACGGAACCCGGTCCAGCACGCCGAGATACTGAAGGTAACCCAAGAGTCCGACGGCGCAGGCGCTGATGAGGACCAGCCAGGAGATAAGCCTTCGGAGGTTGGGCCCGGACTCTATGGATACCATGAAGTAAGCGAAGCAGGCCACGACGACCCGGAGGAACACGTCCATGTTGCCTCGCTGGTAGACGGCCCAAGGGAATTGGACGGCGTAGCAGGCAGCCAGACCGATCAGCCCGATGGCCGCCCAATCCCGGCGCAGATACTCAAACGTGGTGTGAGACAGGTCCTCTCCGCTGAGACGTCTTCCGACGACCCAGAGGCCAAACCCCGCAGAGATAGCGGTTATGGCGCCAAGCAAGGAGGTCCAAAAGAAAAGCCCCTTGAGGTAGGGCCCGACGGCCAACACACTCAAGAGGATTGCCACCCCGGTATATCTCAGCAATAGACCAGTTGTTCTAAGAGACAGTTGTGACCCCCGCCTAGAGCGTTCCCAGGATACGATCTACGAGCACGGCAAGCTCAGCCCTGGTCAGGGTGCCGTTGGGCTTGAACGTGCCATCATCGTAACCCTTGAAGATGCCCGCTTCATATAAAGCGGCCGCTATCCCCAAGTCGTAGTTGTTGCCGAAGGCCCGGTAATCAGTGAACGGGAAGTCCGCCGGATCGGGTGCCGGCTTGGGCTCGATGCCTAGCGCCAGCGCCAGCATCCTTGCAACCTCGATCCTGGTCATCGGCTTGTCGCCGATGGTGAAGTCCGAGATAAGTCCGGCGCTCTTCATCTTGGAGAGAGCCATGAAGGGCGGGTCGTTTTTATTGGCGATCCCAAGAACCCTGGCGAATACCGAGATACCGTCGAAGTTGGTGAGCTCGCCCTGGGGATTCCACTTGCCCTCCGGGTCCGGCAGCATGAGGCCCGCCTGGACTAGTACGGTTACCGCACCGGCGTACCAGGCGGTTGGATCCACATCTATGATCCCGACTTGCTCCAGCTCCTTCTGGATCTGGTCAACGGGCTTTGTGGACCCGGTCTCACCGATACCAGGGATAGTGGTGTCTCCCGGGGGTTCCGTGGTTCCCGGGGTTCCCGGCGTCCCAGGGGTTCCGGGATCACCGTACACTGAGCCTGGTACAGTTGCCGCAAGAGCTACGTTGGCTGCGATCAATGATAGGCTGAGCACCAGAGCGATTACGGTGAAACGCAGATTCCGCTTCCTCATAATCTTTCACCTCGACCGTGAGTATTCGGGCTGAAACCTAGAGTTCTCCGGCTAGGCGGGGAAATCCTGCCTAATTCTGACAAGGGTGTAACCATTATGCCCGGAATAAGCGGACATGTAAATGGGTTCGGACAACTAGATCATCGAAATGGCCGCATTTCCTAGGTAAATCCTAGACTTGGCGCTTGCCGCTTGCGCGCGGGGTGATACCATTAGTAGGTCAACAAAGGGAGGTCATCGCATGGGGGCCATTTACCGGCTAGGTCTCATCATTGCCGGATGCTACTTCGAGGGTGCTGTCAGGAATGCTTCACAGTTGGCGCTCTACTGGATCGGTAAGCAAGACGCGCTGCTCGGATTCCTTCCGCACTTGATTCCGGTGTGAATGCTCA
>CAZRRG010000140.1:0-4128 GCA_964602455.1 uncultured Eubacteriales bacterium | reverse complement strand
CGGCCCACCTGACGCCCAAATGTGTAAAAGAAGCGCAAAGGGCGAAATCCTACCCCTGAGCCCATTGAAAACCGCTGTCCCCGGATGGAAGATAGACTCACGAAGAGGGCTCAAGCGTTCAGCCGAACGGAGGTGTCACACATGGCTCACAACGTAGTGGTCTACTCGACTCCCACTTGCCCGTGGTGTACCAGGGCCAAGTCCTACCTTAGCGAAATCGGAGTAGCGTACGAAGAGAAGGACGTCTCTGTGGACGTTGCGGCGGCCAGGGAAATGGTCAAGATCTCCGGCCAGATGGGCGTCCCGGTTATCTCCATCGATGGCAGCGTAGTAGTAGGGTTCGATAAGAAGCGGCTCGATCAGCTGCTTGCGGTATAGGCAAGAGCAGAGCGATAGCGGCGCTCTTGCCGCGTCGCCAGCAAAGCGCGTGCGTCATGCGAGCTGTGCGAGCATCACGCGCTTTGCGAGATGACAAGTGCTTCCTATTGTTCAGTGGAATGCGTTGATGTAAGAGCAGAGCGATAGCGGCGCTCTTGCCGCGTCGCCAGCAAAGCGCGTGTGTTCATGCGAGCTGTGCGAGCATCACTGAGGACCTCCTCGCGAGGTCCTCTTCGCTTTCGCCGGCGTTTCCTCAATAACAGCCGGTAAGCAGTGCAGGAGTTATTGTTTGTGCACCGAAATAAACCCGTTAGTCCTAGCCATTGTGGTAGGCTGTTCGGTAGGTGAACCGTAGGCTGCCTAGCTCTTGCGGCCTTGCCGGGGGTGTTCAGGTGGGAACGTCGATGGAACCGGGTGGTCTCGAGGTACAGAAGACTCGACCCGGATTTGATAGGTTCGTCCGCAGGGTGTTCGGAAGCGATCCCGACACGAGAGAGATCCTGCGCGCTACTTGGACGTTGGCATGGCCTGTGGTGCTGGAGCAGGCTCTAGCGATGCTGAGCCAAGTGGTCGATGCCGCAATGGTCGGCAGGCTTGGCAAGGAGTGCACCGCTGCCATCGGTCTTTCGATGCAGCCGTTCAACCTCATAAACGCAACGTTCATGGGACTATCCGTCGGCACGACGGCGCTTGCTGCCCGGGCAACCGGAGCCGGCAACAGGGAAGAAGCCGGACAAGTCGCCGGCCAGTCCATCCTGATCGCCCTCTGCTTTGGAGCTCTCATCAGCCTGGTTGGTTTTCTGAAGGCTGATTGGATTGTGACCTTCATGAAAGCCGAGCCTGCTGTCCGGGCCATCGGCAAGGAGTACGTCCGGGCGATGATGCCGGGAATGCTCTTGTTCTTCGTGTTCACCATTGCGACCGGAGCGTCAAGGGGCTCAGGCGACACACGGACCCCAATGCTCATCAACCTCGGGCTTAACCTGGTCCACATCCTGACCAACTACCTGCTCATATTCGGTAACTGGGGTTTCCCGAAGCTAGGGGTGGCTGGCGCCGGCTTGTCGACTTCCATCTCAAGGACACTGGGCGGCATCGCGATGCTGGTGGTCCTAACACGCGGAAAAGCCCGGCTCCACGTGAACTTTAAGAGAGTCCTGACGGCGTTCGACTGGAAGCTGTTCGGTAGGATCTTGAACATCGGAGTCCCCGCCATGCTGGAGAGAACGCTGACCTCGTCGGGGCAGATCCAATACGCGAGGATGGTCGCGGGACTCGGCACAGAGTCTTACGCGGCGCACGCGCTGTCGTTGAACGTCGAGTCTTTCTCATACATGCCCGGCATGGGGTTTGGCACTGCAGCCACCGCGCTTGTTGGGCAACGCCTGGGCGCCAAGGATCCTGTTGGAGCTGAGAAGCGGGCGCTCTTCGCCATCCGGATGGGGCTCCTCAGCATGGGTACGATGGGCGTCTTGTTCTTCCTGTTCCCGGCGCAGTTCCTCAGCATTTTCACCGAGGATGCAGGTGTGATCGCCAAGGGCATCCCGCTCCTGCGTATAGTTGCATTCACCCAGTTCCCTGAGGCTATGGGCATGGTGATCCCGGGCGCCCTCCGTGGCGCGGGCGATACCCGGATCTCGGCCTTCGTGACCGTGTTTGGAGCCTGGGTCGTAAGATGCGGGCTGACCTACATCCTTATGAATCTGCTGCATGTTGGGCTTACGGCTGCGTGGATAGCCATGTTCATGGACTGGGTTGTGAGAGCCACGCTGTACTGGATCCGGTTCAAGCGCGGGGCGTGGAAGACCATCAAGGTATAGGGTGGAAACACTGTCAGCATTGGTGTAGGATGTTCTCAACGGGGAGCTGCTGGAGCGGCTGAGAAAGGGCTAACAAGCACCTGACCCTTGGAACCTGTGGGGTAATGCCCGCGTAGGGATAATCCAAGTCAGATGCCCGCACACCCGTGCGGCTTTTTTCATGCCCCCCGGAACGGAGGGAACAGACAGTGCGCGACAAGAGTATCTCAACAATGGTCGAGGGCGCCCTCATGGTGGCGCTGTCCTTCGGCCTATCCTTCATCAAGGTCTTCCATCTTCCCCAGGGCGGCTCGGTGACGCTCGGAGGCATGGCGCCTCTCTTGGTGTTCGCGTTTCGCCACGGGGTCGGCCCCGGCGTTCTCGCCGGTACCGCATATGGCCTCTTGGACCTGGTAGTGAATCCTTTCGTTGTTCATCCGGCGCAGTTGGCGCTCGACTACCCCCTGGCCTACGGGCTTCTGGGGCTCGCGGGTCTTTTCAGGAAGAACATCGTGGCAGGCTCGTTCCTGGGAATCCTGGGACGATTCGTGTGCCACTTCCTCTCCGGTGTGATATTCTTTGCGCAGTACGCGGAAGGCAACGTCTACGTGTACTCGGCGACCTACAATGGGTCGTACCTGTTGCCTGAGTTCGTGATCTCGGTTGCCCTAATCATGGTTCTCCAGAGAACAGCCATCATGAGGAAGGTCTGAGGACAAGCGTGCGAATAGACCTGGGCCCGGAGTACGTCGCCATTGTGGGCGGGGGAGAGATCTTGCCCGCCGCGTTGCCGGTCATCTTAGGCGCCTCCTCTGTTGTCGCTGCGGACTCCGGCGCCCAGTTCTTGAAGGATAACGACATCATCCCGTGGGTGCTTGTGGGGGATTTTGACTCCTGCGATCCCGACGTGGTCTCGTGGATGGACGAGTGCGGTTCGCGAGTCATAACTCTCCCGCGAGACAAGGACAAGACCGATACCGAAGTCGCTCTGGATATGGCCTGCAATGAGGGGTTCAAGCAGGCCGTCCTGGTGGGCGGCCTCGGCGGCGACCGCCTCGAGCACTCCCTCGCCAATCTCTCTCTTCTCGAAGCCTACGCTGAGCGCGGCCTTGACGTGGTTCTCTTCCATCGCGACACCGTGATCTTCGGGCTCATGGGCCGGGGAGACGGGGCAGCCGTGGAGAGGAGCTTCCGCGGGAAGCCGGGCGATTGGGTTTCCGCGTTTCCCGTGACCCGCGAAGTCCGCGGAGTGACTACTGAAGGGCTCCGGTTCCCGCTGTCAGGAGCTACCCTTACGCGAGGCACCACCTTCGGTACCTCCAATGAGATGACGGCCGGATCAGCCTCCATCTCAGTAACAGAAGGCTTCCTCCTGGTCGTGGTGACCGGCGGAAGCCCTGTCGCAGAGTAGCCCTTACTGCGGGAGTTCGGACCGGGGTCTGCCCCTGGGGTCGTCCCGCGCAGGCTTCCCGATACTCATTAGCTCTCCTAGCGGCATGATTTCGTATCCCGCGGTCTTCAGGTTCTCGAGCACCATGGGCAGCGCCTGGTCTGTCTCCTTGGCCGAGTCGGAGGCGTGGAACAGGATGATGGCGCCAGGGAATGTCAGTTTGGAGACCCTCTCCACGATGTACGCCACACCGGGGTTCTTCCAGTCCAGACTGTCCACCGCCCAGATGATGGTCTCGTAGCCCAGCTCCTTAAGCGTAAGGACTACCACATCGTCGTAGTCCCCGTTGGGCGGACGAAGGTACCTGGGAGTGGTCCCGGTGACGTTCACAAGGATGTCGTGGGCGGCCTTCACGTTTGCGCGGATCTCTTCCTTGCTGAGATGGGAGAAGTTCACGTGTTCCTGACCGTGGCTGGCTATCTCGTGCCCCTCGTCCACGATCCTCTTGACGATGTCCTTGTACCGGTTGGACCAGGGACCGGATAGGAAGAACGTGGCCTT
>CAZRRG010000139.1:0-4139 GCA_964602455.1 uncultured Eubacteriales bacterium | reverse complement strand
CCAAGAGCTCATGGGCAGCGCCTCCGGTACAGATGAGTCCTCAAGCCTAAGAGACATGCTGATGACTGAGCAATTCGTTTCCGGGTCCTACGACTCCGCCATATTCGACTCTATCAGCCCGAACGTGAGGCAAGCTCTGCAGCATATCCAGAAGGACGAGCAGAAGCACGGGCAAAGGCTGCGCGAGTACATGCAGAGCACGGGGCAGAGCCAGTAGAAGCAACAGCACCGGAGACAGCAGGACGCCACTAGGAGCAAGACGCGGTCGGGCTGCCGGTATCCATCCAAAGTTGGACCCTTGACTGATGAGGCGGCAGGAAACTGCCGCCTTCCGCTTTGGTTGCGCACCGCTATCTTCTCGACAAGCAGGATTTGGGGGAGTCTTTGTAGCATGAAGATTAGCGGCGGCATTGTAGCAGGCGGTACCGGACCGGCGGCCGCGGTACCCCAACGACATGCTGCCAAGCGGCACGATGCCGAGCGGCATTATGCCAGACTTGGATGCCAAAAGGAGTGTGCCGACGTGTCCAGCCCCAACCCCACACTAATCATCAACGGAAGAGTCATAGACGGGACCGGGAACCCATGGTATGAGGCCGATGTCCTCATCGAGAACGGGCGGATTTCGGCGATATCAGGCGGTTTAGTCCAGAGATCGGAAACAGCCCTCAGGCCTGAACTGGACCTCAAGGGCATGCTCAAGGAGGGCAAGGTGGATGTCATCGACGCCCGCGGCAAGTACGTAACGCCCGGGTTCATAGACATTCACAGCCACTCGGACCTCCCATTGTTCGTCGACGGCACCGGCCAGAGCTACATCCGTCAGGGCGTCACCACTCAGGTAGTTGGCAACTGCGGCGGGTGGTCTTGCCCCCTCATAGGCGAGACCCGCGTCCATGCCGAGCGTGAAGCCAACCGCTACGGGTACAAGGGAACCCTCCCGTGGACCTCGGTTACTGAGTACATGGATGTCCTTCAGTCTCAAGGGGTCTCCCTCAACGTGGCCGTGCTGGTGGGACACGGTTCCATCCGCGCGGCAGTTACCGGTTTTGCCGACCGTCCTCTCACCGAAGAAGAACTCCAGGCCTGCCAACAGCACCTTGCGCAAGCCATGGAAGAAGGGGCCGTCGGCATGTCAACCGGGCTGTACTACGCTCCCGGCAGCTATGCCACCAAGGAAGAGATCGTGCGGCTCTGCGAAGTGGTCCGGCGGTATGACGGCATCCACACTTCCCACATAAGGGACGAGTCGGACTACAACATAGGGCTCATGGCCGCCCTGGACGAGGTTATCGACGTCGGAAGGCAGTCCGGCGTGAAGACCGAGATCTCCCACCTCAAGTGCCTCGGTCCCCGTATGTGGGGGAAATCCGGCGAGGTGCTGGAGAAAGTTGAGGCCGCCCGGGCCGAGGGTCTGGACGTAACCGCGGACCAATACCCGTACGTGGCTTCAGGATCCAGCATCACCGGGGCCCTGATACCCAGGTGGGCCCAGGAAGGTACCCGAGCCGACATGGTCGCGCGACTTCGCGATCCCGCAATAAGGGCCAAGATGAAGGCTGAGGTTGAGAAGAACCTGGTAAGGCGCGGCGGCGCAGATCGCCTCAAGCTGACCATCTACCTCCCCGACCCATCTATGAACGGGCTCAGCCTCGCTGAGGCCGCGGCCAAGATGAAGATGGATCCCGCTGAAGCGGCTCTCACTCTCCTCGAAGAGTCCGATGCCCCCTTCGTTTCCTTCGTCATGGACGAGGGAGACGTTCGCCGCATCATGCAGGCGCCCTGGGTGATGACCGCGTCCGACGGGTGGGCGCTGGCCGCCTCGGGGCCCCTTGGCGAGGGTCACCCCCATCCGCGGAGCTTCGGTACTTTCGTAAGGGTCCTGGCCAAGTACGCTCTGCGCGACGGCGTGATCCGCCTCGAAGACGCGGTCCGCAAAATGACCTCTCTGCCAGCCGCCCGCCTGGGGATCCAGGACAGAGGCATCCTCAAGGTCGGCATGAGGGCTGACGTCGTCGTCTTCGACCCGAAGACCCTGAACGACGAGGCAACCTTCGAGGACCCGAAGAGATACCCGACCGGTGTTGAACAGGTCATCGTCAACGGGGTACGTGTGATTGTGGATGGCGATCACACCGGGCGAAAGCCTGGCATGGTCTTGCGTCACAGCTAGGAGGTACGCCGGTGTCTGAACACATCCCCACTTGCGCTGCCGGTGTACCGGTCTTCCGTGTCCTGCCCGATGCCGATCTTCAGCGGATCGGGCAGGCGATGAGCCATCATCACTACCGCAAGGGGGAAGTGGTGGCGGCCGCTGGATCCACCCTCGACCACCTCTACGTGGTGGCCCACGGCCGCCTCAACGTCGTCCACACGACGGCAGGCGGGCGACAACAGGTCGTGAGGTCCATCGGACCAGGCGAGTTCATGGGTGAAATGGCGCTGTTCTTCGAGTCGATCCTCGAGGGAGACATCGTCGCCGTTGAAGAGACTGAGGCCTGCGTGCTGCCGAAGCAGGCAGTACAGGAGGTGCTTCGCAACCCGGAGGCCTCGCTCCGGCTTCTGGAGGAGATGGCGAAGCGCCTCTCCGCGGCCGAGCAACTCATCGCCGATCTTGGACTCCGCGACGTGGAACAGAGGCTCGCCGCGGAGCTCGTCCGGCTTGCTGCGGAGAGTCCCGTGGATGAGCGAGGCGTCACAGTCACGGTCCCTGTGCCGTGGGCCAGGCTTGCCGTCAAACTGGGCACAACTCCCGAGACACTAAGCCGCAGGCTGGGCTCCTTGGCCGACCGGGGCCTTCTCCGCCAGCTCGGCGGAAGAACCATCGCTATCCTGGACCTGGAGGCCCTCCGGCGGATCTCCCAGCAGTAGATATTGACGTGCGTCAAGGATTTACCCCCTTCCGCTATGTGAAGATAGTGACAGGAAGCCATCACTTAGCGAGGGGGTCCTACACGTGAAAGCCCAGAGATACATGTTCAAGAACCTCAACTGCCCCAACTGCGCCGCGAAACTTGAGAAGGCCGTAAGCGCCTTGCCTGGAGTACAGGAGGCAAAAGTCAGCTTCGGCACCGGCGCCCTCACCGTGAAGTACGACGAGACCGTAGCAAACGAGGAGTCCATCCACGACACATTCCGCAAGTTCAACCTTGACGTGGCATCTGTCCTTCCGGGCCGCGTCTAGCGCAGCACACCTTCAAAGGGGGCGACCGGCAATGGCCACATACGCAGACTCTTTCCGCCAGTGGGTAGGCCGCAATCGCGAAGCCGCCACCGTTTTGGCGTCAGGCACGCTCATCGCCCTTGCCTGGGCGTTCAGGGCTTCGGGCGACGCCGCAGCGTCAGCCTTCGTCCCTCTCATGACCCTTGGCGCCAGTGTCGCCGGAGTCCCCGTAGCCAAAGAGGCCTTCGGCCGGTTGCTTGCCAAGCAGTTCAGCATCCCGCTCCTGGTCACCATCGCCGCCTCCGGCGCCATCCTGATAGGCGAGGTATGGGAAGCTGCCGCTGTCACGTTCCTGTACGTTCTCGGAGGTTATCTGGAAGGCCTCACGCTTTCCCGTACCAGGGCGGCGCTGCGCAGTCTCATTGACCTCGCGCCCCGGACGGCACGGGTGAAGCGGGGATCCACTCTGGAAGTCATAGCGGCTGAAGAAGTCCAGCCGGGCGAAGTCGTGGTGGTGCTCCCGGGTGATAGAGTCCCGGTCGACGGGGTGGTGCTGTCTGGCCGGGCATCGGTGGACACCTCTCCCCTCACCGGTGAACCTTTGCCGTCTGAGGTCGGACCGGGGGATCGGGTCCTTGGCGGCAGTGTGAGCCAGGTCGGACACATCGAGGTTAAGGCAGAGAAGGTAGGCGCCGATACAACCTTCAGCCGCGTCCTTTACTTGGTGGCTGAAGCCCAGGAGCAGCGTCCCAAGGTCCAGAGGATGCTGGACCGGTTCGCGTCCTGGTACACTCCCCTGGTCATCGCCCTCGCCGGAGTCCTGTTCGCGGCAACCCGGGACTTTGACCTGGCCCTGACCTTCCTGGTCATAGGATGCCCAGGCGCCCTGGTAGTGGCGTCCCCGGTAGCCGTAGTGGCCGGCCTTGGGCACGCCGCGAGGAAAGGGATTTTGATTAAAGGCGGTGAGCGGCTGGAG
>CAZRRG010000138.1:0-4162 GCA_964602455.1 uncultured Eubacteriales bacterium | reverse complement strand
GGTCCGGAGGGGCCACTTCGTATGGGGCAACGAGCCGGAACTGGAGCAGTACAGGGCCATCGTCGCCAGGGCTTCGGCGGTCTAGAGCGGGAGTCGAGGCCGGGTGCCGGCTGCGTGGGCGACACCGCCAGCGCCATCGGCGTCAGTAGTGATACCTGGCGCCAATCCCGAAGGCGCTGTACAGAACGGTAGCTATCACAGCCAATTGCAGGGCTGACCAGAGAAGAGCCGGGATAGGGTTCCTTAGAAAGGACTCTACCCGGTTGTCCTTTTCGTCGGGCCTCCTCGGCACAAGGCCTCTTTCGTCGCGCCGTCCAATAAGCTCAGCTCCGGAAACCTTGTCCTCGGGCAAGTCAGTACCTACCGAAGTGGGCTTGGGATCCAGTCCTCTAAAGTGAGTCCTCCGCAGATACGTGAACCACGCAAGCAGCACGTACACCGACATGAACGAAGGGATCAGGACCGCGATGTAGTACGCCCGGTGCATCCCCCAGAGCGCCGCCGCCAGAGACAGGGACACCGCCACTGCCGAGAGGATTAGGCCGTGCAGGAACGATCGAAGGTTCATCAGTAGCGTTTCCTCCCCTCTCCTAGTCTGCCGCTCGCATCCGATTATGGGCTGGTCGCCCTATCGTTGTCCAGCGGTGGGCACGCTGTTCATCTTTGATGAGGAGTGATGCAAGTTCAGTAACTGGTCTGATAATGATGAATAGCCTGCTTGCACGTGAGAATCTGAGAATGGCGGAGGATTTCGAGAGAGTTGCGTGGAATAGCGCGGCATGTACCTTTTATGAGACTTATGGATCTTTTGGCTGCCTTGCGAAGTAGGGACGGAGGTGGTTCGCTGGAGGAGCCTTCTGTTCTATGTCTCCTTTTCCATCAATTTTGCGGAGGACATCTAGAACCGAGGAGGGTAAGAATGAAGAGGGTTTTTGCGGCATTGATTGTGGTTGCAATGGCGGTCAGCCTCGCTGCCTGCACAAAGGTCGAGGAACCCGCCCCGCCTGTTAGCAAACTGAGGGAGTCGGAGGACTACAACGCCGTATACTCAAGTGAGCTGACGGGGATCAACTACCTGGTCACCAGCACCACGCTTGAGTTCGGTGTTGCCGCCAACTGCGTGGACGGCCTGGTCGAGCACAACCACCTGGGCATTATCCAGCCCTGCTTGGCCGAGAGCTGGACGGTCAGTGACGATGGTCTGGTCTGGACCTTCAAGATCAGGCCGGGCGTCAAGTGGGTGACCTACGACGGCCAGGAGTACGCAGAGGTTGTCGCCCAGGACTGGGTCGACGCCCACAAGTACGGTTTTGACCCCAAGAACGCCTCAAAGAACGCCAACGTGGCTTACGAGGCAGTGAAGAATGGAAAGGCTTACTACGACGGCGAGATCACTGACTGGAACGAGGTCGGCATCAAGGCGCTCGACAAGTATACGCTCCAGTATACCCTGAACCGTCCCATCCCCTACTTCCTGACCATGCTTACCTACGTGTCCTTCCTACCGGTGAACGGCCAGTTCCTGGCCGAGGTCGGTGACGACTTCGGAACCGATCACACCAAGATCCTGTATTGCGGCGCTTACAGGATCTCCGAGTGGGAGCCTCAGAACTTCCGCACCATGGTCAAGAACGAGTTGTACTGGGACAAGGACAACGTCCACATCAAGCAGATGAACTACCGGTACAACAAAGAAGCTTCCACGCTGGGTCCTGACCTGTTCCTTGCAGGCGAGATTAGCGGAACCGGGATCGCGACCACCATCCTTAACGACTGGCTCAACGATCCCGTCCGCAAGGAAATGGTGACGCCCAACCTTCCCAGCACTTACACGTACTTCTACGCGTTCAACTTCGATCCCAAGTTCGATGCGGAGTATGAGCCGGAGAACTGGAAGATCGTGGTGAACAACAAGAACTTCAGGAAGTCCTTGTTCCACGGTCTGGACCGCGAGGCGGCCATGCTCACCGCCGAGCCCTTCAACCCGAGGAACAGGCTGAACAACACCATCACGCCGAGGAACTTCGTCTCCTACGCGGGCAAGGACTTCACGGATTACGAGCCGCTGGCCAAGTTCACCAACACGGACAGCTTCAACCCGACTGAGGCCCTGAAGTACCGCGACCTCGCCAAGGCCGAGCTCGAGGGCAAGGCCAAGTTCCCCGTGAAGGTCATGATGACATACAACGCTTCCGGGTCCGAGTGGGCTTCCAGGTGCGTTGTTATCGAGCAGCAGCTTGAATCGCTTCTCGGCGCCGATTACATCGACATCATCCCGGTCGGCTATCCCGGAACCAACTTCCTGGCCAACCGGAGGACCGGCAACTATGCCTTCATGGAAGTCAACTGGGGACCGGACTACGCCGACCCCGAGACATACTCCGATCCGTTCTATCCCCCGGCCGAGATGAACTACAACTGGCCTGCCAAGGCCGAGGGTTACACCGATCCCAACGGCAAGAGCCGCTACGAGAACATGATTGATGAAGCCAAGGCTGAAGTCACCGACCTCAGCAAGCGCTTCGAGCTGTTCGCCAAGGCAGAGGCGTGGCTAATCGAAGAAGCTATGGTCATACCTTACGGCTTGGGCGGCGGCGGGTACTCCGCGACCAAGGTTGAGCCTTTCACCGCTCCGTATGCTCCCTTCGGCATGGACAGCCTGAAGTGGAAGGGCCAGATCATTATGGATAAGCCCATGAACATGGAGCAGTGGAACCAGGCCAAGGAGAAGTGGGAGGCCGATAGAGCAGCTGCGTTGGCCGCGCAGGGCAAGTAATAGAGAGATGCTAGACGGAGAGAAGGCCACCATTCGTGGTGGTCTTCTCTCTCCTGTATAGCAATGCGAGGGGCTGCGAGGGACAATGCTGAGATATACCATAAGGCGGTTATGGCAATCCGCCGTGACAGTGTTCATTGTAATAACGGTCGTATTTCTGCTCATGCGCTTGCTTCCTGTCGAGGGCTACTTCGAGGAGAACTACGACAAGCTTGACGCATCTCAGCGGGAAAACATCCTGCGAAGCCTGGGACTCCTGGACCCGTGGCATGTTCAGTTGCTGAACTTCTACAAGAGCCTCTTACGGGGAGACCTAGGTAAATCTATCGTCTATCGTCCCAAGGTTGCGGTCACGGAGATACTTGCTTCAAAGATCCCCTACTCTGTGCGCTTCGGACTGGCAGCCCTGGGCTTGTCGCTGACGCTTGGATTAGCTATGGGCGTCACTCAGGCGCGGTACAAGGGCAGGTGGCCCGACAAGCTATCTACGGCTTATATCGTCTTCATAAGCGCGGTACCTGCCGCGGTATACCTGATCTTCATCCAGCTCTACCTCTCTAGGAACCTAGGGCTGCCTATCCTGTACAACCGGGGTAAGCCCATCAGCTACATCCTCCCCGCTGTCTCCATGTCTCTCGGCGGGATCGCCGGCAACGCGATGTGGATGCGGCGGTACATGGTGGACGAGCTGAACAAGGACTACATCCGCCTGGCCAAGGCCAAAGGCTTGTCGGGCGCAGCCATCATGGTGAAGCACGTGATGAGAAACGCCTTCGTTCCGATGGCCCAGTACCTGCCGTCTTCCGTCCTGTTCACCATATCGGGGTCCATCTACATCGAGTCTCTGTACTCGATCCCAGGCATGGGCGGACTTCTGGTTGACGCCATCCAGCGGCAGGATAACACGCTGGTGCAGGCGCTTGTTCTGATCTTCTCGACACTGGGGATAATCGGCCTCTTCCTTGGAGACATCGCGATGGCCATCTTCGATCCCCGCATTAAGCTGGACCGGCGAGGGGGTGCGAGGTAATGTCCGAAATGGAAGAAAGGACGATCCAGGGTATAGAAGATTCCCTGTTTCAGTTCGCGGAGTACGATGAGAGCGCGGGCGAGCGTACGGGATACTCCAACTACTCGTACTGGGGTTCCACGCTCCGCATGTTCTTCAAGAACAAGGTCGCTGTGTTGGCTCTATCCGCCATGGTGCTGCTTCTCCTTTTCACGTTCATCCAACCGTATCTGCCTGGTCAGAAAGATCCCGTCAAGGTCTACCTCGACCCGGCGACGGGCCGGCAGCTCATGAACCGCCCGCCGGACAGGGAGTACTGGTTCGGCACCAACTCCATCGGCCAGGACCTGTGGTCCCGGATCTGGTCGGGCACCCGG
>CAZRRG010000137.1:0-4212 GCA_964602455.1 uncultured Eubacteriales bacterium | reverse complement strand
CCCCGCTCCCGGCGCCCTCGATCTCAGCAACCTGGACGTCTCCAAAGAGAACATGGATGAACTCATGAAGGTGGACGTCGAGGCTTGGAGGTCAAACGAGCTTCCCGACATCGAGCAGCACTTCGCTACCTTCGGCTCGAGGCTGCCCAAGCGGATGGCGGAGCAGCTTGATGGTCTGAAGAAGCGGCTCAGCTAGTAGTAAGCGACATGTAAGTACTGGTGCGACACAAGTGGCCGGCGGCGGCTCATAACTGCCGTCGGCCTTGTTGTATACTGGTAGCCACTAGCGGGGCAGCCGTGGGAGGGATCACGATTGAGGATGCTGAGGATTGGCTCATCAAGGCCACCCCCTATGCCCCATCCTACTACCGGTAGGCATGAAAGAACGGGCGCAGCAGAGCAGGAACCACTGTGTGACTATCACAAGAGACCATTGAAGGAGGAATGGACATGCCAAATGCAGGAATGCATGTGTTTACGGGAAAGACGTCCGGACGAGTCGCGGTGGCCAGGCTCACCCAGGGCTCAGACCTTCTTGACGAGATAAACAGCCTGGCGGAACGAGCTGGATTCGCCGCGGCCACCGTACAGTTCATAGGCGCCCTCCGCAAGGCGGTCGTCCTTGTCCTTGACCAGGACACCAAGGAGTACCTCAACATAGACGTCCCGGGACCCCTGGAGATCGTCTCGGGCTCGGGAAACATTAGCCTGAGGGACGGCAAGCCCTTCGCCCACGTCCATGTCGTCGTGTCCGGACTGGACGGCAAGTGCATAGGCGGGCACGTGGCCAACGGCTGCGAGGTCTACCTTACTGAACTCGTGCTGACCGAACTGGCGATGGATAAGCCACTTGAGCGAACGCTGGACAAAGAGGTTGGAGTGGCGGTGTGGCAGTAACAGCTTGGCGCAGCGCCGGAGAAAGTGGCCAAGCGCCGGCCGCCAATCCGAGCAGCAACTCGCATTCCGTAATGTGGTAGTAGTTATGTAATGTGATGGTAGCGTTGTGACACCAACATAGAAACGCTGTGGGGGACGCCTTGCGGGCGTCCCCCACTTTCAGCCGTTCGCGGGAACGGTGGCTGCCTTTACTCCTGCGGCCAGACCTGGATCGGGGGCTCCGAAATCGATCCTACCAGCGCACCCAATCCTCTTCGATGGCTAACCTGCTCAGGGTCCAGAATCTCAACCGTAAGCACCGCATCGAAACTTGCCAGCGCAGGAACAATGCTCGCTGCTTCACGTTTCACGGCCTCGCACACTAGGTCAACCAAGGCCTCCAGAGCAGCGGTCTTTCTCTGCACCAGGAGCCCCATGAGCACCGGGTCTCCCGGGAAACCCTCGCACCTGTTCTCGAGGAACACCAGCGCGGCATCGATGCATCCGCATGTCTCGGCGATCTGCCGCGCCGCCTCTTTTGCCAGCCCATACCGAAAGTACAGGTACGTCTCGAGGTCGCCCTGCCTTATGCTCGCGACCACTTCACCGGCGGACCGGGCGCCGGACTTCTTTCCGGCGTAGTCCAGTGCTGCCTTTACAATCGAGACCCCGTCTACCTCGGTAAGGGACGGCGCCTGGGAATTCATCCCTGAACAGCCGCTCTCGCGTAGTCAGTCCTCAGAAGCATCGTATCAACTACCCTGCGGATGGCGAGGATGAAAGCAGCCGTACGCAGAGTGCACTTGTGCTCCTCAGCAGCCGCCCAAGCATCGTCAAGGCAGTTGACCATCATCTTGTCCATCTTGTCGATGACCTCGTCGAACGTCCAGTAGTTGCCCTGGAGGTTCTGCACCCACTCGAAGTAGGACACGGTCACGCCGCCGGCGTTGGCCAGGATGTCGGGGATAGAGATGATCCCTCTCTTGGCGAGAACAGCGTCGCCTTCGGGAGTGACAGGACCATTGGCGCCTTCCGAGATCAGCTTGCACTTCAGCCTGTTGGCCACGTTGGCGTCGATCTGGTTCTCAAGCGCGGCCGGGATAAGGACGTCGCACTCGCAGGTGAGCAGCTGGTCGTTGTTGATGTCGACCACTCCGGGGCCGGTGAAGCCCTCGATGAGGTGCTTCGGATGCTTGGCTACGTGGGCCTGGAGAGCCTTCATGTCCAGCCCGTCCTTGCAGTACTTGCCGCCCGAAATGTCGGAGACGGCTACGATCTTGCATCCCCACTCGGCCATCCTGATGGCTGCCGGGGCGCCGACCTTACCGAATCCCTGGACGGCGACCTTTGCGCCCTTGAGCTCGATGCCCATCTTCTTGAGAGCGGCAGCGGCCACGACCGCGACGCCGTATCCGGTGGACTCGGCGCGGCCTAGGGATCCGCCGAAGGTGACGGGCTTACCGGTGATGAGCGGGAGCATGGAGTGTCCGACCATGGTGCTCGCCTCGTCAACCATCCAGGCCATAATCTGGCCGTCGGTGTTGACGTCGGGGGCCGGAACGTCTGTCTGGGGGCCTATGTTCGGAAGAAGCGCGCGAATGTACGCCCTCGACAGGGTCTCGAGTTCCTTCTTGTTGAGCTTGCTGGGATCAACTGCGATGCCGCCCTTTGCTCCACCGTAGGGGATGTTGAGCAGAGAGCACTTCCAGGTCATGAGCGCTGCGAGAGCAGTGACCTCGCTCATTTCGACGGAGGGATGGTACCGGAGACCGCCCTTGTATGGTCCACGGGCGTTGTTGTGCTGGACCCTGTATCCCTGGAACACCTCTAGTTTGCCGTTGACCATCACGGGAAGCTTAACGGTGATGACGCGGTCCGGCTCCATGAGAGCTTTCTTGAGGCTGGGGTTCAGGTCCATTACTCTTGCTGCTTCGTCAAAGTACGTTTGGACATTCTCGAGCAGTGATGACACTCCACAGGACCTCCCTGCAGTATGGTTGATACACAATCAAGTTATCGTGACATCTGTCACAATCGCATAATGAGAACGGGGCACGGCATAAAGAAAACGTAATTTTGGACTGGAATGTGTGAAGAAGGATGGGCCAATATGGATCTATATGGACTCCCTACTCCTCCGGAATGTAGTATCCCGTTCCGGGCTTGGAGCGGATGTACTTCGGGTCCGCCGGATCAGGTTCGATCTTCTTGCGCAGGTTGGCGATGTAGTTCCGCAGGTACTGGAGCTCCTCCCGGTACTCGGGCCCCCAGACCTCCGATAGGATCTCACTGTGCAGCAGGACCTTCCCCGCGTTCTGGGACAGGTAGCGCAGCACCTGGAACTCGGTCTGCGTGAGGTTCAACTCGCGGCCTGCAAAGTACGCCCTTCGTTTCGCGAAGTCGACTTCCAGGTCGTTCAGGCGGAACACCGGCGGCGAGCTCGCAGGTGCGCTCATGGACCTGTTCAGCACAGCCTTTATCCTTGCCTTGAGTTCGGGGCAGCTGAAGGGTTTCGTCACGTAATCGTCGGCTCCGGCCTCAAAACCCTCAAGCTTGTCCGCCTCTTTGGCCTTGCTTGTCAGCATGATGACCGGCACCCGGGAGAAGCCTCGAACGGTCCTGCAAACGTCCAAACCGCTGACGCTGCCTGGGAGCATGAGGTCCAAGACTATGAGATCGGGGATGTGGTCGCCGAGGATACGCAGCGCCGTTTCGCCATCGGGCGCCGTAAGCACCTTGTAGCCATCGTTTTCAAGCGTCAAGGTGATCAAGCGCAGTAGCCGCGGATCATCCTCAACAGCAAGGATAGTCGCTCCTGCGGTCAAACCTATCCCCCCTTCTCCGCTGACATCCCATCGTTCCAGGGCAAGGTGAAGTGGAACGTTGAACCCCGACCCGGGGTGCTCTCCGCCCAGATCTCTCCACCGTGAGCTTCGACAATGAGCCGCGCGATGGGCAGTCCAAGCCCGCTTCCGGGGACCTTGGACAACCGCTCGTCGCTGACCCGGTAGAACCGCTCAAACAGCCTGTTCAGGTGCTCAGGCGCAATCCCGTGGCCCTGATCCGATACTGAGAAGTGGATGTACTCCCCTTCCTTACGGGCCTTCAGGACAATCAGTGTGCCTTCGGGCGAGTACTTTGCGGCGTTCTCGATAAGGTTTCTGAAAACCTGTTCGAGCCTCAATCGGTCCGCCCAGACAGTGCGGGCCTCGGCGGGGATGTCCACCACGAACTTCCGGCCCGGCATGAGGGCGCTTACTTCCGTGATCCCGCGCTTCACAAGGGGCGGGACGAACACCGGCTCCTGGTGCAGGACCAAATCCGAATCGTGTACGG
>CAZRRG010000136.1:0-4224 GCA_964602455.1 uncultured Eubacteriales bacterium | reverse complement strand
CGATCCAGCGCGTTCCCAGTACCTCCCACCACGGGTTCGGATCGAGCACCGCGACAGACCAGTTGCCTACCGGGGTCGGAGTGGACGCCTTTCCGACTCCTACGGGATAGGGGCCAAATACCCTGTTCGCGTAGTAGAACGTGAGCTGGCGGCCCGCCACGTCAATGTAGATGTGGGTAAGGTTTGGAGCGTAGGACCACGTTTTCGGTCGGTACAAGAAGATCCCCCGGTGTAGTCTATGAGACCACAGCCGTAGGTGGTTCCGGCCCGGACGCCATTGTAAGAGAAAGCTAACCCAACACTACCTCTTCCAGGTGAGAAGCCAGATCAGCGAGGATACTCCGGCTATGAAGCAATAGTAGGCGTACCTGGATAGAGAGCCTTTGCGTACTGCCCTGAAGACCACCGAGAGGGCGAAGAGCCCCGACACAAACGCTGAAGCCGCGCCGATCAGCCCTTCTGTTGTGAACATGGAGGCTCCCGCAGCAGCCGCATTCAGGTAGTCCAGGAGAGCGCCGCCGAGCACCGCCGGGAGCGCGAGAAGAAAGGAGAACCTCGCAGCGTCCTCCCGGGACATGCCTGAGTGGAGCCCGGCCGCGATGGTCATCCCGGAACGAGATATGCCGGGAGTGACGGCCACGGCCTGCGCTAGCCCAACGTTAAGCGCCCGGCCAAGGTCAACGGAAGACAGCATCTCGCGCTCGAAGGTGTAACCCCTATCGCGCCGGCGGCCGCGGCGGCTCTCCCGGGTCCCGTAAAGCACAACACTTGTAACGCAAAGCCCCACTGCCGCAACGATGGGTGAAGAGAAGGCCCTGTCGATGTAATCGCCCGCAAATACGGCAACCAACGCGCCCGGGATCGTCGCTGCGAAGAGAAGGCCGACGATACCGAAGGCCCTGGCCCTGTGGTCCCTATCCGACGGCGCCAGCACACCCCGGATTATCCAGAAGATCTCGTCGTGTAGCATCACGATCGTCGCAAGCGCGGTTCCCAGGTGTACAAGCACACTGAACGAAAGCCCTGGCGAAGGGAGCCCGAGGACCTCGGCTCCGAGTATGAGGTGTCCGGAACTGGATACCGGCAAGAACTCGGCTAGGCCTTGGATCACTCCAAGGATTGCGGCCTGCACACCATTCATGGGAACACTCACCGCCTCGCGCTACATGTCTGTAAGGATACGTTTCATCCGTTTCACTCCGAGCGTAGCTGCGGCGGTTGTGGCAAGCACTCCCAGCGCGACTACCACTGCCTGGCTGTAGAGGACTACCCTGTCCGGACTGGCGCCCGGGAGGACCTTTGCAGGAAGTGGCGTCGTAGGAGCAAGAAGGATGAAGAACATGGCCATGACGGAGACCATGGACCCAAGCATCGTTGTAAGGAGTTTGCCGCTTCCCCGTCCGGACTTGGACGAGCCAAACTCGACCTTGAGTGTAAAGTCCGGGAAATACACATCCAGCAGAATCTGGGTCGACGCGACCGCGAACGCCATAGCGAGCCCCGTCAGGAGCGTCGCCAGGTTCGGACCGCCTGCGAAATCAAGGGCGTAAGCTGCCACAAAGGTCAAGAGGAGACACACGATCGGGGGGAGCGCGGCGTAAGTGTACTTGGCCGCAAACAGGCCCCTGGCGTCTGCCGGACTCCCGCGAAGGAGCCAGAAGCTGGCGCCCTCTCTGGACAAGGATATTCCGCCGGTCTGGGCGCCGGCTACCGAACCCATAAGCACTGCCATGAAGCTGACGACGGTCGCTCCCGCAACGGCATCAGGCCCACCCTGCATGCCTGA
Source organism: uncultured Eubacteriales bacterium (assembly GCA_964602455.1). GTDB lineage: Bacteria > Bacillota > Sulfobacillia > Fermentithermobacillales > Fermentithermobacillaceae > JBBDIP01. Next base: position 2,438 of record CAZRRG010000136.1, on the reverse strand, counting down.
GAACTGGTTTCTCTGGTTGAAGAGGAAGAACCCGATCGTGATAAACGCGATCACCAGGTTGTACCAGACAAGAGGGTCACGGAAAAGCAGCTTAAGGTCCTTCCGGAGGACTGTCCAGTAGGTACCGGCCGGCGGCCCTCCCCACGCCCTGGCTGCATCGCGGCCCACGGGGCGCTTCTTCTTGGCGCCGGTTCCGCCTTCTTCGGTCCGCGCGGCCCAACCTGCCAGGAACCAACTGCCCGAGGCCCTAATCGCCAGCGCCGACAGCCCCAGAGCCGCAACTACCAGCGCAATCCTGTACGGGAGCGGGTTTAGGCCGTACTCGGGCGACGCTCCCAGTACCGCGTTGACCATCCAGGTGCTCGGCAAATACCAGGTGCGCTCAAGCTGCCCTTTGCCGAGAGTTTCCAGTAGTTGGATGTGATCGGTCGTTTGTGAGAGTCTCGAGCTCGCCAGCTGCGAGAGCAGAACTATGAGCACGCCGAAGATGGCGGTGAAGGCGATGAAGAGCTGCTTCATCTTCCTCCCAGGGAGGTGCCGCATCGCGACCAGCAGCAGGAAAGTAACCACAGAGTGGGTCACCAGAAGGAGCAGGGCGATGCCGGCCAGAGCCAGCAGGTAGAAGGAAGCGCCCGCTCCGAGAGCGACTCCGTATCCCAGGTAGGCCGGTACGCCGAACACCATCGCCAGCGCGGCCAGCGATACGTAGGACGAGACAAACTTGGAGACAAATATAGCCTGCACCGGCACCGGTTGCGCCATGAGAAACCCTATGTCGTCAGACTCATAGATAGACTTGTAAGTGGTCTGGATCCCCGTCATGAGGACCATGATGGTCATGAACAGCGACACGCCGCTGAGCACGTTCAGCTCGATTGCGGCGGCCAGTCCCGGGACCTGGCCCAAAGCTGCCCTGACGTAGTCGAACAAGCGGAACGTGCCGTATCCGACAGCGCCGCCAAGCGCCAGGTATAGAAGGACCCCCGCGAGCAGCCCTAGCCGGGACTTAAGGCTCCTGTTCCCGCTGGGAGTGAACAGGGACTTCAGGTCCCTGCGCAAGATTATGTAGACGTGTTCCACGATTGTACCTCCGCATGCAGCCCTTAACGCTCGCCGCCCGAAAGGTGGCGGATAAGGTCCTTGTACTCCTCGCCCCCGGTAAGCTTCAGGAATAGATCCTCCAGCGACGCGTCGGCCCCTTCGTGTCCGGGCACGGCCTTGCGGCGGAGCTCCTCAACGGTGCCTTCCGCGATCAGGACACCCTTCTGGATAATCCCCACCCGGTCGCACATGCGCTCCGCGATCTCTAATACGTGGGTCGACAGGAACACGGTTCCCCCGTCGTCGGCCACTTTGCGCAGGACATCCTTGGTAAGCCTGGCGCTCCGCGGGTCGAGACCGACGGTGGGCTCGTCGAGGAACAGCACCTTCGGCTGGCCCAAAAGGCCGCAAGCAATGCAGATCTTCTGCTTCATACCGTGGGAGTAGCTGCCGAGCAGCTCATCCTGCCGGTCGGTCAGTTCAAACAGTGCGAGGAGCTCCTGAATCCTGGCTGCGGCTTTCGTTCTGTCTATCTTCCGGAGGTCGGCGACGAACTCCAAAAGCTCTCTCGCGGTCAGTTTCTCGTAGACATCCGGAGTGTCAGGAACGTATCCCAGCTGCGCCTTCGCCCGTACCGGATCCTCTGCGACATTAATCCCGCATATGTGGGCCGTCCCTGAAGTGGGAGCAAGAAGCCCCACCAACATCTTAATGGTGGTCGTCTTACCTGCTCCGTTTGGTCCAAGGAACCCAAATATCTCTCCTGCGTTAACGGTCAGGTCCAGCCGGTCAACGGCTGTGAGCTGTCCGTACTTTTTCGTTAGCCCCGATGCTTTGATCACGCGGCGTCCCTCCCCGCGTGACACTATAGCACTTGGGAAGAGTCCGGTACACCTACTCCCGAGCCTGCCGCGACAATTTTCCCCACGCCGGCGTGCACGGTCCCCAGAGCCTCACGGTACACGCGGAGGGTCTCCTCGGCGATGTCGTCCCATGAATACTCCCTGGCTACCCGTTCTTTGGCCGCCTGGGCCAACCTGGCTGCCATTGCGCGGTCCCGCAGCAGGGTCTTCACGGCGAAAGCCAGAGCGTCAGGGTCGTCGGGGCGCACCAGGATACCTGTCTCGCCGTTACGCACGATCTCGCGCAGGCCGCCTGCGTCTCCCGCTATGCACGGCACGCCGGTAGCCATCGCCTCCAGCGCTACTATACCGAAGGGTTCGTAGCTGCTGGGGAAAGCCGCAACCCAAGCTCGCTCATAGAGGCGCGCCAAACCCCCATCGTCCAACCTGCCGGCCAGCGCCACCACCCTGCCTAACCCTGCCTGGTATACCCGCCGTCGTATCTCACCCTCCATGGGACCATCGCCGGCCAACACGAGTTCGGCCGTCGGGAAC
>CAZRRG010000135.1:0-4370 GCA_964602455.1 uncultured Eubacteriales bacterium | reverse complement strand
CCGCCTAGGGTATGCAACATGAACGACAGGAGTGATCCAGATGAAGTTCGACGTCATCGTAAGAGGCGGGTACGTGATAGACCCGCTGACTGGCCACGCAGGAGAAGCGGATGTAGGGATCTTCGGCGGTAAGGTATCCAAGGTCGGGGCTAACCTCCCCACCGCGGCGGCGGACAGAGTCATCGATGCCTCCGGCTACATAGTGATGCCGGGCGTCATCGACTCCCACGTGCACTGTTCCTCAGAGGAACGCTGGATCGGTTTCTCCATGATGGCCAGCGCCGGCGTGATGACAGCCGTCGACTTCGGCGGCCCAATCCAGCAGACGGTCAAGGGACTGGTGAGCCACGGGTGCGGCATGAGCATAGCCGGCCTGCACACGATCACCCCAGGCAGAAACACCAAGGATGCTGACCCGACTGAAGCCGAGCTCTCTGAGATCACCGATACCGCTCTTGCCGAAGGAGCCATCGGCCTGAAGATCGTGGGTGGCCATAACCCTGCGACGCCCGAGGCCACGGCCCGCATCATCGATGTCGGCAACAAGAAAGGCTGCTATGTAGCTTTCCATGTAGGGACGACCGAGCACGGAAGCGATATCGAGGGATTCCACGAGGCAGTCCGGCTGGCGGGCAAGAACCGCCTGCACATCGCGCACGTTAACAGCTACTGCCGCGGGCTGCACAAGACTCCGGCTGCAGAGGCGCTAGAGGCGGTAGAGGCCCTCCGGACCCACCGCAACCTGGTCTCTGAGTCGTACCTCGGGACCATCAACGGCACTTCGGCCCACATCAAGGACGGTCTCCCCACCAGCCACGTCACCCGGAACTGCCTGCGTATGGGCGGATACGAACCCAACGAAAAAGGAATGGGCGAGGCGATACTTGGAGGATGGGCGCTCATCCAGGTCCTGCGCGGCGGCAAGATAGAACTGGTGACCGGCAAGGAAGGCCACGAGATCTGGAAAGCGGCCGGGACCCAGACCGGCGTCAGCTTCCCGGTGAACGACACGACCTCGATGCACATCCTCGCGACCGCACGGATGGCTGACAGGAGTGAGTTCGTGGTGGACGCCATCAGCACCGACGGCGGCGCCATCCCGCGAAACGTCCAGTTGGAGAGGGGTTCGGCGCTGGTCAGGCTCGGCGCTCTGACCTGGCCCGAACTGGTCAAGAAACTCACTCTCAACCCGGCCAGGATGTTCGGCTTTGAGCACAAAGGCGCCCTGGCAGAGGGCTTCGATGCCGACATCACCGCGGTCGATCCCAACACCGGTCGCGCCCACCTGGGCATCTCCCGTGGCCAGATCATCATGGTGGACGGCGTCGTGATCGGTAAGGGCGGACACCTGCTCACGGCGACTGTGGAAGGCGCGAAGAACGCCCAGGCTAAGGGCGTATCTGCCGAGGCAGTCGACCTCAGCAAGAGCTGGTTCTACGCTAGAAGCTAAGTAGAAGGCTGAGTATTGCCTTTCGTAAATCTTGGCTGTGCGGCGTCTCAATGAAACGGGGCAGGCTCATCGCCTGCCCCGTTCGTATTGACGTCCAGACACTCAGCTTGCCGATACCTGCAGCCTGCCGGCGCCTTCATCCTGCCGACGGCCGGGCGTCAGCTAGCTGATGATATGCAGCCAGTCCCTCAGCAGGAACTGCATCTGCGAGATAAGCAGGGAGAGTCGGCCCTGCACCGCCGAACCGAAGGCGGCGCCAAAGCAGAGCATGAGCACCCACCGGCCTAGCCTGCCCGTCACCTCAGTCGCCTTGCTGGGCTTGAAGGTGAAGAAGAAGTAGACCAGGGCAAACGCGGTTCCCAGTGAGAGCACCAGGTTGTTGAACGTGCCCATAAGGCCCGTGCCTTTCCAGGAGATGATGCTGGCCTGGATCTGCCTGACGAAGTCGCTCTCGATGGCCTTCATGGAGAGGGCTGAACCGATACCCATCAGGAAAGCCATGGGGTACCTGGATATCCACGCGTGCTTCTTCGAAAGCCTCGCAAAGAGCATGACTCCGAGAAGCACCGGGACGATCAGGATATATTGACCATCGTTGATCAGAGGGTTCCATGCCTGACGCTGGATATTACCCCAGGCGACGACCAGACTGTAGCCTGCGGCTAGTCCGACGTATAGATTCTGGAATGCCCTGAAGAACCGGTTTTCCTTCCACAGGAAACTGTAGATGGCGAACGTGCACAGAGCACCGGCCCATACTTTCGCAGTTGCCAAGTCCATGTCTTCACCCCCTAACCTTTCTTAGCCTTCTGTTCCTTCTTCTCAATCCAGAACAGAAGGTTTCCGAGTATGACGAACAGCACGATGATCACGTGTCCAAGGGACTGAGCGTCCATAGCGGCGGTCGCCGCTCCCGGCATCTTTACCGCGATCTCGTACTCAGCAGCAGACTTGAGGCCGCCTCCGAGGAGACCGACCAGCTGTCCGGACTGCAGGTACGGGACGTTCTGGGGACCCATAACCGCAACCACGCCAGACGCCAGAGGCACGTTGTAGCGGGTAACCACCTGTCTGATCCACTCGGCGGGGCCGGGGATTCCGGTGGCGAACTCAGCGATTAGCTGGAAGTCACCGGCGGTCTTGAGACCCTGCATGATCGGGTAGGAGCTAATGGGATTGCCTCTGTAATCGGTCGGGAACACCTGGGCGATGTCCTGAGCAAACGCCGAGATGGCCGTCTCGGCACCCGCCGCGTATCCCAGGAGGATGATGTCCTCGCCATAGACCTTGCCTTGTGCTTCCCACTTCTCAAGGCTCTTCTGGGCGTAGTTCAGACCGGTGTCGATGAAGGCCACCTCGACCACCTTTACGCCTTTCGAGAGAGCGTGGGCCAAGACAACCTGCGCCTGCGGGTCAACGTCCGGGCCGCCGCCTATTGAGTAGTCGAACGAGAGCAGCATCCTGTCGCCGGGTTGCAGTTTCTCAACCGCCTCTACGAACTGGTGCGTGCTTTCTGTGACCTCGACCGGGATGCCGAGGGGACGGATCAACGGGAACACGACTACGAACAGCAACAGACCGTATAGCCAGCGCCTATCGAGATCTCCGAACCATTTGATAACGTTCACCTCGTCACCCCCTATTCTCCACCGAAGTAGGACCGGTCGATCCCGAGGATTACCCGGAAGCCGGTCAGTACCATTCCAAGAGCCGCGCCGATCATGATCGCGCGGTTACCTGCCACGTTGGCGTAGTTCATGAACCACGTGCTGGCAGTCGGGAAGAAGTTCGACACCATCTTCATCAGCGGCGCGTTGCCGAGCATCACCAGAAGACCGGATACAAGAAGGAACGCCGCGTCGATGTTGCGAGCCCTAAACGCCCTGCGCGCCGCGGACGCGATGAAGAACACCATGATCGAGAACATGGCGGTGCCAAGCGGCAGATTGAACCCATCGTAGAAAAAGGTGAAGACCTGGTTCAGTGTGGAGCCTTTGGGGGCAAATCCCGTGGCCACCATTATGAAGATTCCGAAGTACAGTATCCACGACATCCAGGCATCGGGGTGTTTAGACCGGATCTTGCGGCCGTGGATGATGAGAAGGTTGACTGCTGCGAGGCCCATCGCGAATGCGGAGATTATCACTCCCCAGTTCTGAGCCCTCGTGGCCCACGTATCCAGAGCCGGAGCAGTACCCTTGAAGAAGTATTCAATGAGGATGAGGACTCCGACTATGAACCCTATAGCAATCGGGACTTCTTTTTTCACCGCTTACACCTCCCTTTCTACTTCTTTAGCCACTCAACCATGGCCTTGCTGCCCGTGGTTGCCATCATGGAACCCACTATGATCATGATGAGAGCAGCGAGCTTGCCCCAGTCCTGAGCGGCAAGGTTGCCGATCTTGACCGGGTCCTTGGAGAGGTAAGCCCCGCCGGCGAAGATTTCCTCGCCAACCAGGGTGTAGTCGCACGCCGCAACAAAGAACGGGATCTGAGCCGTACGGGCGGTTCCGGCGATGGTCACCGCGCCAACCTGGGCCGCGCCTTCGGCCAGCATCATGGACTCGGCCTGGAACTCGCCGACCATGATGACCGAGGCTGTCTTTTCAGTGTTCATAATCGAGAGGGCCGCCGCCGCGAAAGCAAACTGCTCGGCCGAAAGGAACTGCACCATCTCGGGCTTGACCCTGTCGGCCTTGCCCTCTTCCAGGTAAGACTGCTGCACAATTGCCTCGGCGATCGGGTACACGTTGGCCGCTGCGATACCGACTCTGATGTCGGTGTCGTAACGGGCGGTCACCTTCGCAACGTGTGATAGGACCTCGAGACCGGCGATGTTCTGCGCCGCCCCGGCAGTGTTGATCTCGGTCCTTCCAGGAATGTAGAAGACCGGCTTTCCGAGCTCCGTAGCTCTACCT
>CAZRRG010000134.1:0-4435 GCA_964602455.1 uncultured Eubacteriales bacterium | reverse complement strand
TTGGGTATTCTATAGGCAAGTGGACCGATGAAGAAGGTAAAGGCCTCCGGGAGTTCCTGGAGGAGAAACTTCCAGGGAGACCCGATTTTCATTGAGCGCAACTAGAGAAATGAGACGTCACGACGCCAGGATTTTGGCGCTGTCGGCGCTTTTTTGCTGGGACATAGCCAAGGACGATCCGGAAGCCGCGTTCCGCCAGGTGGCCGACGGCTACTTCGAGGGACAGGCCCGCTACGACTATGCACGGGAGCTTTTCTCTGCGGCAGTTGAAAACGCCAGGGAAATCGACCGTTTGATCTCCGATGCGTCACAGGGCTGGCCTCTTAACCGGATGCCCAGGGTGGACCTCTCCATACTCCGCCTGGCAGTGGCCGAAGCCCACTTCCTCTCCAAGACCCCCCACGAGGTCGTAATCGATGAGGCGCTTGAGCTAGCCAAGGAGTTCTCCACTCACGCTTCGCCGAGATTCGTCAACGGCGTGCTTGTGGCGATCTTTCGCGAAATTGGGCATGCCAAAACGACCGCGGAATAGTAGAATTGATGTGCTATTGCTTTGGACAAGCCAATTGATCCACGGTGTAGTCCAAAGACTGATTGGAGGATAGCCGGATGAACGAGATTCTGGAGAAACAGGTCCTGACCCCCGTCACCAAGCTGATCGTAGTCAAGAACCCCTATGTGGCTACCAAAGCGCAGCCCGGGCAGTTCATCATCCTGCGAGTTAGAGAGCAGGGCGAGCGGATTCCTCTCACCATCGCAGACTACGACCGCGATAAGGGAACCATCACCTTGGTGTACCAAGAAGTTGGGTTTAGCACCAAGCTGCTTGGAGAGCTCGAGGTCGGCGACTCCATTCTCAACCTGGTGGGCCCGCTGGGCGTTCCCGCGGAGCTTCCCGAGAAGGGAACAGTGCTTGTCGCCGGCGGCGGCGTCGGCGTTGCACCGTGCCTGCCTAAGGTCAAGGAACTACACGCTCGCGGAGTAAAGGTCATATCGGTAATTGGGGCTCGGTCGAAGGACCTCATCATCCTTGAGGACCAGATGCGGGCAGCTTCTGATGAAGTCTACATCTGCACCGATGATGGCAGCTGCGGATTCCACGGCTTCATATCCCAACAGATCGTGAAACTACTTGAAGATGGCCTAAAGGTCGACGAGATCGTCGCTATTGGCCCGATTCCGGCCATGCGCGCCGTGTGCGACGCGACCAAACCCTTCGGCATCAAGACCTGGGTCTCCATGAACCCGATCATGGTCGACGGCACAGGTATGTGCGGAGCCTGCCGCGTGACAGTCGGCGGAAAGACGAAGTTCTGCTGCGTTGACGGCCCCATGTTTGATGGTCACGAAGTCGATTGGCAGGAGGCCTGGCGCCGGGCCGGCATGTACAGGGACGAAGAAAAGATCGCGAACGAGCGCTGCGCCAATTGCGGAGGTGACCAGTAATGCCCGTCAAAGAGAGAACACCTATGCCCATGCAGGACCCCAAGGTCAGGGCGACCAACTTCGAGCAGGTTGCCCAGGGGTACACGGAAGAGATGGCTCTGTCCGAGGCTATGCGCTGCTTGCAGTGCAAGAACCCGGTATGCATGACGGGATGCCCGGTGTCGGTCAAGATCCCCAACTTCATAAAGCACCTCAGGGAGAAGAACTACCAGGCCGCCATCGACACCATTAAGGAAACCAACAGCCTTCCTGCGGTATGCGGGCGCGTTTGCCCCCAGGAGCACCAGTGCGAGAGCAAGTGCGTGCTCGCGCGGACCGGGCAGCCGATCGCCATCGGCCGCTTGGAGCGGTTCGCAGCCGACTGGGGAGCCAAGCATGGCTCCAACGAGGTAGTCAAGCCCCAGAGCAACGGTAAGAAGGTTGCTGTTGTGGGAGCGGGACCCGCGGGACTTACCTGCGCGGGCGACCTCGCGAAACTGGGCTATGAGGTTACCATATACGAATCGTTGCACGCCGCCGGCGGTGTGCTCATCTACGGTATTCCCGAGTTCCGTCTTCCGAAAGAGGTCGTGAGGCGGGAAGTCGACTACGTGAAGCAGTTGGGCGTAAAGATCGAAACCGACGTCGTGGTCGGCCGCAGCATCACCATCGACGAGCTCTTCGAGGACGGGTTTGAGGCAGTGTTCGTCGCCTCGGGCGCGGGCCTTCCGATGTTCATGCACATCCCGGGTGAGAACCTAAACGGCGTCTACTCGGCAAACGAGTGGCTCACCAGGATCAACCTCATGAAGGCATACCAGTTCCCCGAGTTCGACACCCCCATCAAGAGGGGCAAGAGAGTTGCCGTGGTCGGAGCAGGAAACGTGGCCATGGACTCAGTGCGTTCCGCTCTAAGGCTTGGCGCCGAGAAGGCGTTCATCGTCTACCGCCGCAGCCGCGCCGAAATGCCCGCCAGGCTCGAGGAACTTGAGAACGCCGAGGAAGAGGGCGTCGAGTTCCACCTGCTCACCAACCCGATTCGGGTTATCGGCGACGACAAGGGCTGGGTGACCGGCCTTGAGTGCGTGAAGATGGAACTGGGCGAGCCCGACAAGTCGGGCCGCAGGCGTCCGGTACCCATCCCCGGTTCCGAGTACGTCATAGAGTGCGACATCGTGGTCATGGCGCTTGGCACCAGCCCGAATCCCATCATCTCCAGCACAACTCCCGGCCTGCAGACAAAGGACTGGGGCGGGCTTGTCGCTACTGAGACCGGGCGGACCACCAGGAAGGGCGTCTGGGCAGGCGGAGACGCCGTGACCGGCTCAGCGACCGTCATCCTGGCCATGGGCGCGGGCAAGGCCGCGGCCAAGGACATTGACGAGTACCTCCGGGGCGACCGCGAAGTCTGGACCTAGGCAGGCGTCTGGAGTCAGGGATCCTGGGCTCAGGTAGAAGTCCCGGGCTAGATAGAAGGACAGATACAGACATTGTTCGAAACAAGATACCGGCCCTAATAAGGCCGGTATCTTCGTAATGAGCGAGGTGATCCCTTCCATGCTGCGGCCTGATAACGCGCTCACTGTGAGCCAACTGAACAACTACATCAAGGGCATGTTCCGCCAGGATGACTTCTTGCAGTCGGTCGTCGTCCGGGGAGAGCTGGCCAACATCCGCAGCTACCAGGGGAGCGGTCACCTCTACTTCACGCTTAAGGACGCATCCAGTTCGGTTAAGTGCGTCATGTGGCGGAGCGATGCGGCGCGCCTTACCTTCGTCCCCACCGATGGAGCCGAGGTCATCGTCGCCGGCAGCGTATCCGTCTTTGAGAGGGATGGAGTCTACCAGGTTTACGCCAACTACATGGAACCGTCAGGCCTGGGCGCCATGTGGGCGGCCCTCGAGAAGCTGAAGGCTAAGCTGGAGAAAGAGGGGTTGTTCGCGGTCGAGCGGAAGCGGCCGCTCCCGTCTTTCCCCAGGGTGATCGGCCTGGTGACGTCCATTCGCGGTGCGGCCATAAAGGACATCATCTCCGTCGGAAGGCGTCGCTACCCGGGAGTCCGTTTCGCCGTGGTTGACGCAAAGGTGCAGGGTGACGGCGCCGCGCAGGATGTGGCGCGTGGCATCCGCATCCTAAACGAGACGCCCGAGGTAGACGTCATTATTGTTGGGCGGGGAGGCGGATCCCAGGAAGACCTCTGGGTGTGGAACGACGAGATCATTGCCCGCGCCATCTACGCCTCGGCGGTGCCGGTGGTATCAGCCGTGGGTCACGAGCGGGACGTCAGCGTCGCGGACCTCGTGGCGGATGCCAGGGCTGCTACGCCTTCTCAGGCGGCAGAGATGGTCGTACCTAATGCTTTCGAGCTCAAGGCCCTCGTACGCGGCTTTGAGGAAGATATGCGCAACCAGGTCCTTACCATGATAGGCGGCTATCGCCAGACCTTGAGTCTCATCAGGCAGCGGCCGGCGCTTGAGAGGCCCGATTGGTTCCTCGTCTCGGCCAGGGAGACTCTGGCCCGCCTGAGGGATGACATGGAGTACGCGGCCGCATCCCTGCTTGAGAGGAGCCGGATGAACCTCTCGAGGGCTGCTGCCAGGCTGGACGCCCTGAGCCCTCTCAGGGTGCTCGGCAGAGGTTTCAGCCTTGTGCGCAGGGAGAACGATGGCAAGATCGTGAGGACTTACGAGGATGCTCCTACCGGCACCCGGCTGCGCGTTTCGCTGTACAAGGGCTCGCTGGGCTGCTCGGTCACTGAATCTGAGCCGCCTGCAGACGAAGCGCCTCTTACCAAACCAGAAGTGCGCCAAGAGCGTGATGAAAGGTGAATTGCTGTTTTTGATGCCGGGGTCGCAGCCTCTGCGCGAGTTGCGACCGTTACAACGTGCACGAGGATTTCAGCGATAGACCCAGCCGTGAGGAGGGTTTCTGATGGCCAGCTCAAAGAAGACGCGTGAGTCCGCCGCGACTGAAGCGGCTGCCACTGCATCGCAGATGGCGCCGGAGCCG
>CAZRRG010000133.1:0-4474 GCA_964602455.1 uncultured Eubacteriales bacterium | reverse complement strand
ATGGACTCAAGTTGGGCCACACGTCGTTTTGGGGAAACGAAGCCAACCGTCCGGCTGCTAGAGCCTACGGTATCTATCACAAGCTACCTCTATCTCCGCGGAAATCCTCTCCCTTAACTCCTCCGGCTCCACCACCCACGCGTGGCTACCCACACTCATCACCCAACGCATGACCTCGCCGAGGCCGCCGACAGTGAGGGACATCCTGAGCGTCCCGTCGGGCATCGCCTCTAGCGTCTGGCTGTGATGCCACTTGCGCCCCCGTATGTAGGGCACCTCGCTCGGGTCAAACTCGATGACGACCCTCCGCGGCACGCCACGCTCCATACCAAGGCTGCCGGCTAGGTACTCCTCGACGGAGATGTCGTCAGGCACTGTGAAGGTGTCGCCGGTGACCTGTAGACCGGTCATCCTATCTAGTGCAAAAGTGCGCACCTCGCGCCTCTCGTGGCAGTACCCGATGCAGTACCAAGCGCCGTCAAACAGCCGGAGGTGGTACGGGTCGATCCTCCTTCGTGAAAGCGCCTGCCTACTCGCGGTATAGTAGTTGACTTCGATGGTCCTTCGGTCGTCTATGGCCTGCGTCAGTGCCTGCCAGCGCTCGGCGACCTCAACCTCCTCGCCGCGAAGAGGCTCGACGTAGAATGAGACTGAGTCCAGAACCCTCTCAAGGTTAACCTCGATACTCTGCGGTAGCATCACCCTGATCTTAGCCATGGCCTGCTGAACGAACTGTTCAAACGGCGTCCCTTTGCACTGCATGAGGAGCCTTTGCCCAAGAAACAGGGCTATGGCTTCACCTTCCCTGAGTTTGACGGATGGGAGTTCGAAGGGTCCTGTGTACCTATATCCTCGTCTGACGCGGTCGTACTCAATGGGAGCGCCGAAAAGGTCGCGGAGGCGTTCGATGTCCCTCTCCACCGTTCGTTGATTGACCTCTAAGTATGCAGCGATGGAGGGGCAGTTTGGGGTGGACCCCTTTGTCAAGACACGATTTCTTAGATTTTAAGGTGGGATCGTGAGCCTCGCTTGACTGTTTTCCGGGAGCCGATCCCGAACCCCGGATCCCAGTTATGGCATCAGCTACCAGCAATCATCTCCTCACCCTTGTGCTCCAGATAGACCTCCGCAGGTGTCCTGTATCCCAATGCCTGGTGCGGGCGGCGGTTGTTGTAGAACTCGAAGTACCGCCTCAGCCCTTCCCGCGCCTCCCGCGGCGAACGGTACTCCTTCAGGTACACTTCCTCGTACTTCACGCTCCTCCACAGCCGCTCGGTGAAGATGTTGTCGTGCGCCCTACCGCGCCCGTCCATGCTGATCCTCACCCCGGCGCCCTGAAGCAACTCCACGTACTGGGGGCTGGTGTACTGGCTGCCCTGGTCGCTGTTGATGATCTCCGGCCTGGCCAGCGCGAGGCCCCGATTTACAGCCTTCAGTACCAAAGGCGTCTGCATCGTCTGGTCCAGTTCCCAACTCACCACGTAGCGGGAGTACCAGTCCATCACGACAACCAGGTACATCCATCCCTGAACGAGCCGTATGTAGGTTATGTCCGTCCCCCAGATTTGGTCGGCGTGGTCCACTGTAATGTCCCTGAGCAGGTAAGGAAACACTTGGTGCTCATGATTCCGCTTGCTCAGGTTGGGCCCCGGACAGACCCCGGCGATGCCCATCTCCCGCATGTGACGCTGCACTGCCTTGCGGTTGACCGGGCATCCTTCGCGCTTTAGTACTGCGGCAATCCGCCGCGACCCGTAGAAAGGGTGCTCTGTGTAGATTTCGTCGATCCGGCGCTTTAGCGCGATTTCCTCCGCATTAACGCCTGCCGGCTTGTAGTATAGGCTCGACCGGTTCAGGCTCAGGAGTTCCGCTTGAGTCTGAATGGGGATCTCGGGCCTGTCCCACTCGATGGCAGCCACCCTCTGTCAACGGTCATCTAGCTCTCCCCACTTTCGGCCAAACTTTTTCCCCACCCCCTTTGCTCTTTCCTGACTTTTAGACTGCGTTCTGATGCCTGATTACGCCAGAGGCGTCACCTCCTTGCCGTCCCTTTTTAGGTGATCCTTCAGGCGGTAGCTGTCGCCCTTAAGGTTGAAGAGGTGGGCGTGGTGCAGCAGGCGGTCCAGGATCGCCGTGACTATCACTGAGTCGTGAAACACGCCCGACCACTCCTGGAACGGCCGGTTGCTGGTCACGATCACCGCCTGGCGCTCGTAGGCCTGGTTAATAACTTGAAAGAAGTGGTTGGAGGCAGTTTTGTCGAGGCTTAGGAACCCCAACTCGTCGATGATCAGGAGGTCGAACTTGCCGTAGCGCTCCAGTTCGCGCTTGAGATTTCCGTCCGCCAGCGAGGCGTACAGGTTGTCGGCAAGTTCCTGAGCGGTGGTAAAGCGCGCATTGAGCCCGGCCTCGACCGCCGCGTACCCCAGCGCCACTGCCAGATGTGTTTTCCCCACACCGCTGGGCCCAAGGAAGACCACGTTCTCGGCCGACCGGACGAAGTCCAGGCTAGCCAGCATCCGCACGCGGGCCTCGTTTACCGCGGGTTGGGCCCCAAAGTCGAAGTCATCCAGTGTCTTGCGGCCGGGGAACTTGGCCGCGCGCAGGCGGATGTCCCTCTGCGTCGCGTCCCTTGCCGCCACCTCTTCGTTCACAAGGTAGGCCACCAATGAGATGGGGTCTTTGAACCTGGCGAGTCCTTCGCGCCCGGCGTCCGACTCCAGCAGTTCCCGCACCCTGCGCAGTTTTAGGCGTTTGAGCCCTCCTTCAAGATCCTCCATGGCATTCACTCTCCGGCCACCTCCGAGAGTTTGGCGTAGTCATCAAGGGAGCGGCGTTGGACGGTCACACTGGGACCCTTGTACGGGGGTTCAATCAGTCCGCGCGGATCCGCCGGCAGAGTCCCGGGGGCCTGGGCCTGCTTTTGGAGGATGCTCTTCACGGCAGCGTAACTGTACTGGCCAAAGTGGTCTGCGCGGGCGAGGGCCTCGTTGACGGCTTCGCGACCGTGCTCCGCACAGAGGGCAAGGATCTGTTTCGCCTGGTCCCTAAGGTGACCCTGCCTGGCGCGCGCCAGACCCTTGAGGTAAGCCGGCGCGACATCGCCGATACCTTCGAAGTCAGTCTGGAGCGAGTCTTTCCTCTGGCGCAGCCCATGCGGGCGGTCCTTGTAGTGCTGGTCGTCCAGGACCAAGCGCCCCCTCTCGAGGCACCTCTCATGCACGGCCACGCGTTCCTCCCCGACATAGACCTCAAGCCTGTTGGGGTAGACCAACACTGTCACTGTCTTACGGGCGCAGTGGCCGGGGACCGAGTACTGGTTGGTCTCAAACGGAAAGGTGCAGTCCTTCCTTACATGTCTTGTGACCTTCCCGAACACATCCGCCGGCGCCTGGGGCAGGGCGGCAAGAGCCTTCCTTTCTTCGGCCAGCCGGTCTGACGGCACTTCGCGCGTAGCCTCGTGGATCTTCTCGTTGGCCACCTCATCGCACCACTCCAGCGCTTCCCGGTTTAAAGACTCGACATCGATGATGGGGCGGCCATAGAAGAAGTCCCTGCGTAGGTATCCAATGCTGTTTTCGACTTTCCCCTTCGATTCGGGGTCCTGCATCCAGCAGGCCTCCGGCCTGAACCTGTACCTGGCAGCGAACCTCAAAAGGTCTTCGCTGAACTGGATGACCGACCCCACCCTTTCGCTCACCACGGTCTTGGCGTTGTCGAAAAGCACTGTCTGGGGCACACCGCCTATGTATTCCAGCGCGTGCCTAAGGCAGGTGAGAAAGGTGACCATGTCCTGGGACGTGGTAAACTCAACGTAGCGGATCCGCGAGTAACTGAGCACGAAAGAGAAAGCGTAAAGGGGACGGCGGACGTCATCGGTCACGATGTACCCGAAGTGTCCCCAGTCCGCCTGCGCCTGCTCTCCCGGCAGGGTCTCGATGGGGTGGTACACCCTGGTCCCTGAGGGCCGGATCAAGCACACGTACCGCCTTACTGTTCGCTCGGAGCCCTCGTACGGTGACGGCGGCAAGAGTTCGGTGCCGTCGCCTCCAGGGCAGGAAAGCGTGCACAACTCGCGGTAGAGCCTGGCCGCGGTGAGTTCCGGCCATTTCTCCAGACGATATTGGAGGTAGCGCTTGTAGGGGTCCAGCACCGAAGGCCATTTGGCCCGGTCCTTGTCAAAGTCCTTGATGTCCTGGGCGAGGCATTTTCGCACAGTCTTTCGATCAACGCCCAGGCGGCGAGCGATTTGGGTCTTGTTCAGGCCCTGGCGGTCGAGGAATTGGATCTCCACGAGTAGTTCAACTCCAATCAAGATGGCTTGCTCCTCCCTGAGTTGGTTTCCTGCTGGTCACAGAAACCTTCTACTCAGCCTGGAGCAGGCCTTCTTTATTGTCCTAAAGTGGGGACGACTCTGTCCGAAAGTGGGGAAAATGTTTGACCACTTGTGGGGATTTTACCTTGTCCGGCTACA
>CAZRRG010000132.1:0-4517 GCA_964602455.1 uncultured Eubacteriales bacterium | reverse complement strand
TGGGATGCAGAGGCCGCACCCGGTGCACTTCTCCTCATCCAATCTGGGGATGTTGGTGATTGGCTGCCCTACAGATATGGCGTGCCTGGGACATGCCCCTTCACACGGGTTGCACGGTATCTCCTGCGGGCACTCGATCACGGCGCGCGGGCCGGTCTTCATACCGCGACACCTCCGGTCGTGAGGGACTTCTTTGCTCTGGCGCGAGCCTCGCCGAAGGGACCCATCCTGAGCGCGTCCAGCCTCGCGCACGCCTCGTCGATCTCCTGACCGAGCCTGCCCGGGTCTCCGGCGCCCAGTGACTTGACTACGGAGAGCCCGGCCACCCGTCCCTCTTCCATGGCCGTGCTGGCTTCCTCAACCCCCGCGAGGTCTCCGGCCACGTAGATACCGGGCACGGAGCTCTCCATCTCCCGGGTGTGGGTTGGCACCCAGCCCCCGAGCGCCGGGGCGAAACCGAGCTCGCACCCTGCCAGGCTGGCGAGCTTCAGGAAAGGCCTGAGGCCTGTCGCCACGCACACGGTATCCGCGTCCAGGGTCCTCTCCGTCCCCTGCACGGGCTGCCACGCGGAGTCCACTTGGGCGATCTCCACCTGGCTGACCTCGCCGTCACCTCTGGCTGCCTTCACTGTGTGCGAAGTGAGTATGGGGACGCCGGCCCGCAACACCTTTGCGGCGTGGACCGCGTACCCGCCGACACTCGGCGCGGCTTCCACGATCGCCACGACCTCGGCTCCTGCCTGCGTGAGCTGGTAGCTCACTATGAGGCCCACGTTGCCTGAGCCCACCATGACAACCCGCTTGCCGGGCAAGACCCGCTCCACGTTGATCATGGTCTGGGCGGCGCCGGCTCCCGTGACTCCGGGGAGGGTCCATCCCTGGAACTGCACCGGGTTCTCCGACGCCCCGACCGCAAGCACAATCTTCTTCGCGTTCACGATCTCCTTCCACGCCCGGCCTTTGCCCGCGTGGGACTCGTGGACGCCCCTGGCTACTTCCACCACATTTCCGGAGAAGATCCCGTAAGCGGAGGAATCCAGCCACACCTTGACGCCTGCGTCCAACGCTTCCTTGTAGAGGATGCGGGCTATGTCGATGCCGCGTGTCCCGGCGCGGTGTTCCTTGGACCCGAAGAACTTGTGGATCTGCTTTAGGAGCTGGCCTCCCGGGTCCATGTTGCTGTCAAGAAGCACCACGTCCAACCCCGCCCGGGCGGCCTCAATGGATGCGGAAAGACCCGCAGGTCCGGCCCCCACGACGCATACGTCAGCGTTCACTGTCGCCATGGGCCCGAGCCTCCAATCCGTGCTGAGTCTCCACAGTCATGCCATCCGATACAGGCGTCACGCAGGTCTTTACGTTGGGTACTCCGTTCACTACCATGACGCAGTCGGTGCATTGTCCGATACCGCAGAAGAGGCCGCGGGGCTCTTTGCGTTTTTGCGTGTACCTGTTCACCCGGATCCCGGCTGCGAAGAGGGCTGCGGCTATTGTCTCTCCTTCCCTGGCCGGGACCTGCTTGCCGTCCACAGTGATGGAGACCCAGCGCCTATCCGGCAGGTCTCCCAGGATGGGGTGTTGTGCGATCCTCACCTGTACTCCCCCTACTCTGCCGCGTCGCTACTCTCCTAATAGGAAACCCGCCTTGAGCGGGTCATCTGGATCCACTACGAACTGGTGGATGCCGGTCACGTAGGCGCTGCCGGTAATCTGCGGGATCACCGCGGTGTATCCGGCGACCTCCGTCGTACCGATCACCCTGGAGCTGAAGATGGTTCCTATGATGCTCTCATGGATGAACTCCTGGTCCAGCCCTATAAGACCCTTGGCGAAGAGGGTCGCCAGCTTAGCCGAGGTCCCTGTCCCGCACGGGGACCTATCCAGCGCGTCTCCGGTAATCAGGACAGCGTTCTGGCAATGGGCCTCGGGGTGCTTCGGAGGACCGTAGAACTCCACGTGGGTAAGTCCTCTGATGAAGGGTTTTTCCGGGTGGACTACTTCGATCTGCTCGTTCACGGCATCCCGTATGACGTGTCCTACGCGCACCAGCTGGCCCGCGGTTTTCGGCTCGATCTCGAGCCCGAAATCCGAGGCCTTCAATATTGCGTAGAAGTTGCCTCCGTACGCGATGTCCATGGTCACGGTACCGAACCCGGGCACTTTCACCGCCACGTCCTGCTTGTAGAGGAACGATGGTATGTTGGTCAGGGTCACCGACTTGGCGACGCCGCCCTGGACGTGTACCTCTGTCTCAACAAGCCCGGCAGGGGTCTCAAGGGTTATGCGGGTGATGGGCTCGGTCACGGGCACCATGCCTGCTTCCACCAGCGCGGTGCAGCACCCGATCGTGTCGTGCCCGCACATAGGCAGGTAGCCCCCGGCCTCTATGTACACCACTCCGAAATCGGCCCTAGGGTCCGACGGCTCGAACAGGAGCGCGCCCGACATGACGCTGTGCCCCCGGGGTTCTTGCATAAGCATCGTCCGCAGCCAATCCATGTGGTCCCGGAGGTAGACCATCTTCTCGCTGGCAGTGGCGCCAGATATGCGCGGCAGTCCTCCGGTCACGTTCCGGGTCGGCTCTCCGCCAGTGTGAGTGTCAATCGCAGTGATCATCCGCTCGAACCGCAAGGCGGCGCCTCCTCTCCTGCCGGGGCAGCCTAATTGCCCCAGTTGGTGTAGTAAGGGACGGGAGCCGGGACTTCCACTCTGCCTGCCTTCACGACCGTTCGCACGTTCCTGAGGTTCCGGATGTCGGCCAGCGGGTCTCCCTCAATCGCGACGAAGTCGGCGATCTTGCCCTTTTCGATGGTCCCCAGATTGTCCGACTGCCCCAGGGCCTCGGTCGCGACCCGCGTGGCGGCGCAGATGGTGTTCATCTCCCCGTACCCGAATCCCACAAACATCTCGATCTCGTCGTGGTACGGCGAAAACTCTTCGTCGGGTATCACGATGTCTGTGCCCACCGCCATCTTGATGCCGGCGGCAGCGGCCTTCTGGAACTGGCTCCCAAGCATGTCGTCCGTCCGGATCCACCAATCGGCGTACCGGGCCAGAGTACCCCGGCGGAAGTCTCCTACCCCCTCCGGGTCCTCCATAGCCTTGCGAGCCGCTTTGGCCATGGAGTGATATGCGATCATGGTGGGGATGAGGTAGGTGCCCCGCTCTGCCATCATCTCCCGGACCTCGTCGGTGAGGTGGGTGCCGTGCTCGAGGGTGTCGACTCCGGCCTGCACCGCCATCTTGCTTGAGGGCATGATCGCGGCGTGGCACGCTACGCGGTAGCCGCGCCTGTGGGCTTCATCCACTCCTGCATCCAGTTCCTCCTGGCGGTACTCGGGAGTCTCGGAACGGTGGCTGGTCAGTATCTTGATGAGGTCCGCGCCGTCCCTGATCTGCTCCCGGACCGCCTTGCGAACCTCCTCGGGGCCATCGGCGATGCGGCACATCTTGTAGCCGTCGGACCCGTGGCCGCCTGTCATGCAGATGCCTTTCCCTGCCGTGAACACCCGCGAGCCGGGAACGTATCCCAGTTCGATTGCCCTGCGCATCTTCAGTCCAAGCCCGCTGGCTACGTCGCGGACGGTGGTCACGCCCTTCTCCAACGTGGAGCGCAGGTTTCGCGCCGCGAGGCAGGCGGCAAGGCCGTCGCCTCCCTCGCCCTCGTACTCAGCACGGTTGGCGTGGCTGTACCAGTAGTCCACATGCACGTGCATGTCGATGAGGCCGGGGATGACCGTGTACCGCGACAGATCAACGACCTTCGCGCCTTCCGGAGTCCCGTCGCCGGGACCCATCACAGCGGCTATGCGGCCCTTCTCGACCCATATCGACGCGCCTTTGACCGGAGCGCCTCCGTTACCGTCGATGAGCGCCCCGCAGCGATACACTTCGTTCATATAGAGACCTCCCTGTGGCGTCTGCCTGAACCTAGCCCCAGGCCTGCGCGCACCTGGGGCTCGGCTTCTAGGCACTTCTTACGACCCCTAGACCTTGGCTACCTTCAACCAGTCCTGGAGAAGGAATTGCAGCCTGCCCAGAAGAGCCGAGACGCGGCTCATGACTGTAGAACCAAAGGTCGCTCCGAAAGCCACCAGCAGGAACGCCCGCCCCAGCATGGATGCACCCCTCATCGGCTGCTTGTTCAAGGGCACCGTGAAGTAGAAGTACACAATAACCGCCACGACCCCGGTAACGAAGACGATGTTGTTGATCGTGTTGAGCGGCATGAAGGTCGCGGCTATCTGGCTGATGAAGGTGGCCGGGTTTCTGGTAAGGACATATGACGCCCCGACGCCGACCCAGAAACCCATCGGTATGCGGGATACCCATGAGTACTTGGGAACGAACCGCATGTACATCATGAGTCCCAGCGCCAGAGGTATGATCTGAAGGTACTTGCCGTTTTGGACGATGTCGACCGCCACTGCCGGCTTGAGATAGTTGTGGTAGGTGAGCACGATACTGTTTGCTGCGGTGATGTCCACCATAACCGTCTCAGAGAACCAGAACACCTT
>CAZRRG010000131.1:0-4607 GCA_964602455.1 uncultured Eubacteriales bacterium | reverse complement strand
CGGGTGACCGGCTGGCCAGGCAAACCCCACCCGGAGCAAGGCCAAATAGGAGGACAATGACGCGGCTCGCTGAGTCCTCGGGTACGGCTGCTTGAGGCGGAGGGTGACCTCCGTCCCAGATGGATGACCACTCTTGACAGAACCCGGCTTACAGGCCTGCTTACCGATTCTTTGTTGCTCCTCGGGTCCAGGACGCTGAAGGTTAACCTCGCCCGGCGTCGAAACGAGTCTCCATGCACCGAAAGGGCGATGGTAATTGCTGAGCGCCGAGAGCCTCCTGGCCTACGGTCCCCTGGGACTCTTCATAGTCGCATTCACCGAATCCACGGTGTTCCCGATACCTCCGGATGTCATACTCCTTCCGCTGGCGATGATGTCGCCGCGCCTTTCCTGGTGGTACGCGTTCCTTGCGTCATCCGCGTCCGTCTTGGGCGCTCTCGTCGGGTACGCTGTCGGGAGGAAGGCCGGAAGGCCAGTCCTGCGGCGTTTCTTCAAGGAAGAGATGATCAGCCAGGTCGAGACCCTGTTCGTTAGGTACGGCGGGTGGGCCATCGGAATTGCGGCCTTTACACCCATCCCGTTCAAGGTTTTTACCTTCGGAGCAGGCATCTTCCGGGTCCCGATCGCGACCTTTACGGTTGTATGCACCATAGGGCGGAGCGCGAGGTTCTTCCTTGAGGGAGCCCTGGTCTACTTCATGGGCGAGAGGGCCCAGGTGTATCTCGGCAGGAACTTCGAACTCACGACGCTTGGCCTGACCGCGGTCCTGATTCTCGTAACATGGCTGCTACCCAAGGTCATCCCATCCGGCAAGAAGGGTTCCGTCGAGCCTGATATCCAGGCGCCTCCGACACCCCCGTGGAAGGCAACATACAGCGATGCCCTGAGGAAGGTCAGGTCTCTCGGGACCAAGTCTCTTGCTTGGGGAATGGCTGCGCTCGTGCTGGCTTTCTTCACCCTTGTGTTCGTCGAGGACGTGGCGGGCCCCGAGCGGAGCGCTCTGAATGCCGCGCTGGGACCGGCCTTTCGATGGTTGAACCCCGGAATATCCTCCGCGGTTTGGCGTGTTATCTCCAGCCCGTGGGCGATGGGTGTAGCGGCTGTCACCGGCCATATCTTGTACCTGCGTCCCCTCAAAGAGCGCCTTGGCGTAGACCAGTCCTTCGACCGGGTCCGGTCTCGCGCGGTCGCGATAGCGCTGGCGGCGATTGTCGCCGCCGGAGTGTGTGTTGACGTTCTGGTGAGGTGGCGCCTTCCCGGCGTGTTCACACCCGGACAGATGCTGACCCCGTACCTGGCCGCGACCGGCGTCTATCTCATGATCTACCGGCGCTGTTCCGGCCCATTCAAGGTCGTCGCGGCGATGCTGGCTGCCGCCCCTGCCGCGGCTATCGCATTGCGGTCGGCTGCCGGCGGGCTCCTCGATCCAGCGTGCGCGACTCTCTCGTTCCTCGGGAGCAGCTTCATGTTCTGCCTCTCGATGTCGGCGCTTACTACCCCGCCGTTCTGGTCACAACATCCTCGCTGACCATCCATCCCAGCACGAGGCCGTACGCTAGCATGCCGATCAGCGTACCCACCGTGGTGCCCGTGCCCAGAGTCCAGGGTGCCGAGGCAAGTCCTGACGGCGCAAACGCCGCCCCGGCGATTAGCCACAGGAGCAGCCCGTAGATAAGGCCGGCGACAATGTTGTGCCGGGAACGGAATGCGCGGATTATGCCGACGAAGATTATGGCCAGGATCGCTCCCAGGAGGAGGTCTATCACGAACCCCAGGATCATGCCGCTGCTGGTGGTAGAGACGCCGGCGGTGGTGAACAGTCGCGCCATGGCGGCCAGCCAGTTTACCCGGATCCAGCCTGCGCTTCGTCCAACCAGCATGATGGCGTCCTTCACGATGGTGCCGATGAGCCCGCCCCACAGAGCCCTGGTCCAGATGTTTCTACTCACGAGCATCCCTCCGCAGACTAGTATTGGCTTTCCGCGGGGGTCTCTATTTGTTCCTGAGTGTCGCTCCCAGTTTGACCAGGTTCTTTCCATACTTGCTTCGTAGCCTGTCCACAGCCTTGGAGACCTCTTCCCAGGACTTGTCCTCCTCGTCGAACAGGCCGGGTTGGCCCACGGCTCTATCGGAAAGACTTCCTGCGCTGACACCGAGCAGCCTCACTGGACGCGGGCGGTCGAGCCGGTCGAAAAGGCTCTTGGCGCAGGCGTAGATCTCGGCATCCGCGTTCACGTAAGAGGGGAGAGTCCGCTCCCGGGAGAGCGTAGTGAAGTCCGAGAACCGCACCTTGATTCCTATCGTCTTGGACCAAAGCCCGTACTGCCGCAGCCTCCAGCCTACATCCTGGGAGAGCTGCGCCAGAACGGCGTAGAGGACCTCGGGGTCGGACTGGTCGCTCTCAAACGTGGTCTCTTCGCTCACCGACTTGGCTATTCTGGATGTCTCGATCGGCGTAGAGTCACGGCCCTCGGAGAGCTCCTTCAGCCTTGCGCCGTACTTTCCCAGCGTGGACTCAAACCATGCTGGAGGCATCCTGCGCAGGTCTCCGACTGTCCTCACGCCGTGGCTCTCCAATACCCTGAGGGTCTTCGGCCCTACTCCGGGGAGCTTGCCTGCCGGGAGGTTCTCCAGGAACTCCAGAGCCTTGTCAGGCGGGACAACCCCAAGGCCGTCGGGCTTGGCTTCCTCGGCCGCCATCTTGGCAAGGTAGCGGCAGTAGGATACTCCTGCCGTGACAGTTATGCCGACTTCCTTGCGGACCCGTTCCCGGATCTTCTGAGCGATCTCAACGCCGGAAAGAGGGGTTACATCCAAGTATCCTTCGTCTATTGAGACCTGCTCCACCAGCGGTGTGTAGTTCTCGCAGATCTCGAACACTTTCCGGGATGCTTCCGAGTACTTCTTCATGTTGGGGGTTAGGTAGATCCCGTCGGGACATAGGCGGTAAGCCTGGGAGATGGGCATCGCGGAGCGGACTCCGTAGCGGCGCGCCTCATAGGAGCACGTCGAGACCACGCCCCTGGAACCCGGGCGGGCGCCAACGATGACGGGTTTGCCCCGGTACTCCGGATGGTCCCGGACCTCGACCGCCGCAAAGAACGCGTCGGCGTCGATGAGGATTATGACTTTCGGCCAACCCTCCACCTGCGCATGACCCCCGAACAAGTATACGACATTTCGAGTCTTCGCCGAAGGCGCGTGAGAGAGAATATGGCGATAGCGAGAATGATCACGGAGGTGATTGGCTACGGATGGCGAATATGAATTCCACATGGCACAGATCCGAATCATGGGAGCGTAACTTGTCGAAACCAATCGAAAGAGATCTTGAAATTGCCCGAAGAGAGATAATGGACGGCTGGGGAACTGCGATAGTCCGGCACGGGGTAGTGCTGGATCACGAGAAGGGAAAGGGGCTTAGGCCTGCGCTGCAGATGGCGCGAAGGCGCCAGAATGCTGGGCCCTGCGCGTTTGCCGACAAGGTCCTGGGGTTGGCGGCGTTCCGCCTCGGCAGGGCCATGGGAGCTACCGTGATGTGGGGAGAAATGGCAAGCTCTCTGGCGGTGTCCGAGGGGAAGCGGAGCGGGATCGAGGTCAAGTACCACCGGTTGGTTCCGGCCATCATGAACGTCGCTATGGACAACCTGTGCCCCATGGAGCGCTTGGCATTCCTGACCGGAGAAGACGACCTGTTCTTCACACGGGTCGATGGGATCGTGCGTTGAAAGGGCGGCAGTCATGAGGCCTTTCGTCAGGTTCCGGCGACCGTTTCTCATTATCCTGGATAGCCTATCAATCAACGTAGCGGCGCTGGCTGCGCTCTTCCTGCGTTTTGAGGGCGTTGTCCCGCGGAACTACATTGATGATTACGCTCGGGTCGCGCCTTACCTAACGGTCGTGACGCTCGTTGTGTACGGCCTGTGCGGGCTGTACTCCGGCGTCCTGCGCTACGCCAGCATTGAGACTCTGCTGGCGACAGCCGTCGCTTCTACGGCATCGGGCGCCGCTTTCTGGTCGCTTACCCGCCATTGGGTGAACCGATCGTTTCCCAGGTCAATCCCGATAATCGCTGCTGTCCTGTGTTTCATCCTCTCAGGGGGCATCCGGCTCTCCGTGCGTTTGTGCTTGCGGTTTTACGAGAGAGCGCGGAGGCTGATCGACCGGGAATCCGCCATCCGTGTGCTGGTGATCGGCGCGGGCGATGCCGGCGCGATCCTGGGACGGGAGCTTACTAAGCCCTCAACCCCCGCCCGGAAGATAGTGGGGTACATCGACGACGACCCGGCGAAGAAGGGCTCTATCATCTATGGCGCGAGGGTGCTGGGGCCGCGGTCCATCATCCCTTCGGTGATCGAGGAGTACGGCGTCGAAGAAGTCATCATCGCCATGCCCAGCGCTCCGTCTGAGGTCACGAGGTCCATCATCGAGACCTGCCAGGGCCTGCGTGTGAAGATCAGGGCCCTTCCGAGGCTTCTTGATCTTGCCAACAGGAACTTCGAGCTCAACATGGTGAGGGAGATAGAAATAGAGGACCTTCTGGGCAGGCCAGAGGTCAAACTGGACACAAAGAAGATCAGTGAGTACCTGGCGGGGAAGACTGTCCT
>CAZRRG010000130.1:0-4608 GCA_964602455.1 uncultured Eubacteriales bacterium | reverse complement strand
GGTGGGCGGGCTCTTGCTGATGAGGGGCACCGGTGAACGGGATGAGGATGCCGCGAGTCAGCCGAGGTCCGTTGGCCCAAACCGTGCTTCATTTGAGTGCAAGGTCGCGGATGGGATGCTCTGTTTCGGTGCACGGTGGCGGGCCGGACGCTCAGTTTGAGGTGCCACCGCCCTTAACAAAGTCGATGACGCAGACGGGGTCGCCGTCCAGCACGTTCTTGGCGTGTACGGCCTCAAGGTCCTTCGAGTACGCGCCGTACTTGGCGACATCCACGAGGCAGTACAGCCTGCCCAACTGCTCTGCGCCCAGTGCCTTCCAAGTAGCCGCTAGCGGGCAGAAGGTCGTCGCGCGCTTCTCCGCGCCGTCAACCACTACCTTCTCGCTTCTCCATCCTTTGGATGGCAGGTCGGGGACCTTCCCGTAGTTCTCAAGGACCGGGTCCAAGCCCTGCTCAAGGACGCCCTCACGGACCCGCTGCCCGCAGGCGTTCCCGTAATCCAGGATGGCCTTCTCGATCAACCGCTTGCCCTCTTCCTCACCCAGACGCTCGATGATTGCGGTGGCCATGTGGTAGTAGAGCAGCGCCAGCCGGCGTGCCATCAACCATACGTCCTGCTCGTGCAGGTCATCCGACTCAGGGAATCGCTTCATCGCGAGCTACCTCCTGTTGAGCTGCCTCATATCGAGTTACCGCCTGTCAGGCTACCTCCTATCGAGCTACCTCATATCGAGTTGCCGCCTGTCAAACTATCTCCTGTTGAGCTACCTCCAGCCGAGCTACCTCTTAAACAGGTCCATCAACCGCTGCCAGAAGGTCTTTGACACCGGCTGCGGCTTAACCTCCATAGGTGGCTCCTCCGCCTTTATCCCGTCGGTCATCATGATGAATTGCACCGAGCCTACGTTCTTGTTCTTGCTCGAGACGAACGATCGAGCCTCTCCGCCGTCGAACGTCAGGGTCTCCAGCAGGTCGTTCACCTTGTCGAGACCGGCGTCCGTGAGCCCGTCACGCATGGCCTGGGTCCCGCTTGCGTAGGCGTTCATACCTTGGCTTAGCCCCGCCAAGCCAGACTGGAGTTCCTTGCTGCCCGCGACCAGGCTGTCGTATCCATTGGACAGGGCCTGCATCCCTTCGTTGATGGTCGCGATCCCGGCGATGTACTGCTCAAGGCCGCCGTCAAACGCCTGGTAACTGGCAACCATCTGGTCCACCCCGCTCTTCAGCTGCGCCAGGCCGCCGGACATCTCGGCCAGCATCGTGGGCATCTGCTGTATGGCCGCGTCGAGTTTCGCGTACTGAGTCGCCAACGCCGCCGCCCCCCGCGCGAGGCCGGGATTTGCAGCCGATCCGTCACCGTCTATCCCGATCCTGAGCCCGGCGATAAGCTGGTTGTTGGCGGTCAGGAGTCCCACGATCGTGGACAGCTGCCGGATCTGCTCCGCGTTGGCGACCGGGTCGGCCATGAGAGCCTGGATCTGCTGGTTCAAGGAGGCGATGGTGGCCTCGTTGGCCTGCTTCAGGCTCGAGTAGGCGCCGCCCGTCTGCTGGCGCAAACCGCTATCCGCCTGCGCAAAGCTCCCACTCAGAGCATCAAGTCCGCCCGACACCTGTTTGAGTCCCTCAAGGACAGCGGCCGAACCCTGCGCCAACTCGCCTAGACCGTTGATCGCGGCCGCGTAGGTCGTGAGGTTGGACTGCATGAAGGTCAGAGCATCGAGAACCTGCCGCGAGCCGGCCCTCAGGCTTGCCCCGTTCGCCGCGAGCTGGGATATGCCGTCCGACAGTCCCTTGAGCCCGGTCTGCACCTCGACGAGGCCCTGCTGCAAACGGTCGTATGCGTCCCGAAGGGCATTGGAGCCTCCGGCAAGCTCGGCGGCTCCGCTGACCAGTTGTCCGATACCCGCCTGGAGTTCGGCAAACGAACCAGTGAGTTCGTCGAGAGCGGGCAGGTCAAACCCCATTGAGAATGGGATGCCGGTTATCTGGATGCCGTCCATCCTGAAGTCGGAGACATCCATGGACACGCTGTACCTGCCGTCGACGCCCGGGATCTTCACAAACGTGACAACCTGGTTCTTGCCCGCGGTAACGATGGTGGCGCCCTCGGCCTTCACACCTGTGCAGTGAGCGGCATCCAGGGTGAGGACGGCCTGGAGCATGTAGTTCTCCGCGAACGCCCAGGATGCGGACCCGGACTCTACATCGGTCCCGGACTTAGGTGCAGACTGCGACCCGGCATGGGATGTGGTCTGGGATGCGGACTGAGTACCGTCCTTCATGTCGAGCGAGATCACGAGACGGCCCGACTTCCCTGCGACTTCCTCCGCCGTCACCGCCTGGCCGTCAAGAGAGTAACCGATCGCTATGTTCCAGGGCAGGGGGATGGAGTCCACCGTCCCCTGGTAGTAGAACCGTCCCTTTGGGGCGTCTATCTCGACTGCGCCGTCGGTCACCGCAAGGGCGTCCGACGTCGTGAGATTCCGCACTTCCTTGTAATCGCCGTAATCCGCGAACGAAGCCGGCTCCGCGAGTTCGAAACTGTTCACAACATAGATGCTGCTCACGGTGCCATCGGGGTTCAGCTTGGCGTAGACGGTCTCATCCTTGACCGGCGCCTTGGTTAGGGATGAGGCGGTCCCCTGCGCCAACGCCATCCCCTGCGACACAAACAGGAACGATGCCGCCAGGATCAAAGCCAGCGCTTTCTTCGTCAAAGCCTTCCTTATCATCTTCATAGGGTTTGACCCTCCTTGCTTGACCCGTTCAAAGTGGTCTTCCCGATGACGCCGTCGAACATCAGGAGCAGCCCCGGCAGGACCAGCAGCACCATGGCGGTCGATAGAGCAGCTCCCCTTCCCAAGATGGCGCCCAGCTGGCTGATGATCCCGTTGCTGGAGATCACGCCGAGCATGAGACCCGCCGTCACCAGGATGCTCGCAGGCGTCAGGATGGATGCCGACGTCTGGGCGATGCTTCTCTGGACCGCGGCCTTTTTGTCCAGCGTCCTCCTGTTGTCCAGGTAGTGCTTCACGAACAGGATGCCGTAGTCCACTGTCGCTCCCAGCTGCACCGAGCTGACAATCTGGTATCCCACGTAGTTCAGCGTGACTCCGGTGAAGTACGGGACGCTCAGGTTTATCCAGGTCGCGCCCTGTATGGTGAGGAGCAAGATGAGCGGTATCGAGAGCGAGCGAAACGCCACCAGCAGCGTGACCGCTATGGCGCCGATGACGGCGATGGTCACGACGCGGTTATCCTTTACGATTGTCTCCCTCAAGTCGTAGTTCACGGCGCTGAGGCCCAGCAGATGGTAGGCGCCGGGGTAGTACTGCTCCGCGGTGTCCTTGATGGCATCCACGGCAGCGAAGGCGTCATCCCCCTCTTCGGACGTGTCCACGTAGAGGAGCAACCGGCTGTATCCGCCCGACCGGAACGTCGACAGCTGGTGAGCAGCCAGAAACTCGGTCGGAGTCTGGATGCCGACCATGTTGGCGTAGGATACGACCGAGGTGACCGCGTCGATATCCTCCAAAGCGTCGCTCAACTGGGCTTCCCGCACGATATCGTTATCCGGCACGAGCAGGGCCAGCTGGACGGACTGGCCGAAGACCTCGCGGATTCTATCCGCATCCTTCTGGGCTTGGGAGTCCGGAGCGTTGATCCCCGACGAACCGTAGATGAACTGGCAGTTCTTCTGTCCGAGGTACGCCGGCGTGATGGCGATAAGGGCAACCACCGCCAGGGGCACGCAGACGCGGAGCACGAACCGTCCAAATCCCTCAAACGAAGGCAGGAGCGACCTGTGCTGGGTGCGGTCGATGAGTCTGGCGGTCGCCATCGTGAGGGCCGGCAGGAAGACCATGACACTGACAAAACTCAGGGCGACTCCTTTGGCCAGCACGATGCCCATATCCGGTCCAATCCTGAACCGCATCAGGACCAGAGCCGCGAACCCGATGACTGTCGTAACACAACTCGCGGCGATGGAGGACGCGGCCTGGACCATCGCCTCGGACATGGCTTCCTGGGTGGGCATCCCCTCACGCCGGAAGCGGTTGAACCTGTGGAGAAGGAAGACGGCGTAGTCCATGGACACGGCCATCTGCATCACCGCCGCCACCGACCTTGTCACGAAGGAGACCTCCCCGAGCAGGAGATTCGTGCCCTCGTTAATGAGGATGGCCACACCGATAGCCGCCATGAACAGCACCGGCTCGTACCAGGAGCCGCTGGTGAGGAGGAGGATGAAGAGCACCAGAGGTACCACAAACATGACGATCCGGGTGACCTCTGCCGTCGCCGAGACCTGCGTGAGCGCTCGGTTGGCGGCGTCACCGACGAGGACGCCGTCCTCGCCGACCAGTTCCCTCAGGGTATCGATGTTCTCGACGATGTTCTCTTCGCTCATCGCCACCGAGAACAGCGCGCCGCCGTCCTTGTACCAGGCTTCTACCGTTGCGGCATCCGACATCTCGAGCGGCCTGTAGATGTCCACGACATCGTCGAGCCACAGCACGTCCAGGACACCGGGGCTCCTGGCGATCCGGGCCTTGAGCGCCAGCGCATCCGGTATCGTGATATCTCTCACGTACACGGAGAGGTTAGG
>CAZRRG010000129.1:0-4614 GCA_964602455.1 uncultured Eubacteriales bacterium | reverse complement strand
AAGAGGGAGTGGACGTCACCTGCGACCAGTACCCCTACATCGCGTCGGCAACCAGCCTAACGTCTATCATCCCCGGTTGGGCTCATGAAGGCGGGCCCAAAGCCCTCCTGGCCAGGCTGAAGGACCCGGAGGTATCCAAGGGCCTCAAGGAAACCGTGTCCAAGAACATGGAGGGCGGAGGTTGGTCCCGCTACCTCATCACCGGCGTGAAGTCTCAGAAGAACTCGTTTGCGCAGGGCAAGAGGATACCGGAGATTGCCGCGATCTGGGGCATCCCCGAGGTCGAGGCAGCGTGGAGGCTGCTCATAGAGGAGGAACTGGAGGTAGGCCAGGCAAGGTTCGGAATGTGCGAGGAAGATGTGAAGATGGTCATGGCGCATCCTGTCGTCATGATTGGCTCCGATTCCTCGTGCATGGCGATCGACGGACCTCTTGCCAAGGGGCATCCTCATCCCCGCACCTTCGGCACGTTCGCCAGAGTGCTGGGCCACTACTGCAGAGACGAGCAGGTGTTCCCGCTGGAGCGAGCCGTCTACAAGATGACCGGGCTACCGGCGTGGAGACTGCGGCTTTGGGATAGGGGATTGGTCCGTCCGGGCATGAAGGCCGACCTCGTCCTGTTCGATCCCGATACCATCACTGACACTGCCACCTTCGAGGCGCCGCTGCAGTACCCGAAGGGCATCGAGAAGGTCTGGGTCAACGGGGCCCTGGTTGTGGACAGCGGCAAGCACACGGGCAGGATTGCCGGCCAGGTCCTGAGACGACGGTGAGAGTCCTAACCATTGCTAGCGACCGGCTGTATACAGGGGAGGGCGAGCCCTTCCGCGGCTACGTCACGGTCGTGGGAAGCAGCATCGAGTCGGTGAACGAAGGGGAGCCGGATCCCGCTGACGAGGATCTGGGCGAGATACTGGACTTCGGTCCGACCCGGGTCATCCCTGGGCTCATAGATCTGCACATCCACGGGGCCGGGGGGCATGAAGCCGATGCCCCCCTTCCCGAGATGGCCAGGGCCCTGGCCCAAAACGGGGTCACTGCGTTCCAGCCCACAGTGGGTGCTGCGCCGGTTCCGGCAATGGAGTCGACGATATCCAAGGTGCGGGACTTGCTGCTCCGAAGGGGTCCGCTGCCTGGCGTAGACGGCTCGCCTGTCAAACCGGGCCAGTCTAGCAAGTCAGGCCAGTCGAGCAGGCCAAGCCAGCCAAGGGGCGCCAAGTTCCTCGGTCTGCACCTGGAAGGCCCCTTCCTCAACCCCGCTCGCAACGGAGCCATACCGCGGGATTGTCTCCTGCCGCCCGACCTCCGGCTCATCAAGAGGTGGGTGGAGATGGGGGAGGGTATCATCGGGCACGTCACGCTGGCTCCTGAACTCGATGGTGCCACTCAGGTTATCGATTACCTCGTGCAGTCAGGAGTCACGGTATCGCTAGGCCACACCGACGCAACCTATGACCAGATGATCGCCGGCTTTCGTGCGGGCGCGACCGCTGTGACCCATACCTTTAACGCCATGCGGGGATTCCACCACCGTGAGCCGGGGCCGGTGGGCGCTGCCCTCACTTACGATGATGCTTACTGCGAGCTGATCGCCGACGGCATCCACGTCCACGAGGCCGCGATGCGCCTGCTAATTCGCGCCAAGGGAGTGGACCGCGTCTGCCTTGTGAGCGATGCATTACCGATGGCGGGACTCGCTCCGGGCAGGTACGAGTTCCTGGGCCAGGAGATCACCCTGGAGGAGAGCGGACGGTGCCTGCTCTCCAACGGTACCCTCGCCGGAAGCACTTTGATGCTCAAAGATGGGCTCAGGGTTCTTGTTGAGCGCTTGGGAGTCCCCTTTGAGACGGCGCTCCGGATGGCGACAGTGAATCCGGCCAAGGTTGCCGGGGTGTGGGAGCGAAAGGGCACGCTAGCGGAGGATAAGGACGCCGACATCGTTGTGCTTGATGAGTCCTTTGATGTGCTCTTCGCGATGGTCGAAGGCGAGGTACAAGGGGGCTGAGGGTCTATGAAGGCAGCGTTTTTTGAAGGTCCCGGCAGGATCGAGGTCAGGGAGACTCCGGATCCCGTCTGTCCGCCGGGGGGACTGCTAACCAGGGTGGAGGCCTGCGCTATATGCGGGACCGACCTCAGGTCCTTTGACCATGGCTCCAAGCACAAGGGCGAGATCATCGGCCACGAATCGGTGGGCCGGGTTATCGAAGTAGGAGAAGGAGTAACCGGGTTCAAGGTCGGCGACCGGGTCGCTGATTGTCCCGTTACCTGCGGTGTGTGCCGCTTCTGCGTTCGTGGCGCCAACAACCTGTGTCTGAGCAGGGGAAGAGTAGGCGGGAGAGCGCAAGGCGGGTTCGCCGAGTTGCGCCCAATCCTGGCCTCCGCGGTGAGCGGCGGATTTGTGCTCAAGGTCCCCGAATCCCTAACCCCCGAGGCAGCGACCCTCATTGAGCCCCTGGCCTGCGTGATTAACGGAAATGAGAAGCTGGACTTCGAGCTGGGGACCACCGTCGCCATCATCGGTTCCGGTCCCATCGGCGCGCTTCACCTGCTATTGGCCAAAATGCGGGGAGCGGCATCCGTCACAATGGTGGACCTGTCGGACGACAGGCTCTCTGCGATGAAGGCGTTCGGGGCCGACCACCTTGTGAACGGAAAGACGTCCGATCCTGTGGCCGCTGTGCGGGACATCTACGGCGGAGCGGGAGCGGATGTCGTTATCGTCGCTTGCGTCTCGGCATCAGCCCAGGTACAAGCGTTGGAGATGGCGGCCAGGCGCGGTCAGGTCCTGATGTTCTCAGGCCTGCCCGAGAGCGCGCCGACGGCGACCTTGAACACCAACCTCATCCACTACCATGAGCTCACGGTTCTTGGCTCGAGGAGCTCGGTGAAGAGGCAGTGGGATCTGGCGCTGGACCTCCTGGTCCGTGGCCGGATAGACGGCGATGCCATCGTCAACCGGTCGGTCTCTCTGGACCGCATCAAGGACGGCTTCGATATGCTGAAGGCCGGGGCGGCGTTGAAGGTGGCTGTGAAGCCGTGAAAGCCGAAGCCTAGTACGGTCCCACCGGTTACTTTTCGGCAGTAGTTCGGGTATCGAATGGTCACCTTTCATCAGTAGTTCGGGTGCCGTATGATCACCTTTCGTCAGTAGTTCGAGCTCCGAATGGTAACCTTCATCAGTATTTCGGGGGACGAATGGCCACCTTTCGGCAGTAGTTCGAGTACCGAATGGTCACTTTGCGTCAGGTGTTTGGATGCCGAACCAGATGTTGGACTAGGACTCAGACTCGTCCAGCGGGCCTGGGACGTACTCCAGAATGTCGCCGGGCTGACACTTCAGTTCTCTGCAGATGGCCTCAAGGGTTGAGAACCTGACGGCTTTCGCTTTTCCTGTCTTCAGAATGGATAGATTGGCCAGCGTGATCCCGACTCTATCTGCGAGATCGGTGAGACTGATCTTCTGTTCTACCATGACGCGGTCGAGCCGCACGATGATCGGCATCTCTATCCTCCTAGACCGTCAGGTCCTGTTCTTCCTGCAGCATAACACCGTGACGCATGACTTCGGCTACCGCGAGGATCATGAGACCGAGGAACGCGGTGGAGAGGCCCAGATCTGACACGTACCCCACCAGAGCGCCGTCGATCTTCACGTTTGCTTCAACGAAACGCCCAAATGCAGTATCGCGGAGCGCCTTGGCCACGGCGCCGCACATCACCGCAACTCCGGCGATCCTCACGCGCCGCATGTTATGGGAGGTGAAGGGGCTTCTTGTCATGTCGCTACCCATGATCTTTCGCACCTGATCTACGGCAAACAGCGCAGAGGCTGC
Organism: uncultured Eubacteriales bacterium; assembly: GCA_964602455.1. Lineage (GTDB taxonomy): Bacteria > Bacillota > Sulfobacillia > Fermentithermobacillales > Fermentithermobacillaceae > JBBDIP01. The sequence continues at coordinate 781 of CAZRRG010000129.1, read as the reverse complement.
ACCCGCTACGTTCCAGGTTCCCACGGTGAAGCAGAAGGATCGCCACTGATCAGGGGCGAGAGTCTCGGGCGATATGCCTATTGCAAGCCCTGTGTCCCACGGCTTGGCTCCTATCCACGGGCTGACCACGCGGGCGTCGAGAGATCCGAATATGACCCCGACAGCAAGGTAGAGAGTCACCAGGAGCGTACCTAGCCATGCGACCCACACGAGTGCCTTGAAAACCGACAGAACCGAACCCTTCCCGGCATTCATCATGGATCCTCCTTCTCCTATCACTCACTAGACCGTCGGATCATGCTGGTCTTGCAGCCCAACGCCATACCGGAAGACTTCCGCGAGGATCAGCACGAGCAGGCCGAACAAGATGGTTTCTCCGGCCAGATTAACCTTCACGCTCAGATCCACGCCTGGCCATGCTAGGTGGTTCAAGAGAAAGGTACCGAACGCCGCCTGAATCGAGATTCTGAGGGCGGCCCAACCGAGGATCGCGAAGCCCATGCCCCGTACTCTGGATGCATTCTCAGTGGCAAACGGAGTCCCACAGGAGGCGGTCCTGAGGATTCCCATGAGATTGTTGCCGATGATGATCGCCAAGATCAGTCCCGCAAGGCTCATAGCGAAGACGATGCCGAACAGCGGGCGGACTGCCGGAAGCTCGAGACCCTTAAGGGGGACGCTGATACTAAGCCCCAGGTCGTGGAGTTCCAGTGCGCTGCTATCTAGTACCGGCGACATCCGTTCGGGTAACAACACCCCGCATAGTCCAAGACACATTAAG
>CAZRRG010000128.1:0-4671 GCA_964602455.1 uncultured Eubacteriales bacterium | reverse complement strand
CGGTCTGGACCGGGGTGTTCGCCTACTTCATCCTGGGTGAAAAGTGGAACATGCAGAAGTTCGTTGGAGCCGCGGTCATCCTTGCCGGGGTTACAGTGGTGAGGATGGCCGCTCATAGTACAAAACCTGCTAAGGCGGTGGCAGAGCCATGACGAAGCTTTCGGTGTTTGTGACGAGGAACCTTCCCGGTGAGGCTACAGACGTGCTCCGTCCCCACTTCGACGTGGGGATGTGGCCCGACGCCGACAACCCTATCCCGAGAGATGCGCTTCTCCGAGAGGCGTCACAGGCGGACGCACTCCTGTGCCTCCTGACCGAGAAGGTGGACCGGGAGCTGTTGGCTGCCGCCCCCAGACTGAGAATCGTGGCAAACATGGCGGTGGGATTCGACAACGTAGACGTGGCGGCTTGCACCGAGCGAGGCGTAGTTGTGACCAACACTCCCGGGGTGCTGACCGAGTCCACCGCCGACCTCGCTTTTGCGCTTCTCCTCGCAGCCGCTCGGAGGCTCCCAGAAGCGATGCGTGTTGTAGCCGAGGACCGCTGGCGGGCATGGTCTCCCATGTTTCTGACAGGCCAGGATGTCCACGGGTCCACGCTGGGCATTGTGGGGTTAGGGCGCATTGGTGAAGCTGTGGCTCGGAGGGCGAGAGGGTTCGGCATGCGCATCTTGTACTACTCGAGAAGCCGCAGCGAAGACGCGGAAGCCCGGACCGGGGCTGAGTACCGCGACCTGGATAGTCTCCTGCGGGACTCCGACTTCGTATCGGTGCACCTACCGCTCACAAAGGAGACATTCCACCTGATAGGCGAGCGGGAACTGGGGCTCATGAAGCCTACTGCCGTCCTGGTCAACACTGCCCGTGGGCCGGTAGTGGACGAGGCCGCGCTCTACCGGGCGCTTGCTGAGAGGAAGATCTGGGCGGCCGGTCTCGACGTGTTCGAGCGGGAGCCGCTGCCTATGGACAGTCCCCTCCGCGGGCTGGACAATGTGGTGCTCCTCCCGCATATTGGGAGCGCCTCGGTGGCGACCCGCACCAGGATGGCGTCACTTGCGGCCGAGAACATCCGGGAGTACCTACTGCGGGGAAGGGCTGTGACGCCGGTGAACCAAGTCGGCCTGTCAGAGAACAGCCGGTAAACGGAGGAGGACTCCTGATGGTAAACGAATGGGCTGTCCTTCTCCAGAGATTCAGATCTCCGGCGCTTGACGCGTTCTTCTACTACATAACTTTGTTTGGCACCGAGTGGTTCTTCATAGCTGTTCTGCCCATCTTGTATTGGACATGGAACAAGAAGGCCGGATACCGCATGGCGCTGGTGTTCCTGCTCGGCGAGTGGACCAAGAACGCGCTCAAGGCGGCCATCCGTGCCCCGCGGCCCCAACCTTCGCCGGGGGCCGAGGTCCTACACCCTGAGACGGGGCCAGGTTACTCGTTCCCCAGCGGGCACGCCGAGAGCAGCACAGTGTTCTGGGGCCAGCTGGCGCTAGAAGCTAAGAGGAAGTGGGTGTGGTTCGTCGCGACCGTGCTCATCGCCCTGGTCTCCATATCCCGGGTGTACATGAACCTCCACTGGCCCAAGGATATCCTTGGTGGCTTCGTACTCGGTGTCATCCTGCTTGCTCTCTACAACGGCGCATGCGCCGTCTGGGCAAACCTCCAGGTGCCGTTTGCCGTGAGGCTCGCGTGCACTCTTATCGTCCCCGCGGGGATGTACTTCTGCTACAGGGAACACGACGCCCTCATAGTGATCGGGTTCATGATTGGATTTCCTGTTGGACGCCTCCTGGAGGAACGCTACTTGGAGTGGGATGAGCGCGCATCGCTGCCGGTCAACGTGCTAAAAGTAGTGCTAGGGCTCGGAGTACTCCTCGCGATCCGGTTCGGTCTCAAACTTGTGTTTCCGGAGACAGCCGCGGCTGACATCGCCCGCTACGCCATCGCGGGCCTCTGGGCATCGTTTGGCGCTCCGTTGGTTTTCGCCGCCTTCGGGTGGCAGCGATAAGCGTTGAACTAGGATTAACAAAGGGTTAAAGAAATGGCCCGTCCCTCATTCAGCAGCATGCGTAAAGCCATAGTAGAATAGGTGCTGTGCTTGTGTTGAGGGGGAACGTTATGAAGAAGACAGCCACTTGGATAGTAATTATCGCTTTGGTCTGCGTGGGAGGCTTTTTCGGGTATGGAATCGTCCGCAGGCGTGCCGCCGTGAGGGCAGCGGCGCAGAATCGACTCCCCAGCATGGCGCAGGCTACAGTAACGCGCCGCGATCTGGAAGTGGCCATCAGCGGAAAGGGCACGGTGCAGGCGAACCTGAAGAAGAACGTCCAGCCTGGAGTCTCGGGCACCGTCTCCTCAATCGCTGTGAGCGAGGGGGACATCGTCAAGAAGGGCAGCCCCATAATGTACCTTACGAACGACTCGGTGACTTACCAGGCAGATCAGGCCAGGCTCGACCTAGCGCTTGCCGAAAAGGCCCTGGAAGAACTCACCGGACCAGCAGGTGGAAAGGCGAAGGCCGAGCTTGACGTGCGGTCCGCCGAGACAAGTCTCGAGCAGGCTGAAAACCGGGTCGCGTCGCTCGACGTGGTATCGCCCATCACCGGCGAGGTATGGGACATAGCCGTTGGCGTTGGCGACAGCGTGAAAGCCGGACAGACCGTGGCGACAGTTGCCGACACCAGCGCGTTCACCATAGAGATCAAGATAAAGCAGGCCGACGTCACAAGGTTTCGCACGGGCGCGTCGGTTTCGGTTGCGCCCGGAGGGGATCTCCCGCTCATGGGCGGCATACTCACGTCCATAGGTAAGGAAGGTACGCAGGGCTCCAAAGGCATTGAGTTTCCCGCCACCATCACTGTGCCGAATCCCGCTCGCGATCTCAGGGCAGGGATGACGGTGAACGTCAACTACACGGATGATGACGGCAACACCTATTCTCTGACCGGTACCGTCAGCGCCCTCTCCCGTAAGGAAGTCAAGGCCGAAGTAGACGGGACCGTGGTATCCATTGGCGCCGCTGAGGGTTCTACTGTGTCTAAGGGTCAAACGCTTGTGGCTCTGGAAAACAACTCCCTCATAGTAGCGCGAGACCAGGCCAAGACCGCCCTTGAGAGCGCTCGCCAGACGCTGGCGTCATTCCAGAACACCATCGACGCCCAGGCGCTGAAAGTCGAATCGGCAAGGCTCGCGTACAAGGACAAGATGGAGGCCCTCTCAAAACTCACGGTTACGAGCCCCATCGACGGCAAGGTGCTGAGCTGCTCTGTGCGGGTGGGGGACGAGGTGGCCGCTAATGAAACAGTCGCCTCCATTGGCCAGGTAAGCCCGCTAATCGTCACCATCCCCGTGGACGAGTTGGACATCGTGAACGTCGCTGTAGGCCAGGCGGCCGAGGTGGAGATAGACGCGCTGCCCGGCCAGACCTTCACCGGGAGAGTCCAGAAGATCGCCCAGGAGGGTACGGTGCAGCAGGGTATCACCAACTATGTGGTGACGGTGGAGCTCGAGTCCGATGCTCCCCGGATCGGGATGTCTGCGTCTGCCACTATACAGGTTGCTCAGAAGACCCAGGTGCTGACTATACCGGTGGAGGCCATTAGGTGGGATGGGGGACAGGCTTCCGTGAACCGACTCGTAAACGGCCGGGTTGAACAAGTACGGATCAAGATAGGGGTGCAAGGGGACCTATACGCCGAGGTTGTCTCGGGACTGGACGAGGGAGACACCGTCCTTCCAGGCAACACTTCCACCGGCGGCTTTGGTAACTTCAGGGGGTTCGGAGTACCTGTTACCGGCACCCCGACGACTCCCATGCCGCGCTAGCGATGGGGGTGAAGGCGTGAAGATAACTGAGAGCTTCATGATGTCTCTCCGGGCCCTCGCGGCCAACCGCATGAGGACCGTCCTCACCATGCTCGGCATCATCATCGGTGTCGCGGCGGTCATCGCGCTTGTCTCCGCGGGACAGGGGGCTCAGCGGATGGTATCGGACCAGATAGACAGCATGGGGACCAACCTCATCATCATCACCCCCAGAGGCGCCTCCCGGTTTGAGGTAGAGGACGCAGACTACCTGCTTGGCCGGGTTGACGAGCTCTCCGCAGTCATGCCTGTGGTACAGATCTCGGCCGAGATCTCCTACAAGTCCAACTCGGCGACTGTCCAGATCCAGGGAGTGACCGAGGATTTCCCGCAGATACGCTCGTTCGGGCCGGCTCTCGGGCGGTTTCTGATCGAGTCCGACGTGAACCAGCGGCGCAAGGTGTGTGTCGTGGGTCAAACCGTCGTGGAGGAGATCTTTGACGGCGTAAACCCGATCGGAGAGTCGCTGACTGTCCGGGGGCAGGTCTTCACGGTGGTTGGCGTGATGGAAGAGAAGGGCGAGACGTTCGGTTCCGACCAGGATAACGTTGTCCTGGTTCCCGTGACCACCCTTCAGAGGCTGGTGGGCACGAGGTACGTGAGCGCCTTCTACGCCCAGGTCAGGGACCTCGACCAGACGGATGCAGCCGTCGCGGCCATAAGGTCGGTCTTTGACAGCAGGGCCCGCAGGTCCGATACCGTTTCGGTGTCCAGCCAGGCCCAGCTTCGAGATACGGTCTCAACCATCACCCAGACCTTCACTATCCTCTTGGCGGCGATAGCCAGCATATCCCTGCTCGTGGGCGGG
>CAZRRG010000127.1:496-4786 GCA_964602455.1 uncultured Eubacteriales bacterium | reverse complement strand
ATCGTCGTGGATTATGGGGAGTCGGCGTCCGACCAGGGGGAGGACCGCAAACTTGCCCTTAAGGTTCTTGTACCTCGGATCTTTCGGGCTTACGGCTATGGCGGTGTCGCCGAGCATCGTTTCAGGGCGAGTTGTTGCAACCTGTATGAACTCCCCCGACCTCTCCAAAGGATACCGGATGTACCACAGGGAAGATTGATCTTCCTGGTGCTCCACCTCGATGTCGGATATAAAGGTATGGCAGCCGGGGCAGAAATTCACCATGTAGTTGCCTTTATAGATGAGGCCTTTTTCGTACAGGCGAACGAAGACCTCGGTCACCGCCTTTGAGCATCCTTCGTCCATGGTGAAGCGCTCGCGGCTCCAATCGCACGAGGATCCCATCGCCCTGATCTGGTCGTTTATAATGTGACCGTACTTTTCCTTCCACTCCCAGGCGCGCTCCATGAACTTTTCCCGCCCCAGCTCCCAGCGGGACGTACCTTCGTCGGCCAGCATCTCTTCGATGCGGGCGTGGGTTGCGATGGACGCGTGGTCGGTACCCGGTAGCCAGAGGGTCTCTAGCCCACGCATGCGGGCATATCTCACTAGGATGTCCTGGAGAGTCTCGTCAAGCGCATGCCCAATGTGGAGCGAGCCCGTCACGTTGGGGGGAGGGATCACCAGCGAGAACCTGGGTTTGCCAGGCCTGACCTCCGCCCGGAAGAGGCCATTGTCGTTCCAGTAGGAGTACCACTTGTCTTCGAAGGCTTTGGGCTCATATGCCTTTGCCAGGGGCTCCTTCATCGATATCACCCTCGCTCGCAAAAGTTAATGGCCCCCTCGCCACAAGGGCGATGGGGCCGAAATCGCGGTACCACCTTGTTTCCGGCTAAAGTTGCCGGCGCTCTGCGGCCTTAACGCGGCGCACGCGAGGCCTCCCGGCCTCGTCCTCAAGGGCGACCTTCAGCGGGTCCTTCCCGCGGGACTCGCACCGTTCATCCCGCTCTCTTAGGGAGTACTCCCGCCTACTCCTCCCTCTCATGGGATCTTCCGTAGTTTGCCGTATTATATCGCGCCGGGTGAAACCGCGCAATTTCCTGCCCAGCATCTCTCAAAAATCAGCCACAACATACGAACTATTCAAAGGGGGGTGAACTAAGGCATGAGGATCTTGCCCACACAGCTTGTAAAGCCCGGGATGCGTTTGGGTCGTTCCATATTTGATCCAAACGGCCGCCTCGTCATTGCTGCCGGGATTACCCTCCACCAAAGGCTGCTGGATCTCCTGATTAGGCAAGGTTATAGCGCGGTCTACATTGCGGATTCCTTTGGAGATGTAGAGCTTCCCGAACTCGTCAGCTTGGAGACTCGACAGGAAGTCACTCGTTGCATCACGGATCTTATGAGAGAAGAAGCCATGGCGGCTCAGCGATTGGCCCTCCAGGCGCCGTTTGCTGAGGCCAACCAACCTGGCCGGGTCATGATGGCAAAGCACCGGCACGAGATGACTCTCCGGATCGCGAGGGCCGCCGAACTCCTTGTTAACGAGGTCATGTCCAAGCCCGAAGTCCTTATCGGGCTGGTAGATATCAAGTCGCTGCACGATTACTCATTCGCGCATTCGGTCCAGGTTGCCCTAAACTGCCTGGTAGTGGGGAAGATGCTTGGCCTTAGACCCAATGAGCTGAAGGAACTGGGCGCCGGAGCTCTGCTCCACGACATCGGCAAGACCGCTGTCTCCGCCCAAATCTGGGGCAAGGAAGGGGACCTGACCCCGGAGGAGTTCGCGCGGGTCCAGACCCACCCTGAGGTCGGCTTCGAGATCCTGAGGAAGACGAACCTCGGGCTGCTCACAGCTCACGTTGCTTACCAGCACCACGAGCGCTGGGACGGCAGCGGGTACCCGCGGGGTCTCAAGGAGAGGGAAGTCCTGAAGTACGCCCGGATCTGCGCAGTCTGCGATGTCTTTGACGCCATGACTTCAGACAGGCCGTACAAGAAGGCGACCCATCCCTTCAACGGATTGGCCTTCGTGATCGAGAACTCCGGGATACTCTTCGACCCTGAGGTGGTCCAGGCGTTCAGCAAGGTAGTGGCCCCGTTCCCCGTGGCGACCGGCGTGAAACTCTCGACGGGGGAGACGGCCATAGTGAAGAAGCTGAATCCCCGGGCCCTCGACCGTCCCGTGGTTGTTGCAGTGAAATCCGCCGACGGCAGGTTCTACTCGTCTCCTCGCACAATCAACCTGCTGACTGAGACGGATATCCGGATCGTGAGCTATCTCGACTGGTACGCGGCATCCCTCGAGACCGACATCATGGCTGTCTCCGGCCTTGCGAGCGACATCATCCAGTAGGGTCTTCCTCTACCTCCACCCCTTGTCCACCCGTTATGTAACCTGACGATCACGCCCGGCATACGATAGCCCAGTGTCCCGCGGGAGGAGGTGGTGGAATGGGCGGGGATCCGACCACCCTTGAGGCCACCGGCACCAACTGGGCCTTCTTGCTTTTCCTAATACTAATCCTGCTCGTGTTCGGTTTCGGCGACTGAGAACCGTCCTCCGGCAGGAGGTGGAGTGCTGCCGGTTAGTTCCGGGGCTACACTCTGCGGCAGCCCCGGACGACCGGTTGGCGCTCCGCTTTGGCGCCCGGGATCTTCGCAGGTAGCGTTCTTCCGCACGTCGAAGTGGTAGCCGAACTCCACTTGCGGAAGGTGAGATCCCATGGCAAATCCCTTTGTCGCTGAAGACCTCTTCAGGATGGACCTCATTGGCACCCCGCGGCTCTCCCCCGGGGGGGACCGGTGTGCTTTTGTGGTTACACGGCTACTGGATAAGGAGAACACCTATACATCGTCGCTCTGGCTATATGACGGCAGTGTGCGCCAGATCACCAACCTCGCCAACAAGCCCGGAGTCAGGGATGGTTCGCCCCGGTGGTCACCCGACGGCGGGTCCTTGGCCTTCCTATCCAACAGGTCGGGCAAGTCTCAGGTCTGGATGCTGGACCTGGGCGGCGGCGAGGCCTATCAGGTGACCGACCTCCCTAAAGGCGTATCCGACTTCCGTTTCGACCCCAAAGGCGGCGCTCTCTTCCTCTCAGCCAAGGAGGACAAAGAAGAGCCCAAGTTTCGTGAAGGAGCGACGGTTCGCAGGATAACCAAGCTGCGCTACAAGTTCAACGGAGCCGGATACCTCGACCACCTACCGGTGCAGGTCTGGAAGATGGATCTTGAGACCCGCAAACCTCAGATGCTCACCAGCGGTCCGTACAACTGCGGGACGCCCGAGCCGTCACCCGATGGCCGGTACGTCGTCTTCACCAGCACCAGGTCTGACAACGAGGCCGACATGTACTCGGACCTCTGGCTCCTGGAAGTGGAGACCGGAAGCATGCGCAAACTCACCCGGAGCCTGGGTGAGGCCAGGAACCCGGTGTGGTCCAAGGACGGGCGGTATGTCTACTATCTGGGGCACGAGAAGGGACAGTATCCAGGTGGATACCCGGAGATCAGGCGCGTCGATGTGGAGAGCCTGGAGCAGTCGGTCATAGCCTGCGCGTTCCCGTACCTTGTGGGCGGGGGTATAGGGGCAGACGTCAGGGCGGATGCCGGCGACACCGGACTCAAGATATCGGCCGACGGCAAGTCGCTCCTGTTTGCCGCGGTGAACGGAGGATCGTCGTACCTATATAGCGTGGACATAGAGTCAGGCCAGCCCACGCTGGTTTTCGGCGAAGGCCAGATGGTTGTCAGCTCCTACGACGCAACCGGCGACGCAGTCGTGGTCAACAGGGCGACGCCTGCGTCAATCGGCGATCTCTTCATCAAGACAGCCGGTGGCGACTGGAAGCAAGTAACCCACTTCAATGAAGAGCTGTTCCGCGACCGCTACATCGGTTGGCCCGAGAGAGTGACGTTCTCCCACCCGGACGGCACGACCCTGGAAGGTTGGGTCATAAAGCCAATGGGCTTCGAAGAGGGCAGCAAGTATCCTCTCGTGATGGAGATCCACGGCGGGCCCCACACGACGTACGGAAACGTGTTCTTCCACGAGTTTCAGATACTTGCCGGCCACGGGTTCGGCGTGTTGTACACCAACCCGCGAGGCAGCATGGGGTATGGGGAGGAGTTCGCCCGGTCCATAGTCGGCGACTGGTGCGGGCTGGACGCGCGTGACCTCGAGTTCATGGCCGAGGAAGCGCTCAAGATGCTCCCGTGGGCAGACCCCAAGCGGTACGGGGTTACCGGCGGCAGCCAGGGCGGGTATTTCACCAACTGGTGTTTGCGCTCAGTTTGATTGGCGGT
>CAZRRG010000127.1:0-486 GCA_964602455.1 uncultured Eubacteriales bacterium | reverse complement strand
AGCGCTTCGCCGACAAACAGCGTGAGCGACAACAAACTGGCTCATAAGCCACACGTCGCTTTTCGCTGCTGCCGTAACGCAGCGCAGCATGTCCAACCTGTACAGCAAGTACGGCGTCGCCGATAACGGCTGGTCCCACGATAGGGCGGGGATGGGCGGTAAAGATCTCTGGGACGACGAGGATTTCTTGATGGAGAGGTCCCCTATCAGGTACGCAAAGAATGTGCGCACCCCAACCCTCATCATCCACAGCGACATGGACTTCCGGTGCCCTCTTGAACAGGGAGAACAGTGGTACGTTGCCCTCAAGAGGCTAGGCGTGGAGGTCGAAATGCTGCTGTTCCACGGCGAGAACCACGAGCTCTCCAGGTCGGGAAAGCCGGCGAACAGAGTGGTGCGGCTGGAAGGGATCCTGGACTGGTTTGTGAGGCATCTCAACTCGTAGTAGAGGGCTGAAAGGTGTTAACCCGTCAGAACTCTGTTAGC
>CAZRRG010000126.1:0-4918 GCA_964602455.1 uncultured Eubacteriales bacterium | reverse complement strand
CTTATCGCCGATGAGGTCGGCCTCGGCAAGACCCTTGTCGCAAAGGGTGTCCTAGCAAGGGCCGTCGACCACCTGTGGGAGCTAAGGGGCCACCGCATAGACATCGTCTACATTTGCAGCAACAGCGATATCGCTCGGCAGAACATCAATAGGCTAAACCTACTCGCCGAAGATCCCCCCCAAGTCACACGCCTGACGCTACTTCCGAAGACGATCCGCAGTCTCAAGAATCGGCGACTGAACTTCGTGTCGTTTACGCCCGGCACCTCGTTCAACGTCAACTCCCGCTCGGGGGTGTACGAGGAGCGTGCCCTCATATACTGGATTCTTCGGGAGGGCGGTGTGTTCGGGAGCGAGACCGGACCGAAGAACCTGCTTCAGTGCGGGATGACCAAAGACTACTGGCGGAACCGGCTTGACATCGTTAGGAAGCAGGCCATCGACGAGGACCTTGCACAGAGTTACCTCGACCTGATCAAGGATAACCGCAAGGTCAAGCAACAGCTGAAAGACCTTTGCAGCCGGTTCCAGTACGCTCGGAAGCGCTTTCCTCGGGAAGACAGAGAGGCTCAGCTTGCCATGGTCGGCACGCTCCGTCGCCTACTAGCAGAGAGTTGCGCAAAGTCGCTTGAGCCGGATCTGGTGATTCTGGACGAGTTTCAGCGGTTCAAGGACCTCCTGGATCAGGATGACGATGGCGCAAGGTTGGCCAGAGCCCTGTTCGACTTCCCTGGCGCGCGAACGTTGCTTCTATCAGCGACTCCCTACAAGATGTACACCATGTACCACGAGTCTGCCCTTGAGGATCACTACACAGACTTCATCCGGACCGTGAGGTTTCTGTTCGATTCGGATGCCGACACTGAGCGCTTCGAGGCGCGGCTGTCTGACTATCGAAGAGGCCTGCTCGAACTTGGTTCCAGCGCAGCTGAGAGTCTAGAGGCGGCAAAGGCTAGCATTGAAGCAGACCTACGAAGAGTCATGGTGAGGACTGAGCGTGTATCCCTGACCGCCCGCGGAGACGGTATGGTCGAACAGGTGACGGACCTTGAGGGCCCAACGCCTGACGAACTTGGGTCGTTCGCGCTGGTGGACAACGTGTCTCGAGAGCTGGGGCTTCAGGATACCGTGGAGTACTGGAAGTCCGCTCCGTACCTCTTGAACATCATGGATGATTCCACGTACAAGGTAAAACGAGAGCTGACCCGCGCGCTTGGTCACAGCGATGGTGGAGGCGGCCCGCAAGCCAAATCCGTCCGCGGGAAGATCAGCCACGCCATGCGCAACTGGGCAGGCTCTGGGCTCCTCTCGTACGAGACCATCGAGCATTACGGGACGGTTGAGCCCGCCAATGCCAAGCTCAGATCGCTAATGTCGAATACTCTGGACCGCGGAGCTTGGCAGCTGTTGTGGGTGCCGCCATCCCTGCCGTACTACTCGGTGAACAGCGGCCCTTACGCGGATAGTAGGATCAGCGACTTCTCGAAAGCGCTAGTATTCTCGTCATGGCAGGTTGTCCCCAAAGCCATATCAATGCTGTGTAGTTACGAGGCCGAACGGAGGATGATCGTCTCGGAGGGAGCTGTCGCAACGTATGGGACCGAGTGGAGGCGCCGGCGAGCCCTCTTGCGCTTTTCCCTCGATCGAGAGCGACGTCCTGGGGGAATGTCGTCGTTGACCCTTCTTTATCCCTGTCTTACGCTGGCAACTCTGGTGGATCCGCTTGAGGTGTCATCCTCTCTCGCAGATGGAGATGGGAGGCTCCCAGACATTGAGGAGGTCACAGCTGCAGTCTCCGAGAGGGTTCGTGGTTTGCTCGCACCAGTCCTCGCACAGCATGCTCATGCAGAGGAGCAGGTGGACCTGAGTTGGTATTGGGCCGCCCTCGCGCTGCTGGACCATCACTATCAGGCGACGGCCACGCTTCCGTGGGCTGAAGGCATGGATCCCTCAGTATCTTGGACGGCCATATTCCCAGCACGAGGGTCAGGTCGCGAAGCTGCCTCCGCTGAAGATGATGCTGAGGACACCAACTTCGCCGAGCATGTGAGGCTGTTCTGTGATTACCTTTATGGGAACGGCACGCTGGGGAGGCCGCCCGATGATCTGGTAGACGTTGTGACCAGAATCGCACTGTCGGCTCCAGCTGTTGTAGCGCTGCGTTCCCTCATCCGTGTGGTTGGTGACAGGTCGCTGGTCACAGAGCCCTCACAACTACTGACGCTCCTGCACTCCGCCGGTCGGATTGCTTCTGGTTTCAGGTCCATGTTCAACCTGCCTGAGACAATGGCGCTTCTGCGCGGACTCCAGCCGGCATCGTCCGACGATGCATACTGGCAGACCGTGCTTGAGTACTGCATGCTCGGCAATGTGCAATCGGTGATGGATGAATACTGCCATGTACTGCTCGAGTCGCTGGGCTTGGTGGGCAAGGACCCGGTCAAGGCGGTTGAGGAGATCGGAAGCGAGATTGCCGAAGCGCTGTCTATAAGGACTGTCCCATCAACCTTCGACGAGTTCCGGACAGACCCGACCGATGGCTCTGTCACGATCATAGAGAACCGGCGCATTCGGTGTCGCTTCGCCTTGAGATTCGGCGATGGGGAGGAGTCTGACCCTGGCGAGACTCAGACACGAGCCGACCAAGTGCGCAGGGCGTTCAACTCACCCTTTCGGCCATTCATCCTGGCTTCCACGTCGATAGGGCAGGAAGGTCTCGACTTCCACCAGTACTGCCACGACGTATACCACTGGAACCTCCCATCCAACCCCGTCGATCTTGAGCAGCGGGAAGGCCGAGTCCACCGGTACAAAGGGCACGTGATCCGGCGCAACGTGGCTAAGGCGTACGCTGCCCAGGTCTTGAACTATGGGGCGATCCCGGTTCTCACGGATCCCTGGCAGCGACTGTTTGAGGTTGCGCGCGACTCAAGGAGCCCCGAAGCGAACGACCTCGTTCCTTACTGGATATGTGAGGTGGAAGGCGGCCATAGGGTTCGCAGACACATACCTGCGATGCCTCTGAGCAGAGAACTCGGTCAGATGAACGCGCTCCGGAAGACGCTGGTGGCATACCGCATGGTCTTCGGCCAGCCGCGGCAGGAGGATCTGGTTGGCTATCTGTGCGATAGGACGGGTGAGTCGATTGACGAGGATGTGCTGGCGAGGGCGAAGATTGACTTGGGACCGAGGTAGAGTCGTTTCCACCTGGAAGGGAGGGCTCTAGGTGTCCGCAGATGATGGCTATGAGATGGTCGTGCCCTTTGCTCTGGATGCAGATGGAGCAGAGGTGCGGGCAGAGACCGTCGATCGTCATAAGGAGTACCGATGTCCCGACTGTCATGAAAAGGTAATCCTCAAGCGGGGCACCATCAAGCGTGCTCACTTCGCTCACTATCCAGACCATGACAAGCCCTGTGACTCCGCTTGGGGCGAGTCCGAAGATCACTTCCGGGCGAAACTCCGGATAGCCGAGGCAATCGAGAACGGCCTACCGATACACATAGGTCAGACCTGTAACGAGTGCAGGCGCCGGGTGTGGAGGTCATTGCCGGCTGATACCAGAACAGCTAGCCTGGAATACGTGGTTTGCGGCCTTCCTTCAACATCGGGCGACAGTACTGATTCAGGTCAGTTAGGGGACTATCGGCTAGACGCTGCTCTTCTGGTGACCATGGCGAACTTGTGGGAGCGATAGAGGTTCTGGCTCAGCATGCGGTTGATGATGAGAAAGCCAGATCCCTCGGTTCTTCAACACCGTGGTGGGTCGAAGTTCGGGCGGAGGAGGTCCTCGGTGGTACCGATTGGGTTCCCGTCAGAGGCAAGCTCGGGGAAGTGACTTGTGGGCGGTGCAAGGCGATCAGTCGCTTTGCCGCGCCTTACCCACTTGTCAATGCCACATCGGTCATCTGTCCAACAGATGCAACCACTTCTGGCTCAGCCGATCTGTTTCCCCGGTGCGCACAGTGTGAGCACTTAGAGGACTTCGATGGAGCTTTCGTGACCTGCACCGGGAAAGGAAAGGCGGTGGTTGAAGATCGAAGCTAAGGACAAGTTCGGCCGGCCGATCTACTCGAAGACCTTTGACGAGATGAAGCGTAACGGTGACGTGTTGCTCATGCTCGGCTATCGTGAAGCAGCAACCAAGCCTAACCTCTTCTACTTTCGGGCAGGCACTGTCATCTTCTATGCAGATATGCGAAGAACAGAGATAGTACCGATCTCGGAGGACATACGCCCCCTATTCTGGTGGCAGTTTTCGAAGCCGCCATCTCTGAGAACACGCCAGATAATGGTCTATATCGAGTGGCGTCGACTGGCTGCGCAGGGTCTGGAGCCTCGGCTCTCCTTCGATATGAGTATGGAATCAGTTCAGGAGGCAGAGATACTGGACGCCTGGGAAAACCACGAGGAAGCACCACAGAGAATCCCGGCTTCCTGATAGATGCTTCTCGAGATCCTCTTTTGGGCCATCGGTGACTCACTAGCATTGCAGATCGGTTGGAGCTGGCGAAAGTCGCCGAGCACGATGACGCGCTGCAGGGCAAGTGCGCCTGCGAACCAAAGATGCGGCTGAGGTACCATGCTCGCCTCGTCCACGACCACGTTGTCAAACTGGTTCAGGTACAGCTCCTGCATAGTCGATAGTTTGGTCAGTGTTGCACCCACGACCTTTGCCTCTTTGATCACGGTCTGAGCCAGTTCCTCAAGGTGTCGGCGCAGAGCCGCCATCCTCTGCCCGATATCCTGAGCGGCACCTTTGCACTTCGCAATCTCCTCATCAACCTGCTTCATGGACGGGAGCGCACCCCCGTCAGCGAGGTCGGCGCAAGCCCTCTCAAGCGCTCGCTCCGATGCTCCGAATATAGTGGACCCAGGAATTTAGACACGAAACCGGGGAGCTGTAAGGTGTGAAGAA
>CAZRRG010000125.1:0-5190 GCA_964602455.1 uncultured Eubacteriales bacterium | reverse complement strand
TCCTGGCGATCCGGGCCTTGAGCGCCAGCGCATCCGGTATCGTGATATCTCTCAGGTACACGGAGAGGTTAGGCAAGGTCTCATCGAAGCTCTCTTCCATCGCACGCAGGGCGATCGTTGAAGGGGCATCTGCGGGGAGATAGTCCGAGAGCTTGTAGTTCACGTCCACGTAGGTCGAGAGGACGAGGCAGCACAGAGCCGCTGCCACAAACCCGATGAGCACCAAGGTCTTGTGTTGCAGGATCCAATCAGCGACTCTCTTCAGGCTTGGTCACCCCTGTTATTGAACATAGTGTTGAATTTTGGCCTCGTGTAGATTATAAGTTACTTTGGCTCCCTGCAATGAACAGCAGTCCGTCGCACCGTTCATTACTGAACACTCACGCTCAAAGGGGTCGATTTCGTGAGGGAAGATACTGAGGACCGCCGCATCCGGAAGACGAAGGCCCAGATCAGGCATGCGCTCACCCAGCTGCTCATGAAGAAGGATCTGAGGGATATCTCCGTCAAGGAACTCACCGACCTCGCGGACATCAATCGCGGGACCTTCTACCTGCATTACAGGGATGTCTACGACCTGTTCGAGCAGACGGAGAACGACATCCTGGAGAGTTTCACCAGCATCATCGCCAAACACCGGAGGCGGGCCCAGATGCCGCTGATGCCCGTCCTGCTCGAAGCCTTCCGCTTTGTGGAGGCCAACTCCCAGGCGTTCATCGCGATCCTGCGGACGAAGGAAACCACCTTCCTTCCCCGGGTGATAGAAATGTGCCGCCCCCAGGATCCCCGCGAGTGGGAGACGCTCGTGGGCGACGTCCGGCCTGAGGAGCGGGAGTACCACTACGCTTTCATCGCCTTCGGATGCATCGCGCTCCTGCGATTGTGGTTCGAGAACGGCATGACCGAATCCGCGGAGGCCATGGCCGCGCTGGCCGAGAGGCTTTGTGCGGCGAGGAAGAACCGGAACAATGCGCCCTGACCTGCGCTAATCGGGTGGATGCACCGAAATCGAACATCCGCTGTCTGATGAGGTGCACCCGTGGACGGCCTATCTCCGAGGATGCACTCAGATGAAGCAAGGTTACGGATCTGAATGCGGTCCACAGAGGCCCAGAGGACAGGATGCTTCATTTTGGGGCACCATCAGCGTGATGAGGTGCACGGGTGGACACGATCTCCGTGATGAGGTGCACAGGTGAATGCGTGCTTCGTGATGAGGTGCACGGGTGAACGGGCGGAGGCTGTCGGGGGTTGACGGACGTCCGCCAAGCCAAACCATGCTTCATATCGGTGCACGGTCGCGAGTAGGGCGCTTCGGTTTGGTGCATGGTCATGGGTAGGGCGCTTCATTCCAGTGCAACACCCGGAAACATGCAATTAGCAGTCATGATGTTAAATACGAGCGTATCCACCATTTCTATACCCGGCGGCACTGTCGGCAACGGTGTCAGTCGCGGCGTCATCATCGATGCCCGGCAGCAGTTACCTTTGAGATGCGTAGACGCTAGGGTCCAGAATGCCTAGGCGCCCTAGCGCAGCATTCCCTTCCCGCGCGACGCGCGGAACGCGGAGACGAACCAGTTGATAAGCAGGACGAAGGCCAGGCCGGCACAGACTCCCCCGAAATCAAGCAGAACATCTTGCACCTGCGAACCCCGCTTCGAGAAGATCTGTATGGTCTCATCGATTACGGCGACAGACAGTCCGGCGAAGAGACAGTTGGCGACGCCCTGCAGGCTCACGCGCCGTGGCGCGAGGAAGCCTCCTTGAGTTCGTACGATAAGCAGCGCGGCGAACTCGCAGCCCAGCACACCAAACTCTACGAAGTGAGCGATCTTGCGCAACACTGAGTTGGTGATTGTACCAGTACCCACAATCGGCTCAAGGACCGGCTTGACGTACTCCAGGGCCTTCTTGCTCTCCGAGTGGGATTGCGAAGCGCTTCCCAGCGAGTTTCCCCAGATGAAGGTAACGGTAAGCAGGATCAGAAGTATGAGGATGAACTGGGCTCGGTTTCTCATGGTGCTTGTGTACTACGCAGTGCTGGTCCGCTCCTTCTAGCCGGCGTTCGAAACTGCCCCCTGAGAGCGCTACCGTGAGCGCTGCCGTGAACGATGCCGTGAACGATGCTATGAGCGATGACCTGAGCGATGTCCCGAGATAGGTGCCTCGTGCGATGCCCTGGTCTATGCCGCAAGAACAAGCATAGCTAAGGCGCCGTACAAAGCGAGGCGAAGCCATGTGCGGAAGGAAGGAAAGGATGAAGGAACTGCGATGTTACCGGTATAACAGGGAAAGGCAGTGTGAACGCAAGGGCCGATGAAGGAACAGCAGCAACGCTGAAGGGCCAGCACACGTTGCCAGAGTGCTGACCCTCCTCCAGACCAATCCGGCCAGTCCATCATCCGATTATGGCTGGCCCAGCTCTAATCACCTTCGCCCCGTGCGGGGGATGATCAAACCCTAGCCACCTCTGCCTCGTCTCTGCCCGTTGGCAATCTGCCTACACCCTTATCGGGTTGAATGCCCTGAGCTGGGCCTTTTTCTCGGGGCTCAGCTCTAGGATGTTCTTCATCGTCTCAAGTGAAACGTTGCCGTAACTGAAGGTCTCGTTGGTGAAGTCCTTCATCGCGGCGCCGGATTTCTGATAGAGGTCCTCGATGAACCGCATCCCGGTGTAGTACGAGATGCCGTCCGCGGGCCGCATCATGTGTGCCCTGGTCTGCGCGACGGCGCTGTACTCGGTGCAGTTCAGGTTGGAGATGTAGTTCTGGATTACCTCACCTACAGGCTTCTTCTTGTGATAGAGGTCAACCTCAACCTTGACTCGCGTCGAGCAGTACCAGCCTCTCTTCGCGGCTTCGAGGCGGGAAACCGGGTCCTTGTAGTACGGCATCATGAGGAACTCGGACCGGTGAGCGGTCCCTTCGTTGAGGGCCCTGGACATGAACAGGCCCAACCCGAAGGTGTGCGGGAGGTCATACTGAGCCGCCTTCACTTGAGCAGCGTGATGGCCCGGATAGACCTCGTGGGCCAGCGTCTCCTCTATCATCGCCCGCTTGAACGCCGGGATGTTCTCGGGGTTGATGCAGACTACGCCACCCATGTACATGAAGGTTGGGCAGACCATCCTCCACGTCTCAGGTATGTCCCCGACGGCGCACATTTCGCCCTCCGGAAGGTCGATGAAGTTCAGGGCGCTCTGCCGCACGTCCTTGAGTATCGCTTTCATGTCACGGTAGATCTCTTCTACCGTCGAGTACCCGGGCGTGCCGTTGTTGAGCAGGTCGTACGCGTCCCTCGCCGGGTCGATCTCCTTGGCGATCCTGAAGAACTCGTCCTTGCGCTTCTCGACATCCTCTTCATACCAGGAGAGCACGTAGTCGAGAGGCGCCTGCATCCCCTTTTCGACGGAGAACTCGAACGGTATGTCCGCTACCTCAAGGGATGTGAGAGGCATGGACCTCGCGATGGCGCCGATCTCCCTGGCGTACGCCGTAGCCAACGCCCCGGCTTGGGCTGCTTCATTCTTCACGCTGTCCCGCTTCGCGTGCTCTCCGATGAACGCCACGACCCGGGTGATGTTGCCGAATAAGGGCGGCAGCAGGTCGCCAACTTGGCTACGCCCAAGGTCGGTGCCCCTTTCCATGAGCTTCTTCACGGCTCTCAGGACGGCGGGCACCTTGAGGAGCCTTGCCGCCAGGAGCTCCGCCCGCTCGGCCCGAGGCCTCTTGTCGAAGGCGCCGGTCAGGCTGTCAAACCCGGCAGAGATGCGGGTGATGTACTCGTAAGGCATCTTCGAGTTGCACAGGACGGAGAACTCCAGTGACTCCAGGACTGCCGTGAAGTGGGCGCGCCAGAACGGGTCCTTCAGACCACGCACGTCCGACTTCTTCTGCTCGATCTTGTTCTTCATGGCGTCGAGGTTCTCTTGAGTGGGCACAAACAGGGTATCCTGGTGCCACGGACCGCCGAAATACTCGGACACAAGCTGCGCTATGTCCAAGTCCATCTTGCGGATTGTCGCAAGTTCTTCCTCAGTCCAGACTGTCCTCATCACCCTACTGCGCCTCCCGCATCTCCGCATCTCTGCATATCTTCACGCCTGCATGCCTACACAGGCTTCTCGACATCTCGATACCCACGTCTCTACTCCCTACCACCGCTTGAACGTGCCGCCCGCTATCTCGAGCCCGGCCGGAGGAATCCGGAACGGAT
Organism: uncultured Eubacteriales bacterium; assembly: GCA_964602455.1. Taxonomy (GTDB): domain Bacteria; phylum Bacillota; class Sulfobacillia; order Fermentithermobacillales; family Fermentithermobacillaceae; genus JBBDIP01. The sequence continues at coordinate 972 of CAZRRG010000125.1, read as the reverse complement.
CCTTGCGGCTGCCATCAAGCCTGCTCCACACTACATAGCCGGCCTTCGTGACCATCGCGATGTTCCGAAGATCGGTCACCGCCTGGTCCGGCTTACCGTTCACGACGATCAGATCGGCCTGCTTGCCGGTGGTGACTGAACCAGTCACCTCGTCAACCTCACAAAGGATGGCGGAGTTGAGGGTCGCCGCGCGGATCGCCTGTAGCGGGGACATGCCGGTCTCGACAAGGAGCTCAACCTCCCTGACGGTGGCATTTGTCCCGTCAAGCGGGTCGGACGGCAGGAGGTCCGTTCCGACCGCTATCCTCACGCCGCGCTTGATGGCTCGCGCGATCCCCTCTGTGTGGAAGTGGGCTGCCGCCCGGGCCTTCTCCACCTGGTACGCGGGACTGCCGTGAGCCTCAAGGTAGCTGAAGGCATGGGTGACGGCCAGGGTCGGCACAAGCCAAGTGCCTGCGTCGGCCATCATCTTGGCGGTCTCGTCGCTCACGATGTACCCGTGCTCGATGCAGTCAACCCCGAGACGGACGGCGTCCTGGATCGGCTTGTCTCCGCCGGTGTGAGCCGCGACCTTCTTCCCTGCCATGTGCGCGACCTCGACAACCGCGGTGACCTCGTCATCCGTCATCTGCTTGTCAGCGAAGCCCTCACCCGGGGTACCAAGCCCGCCGGTGAGGCAGATCTTGATGAAGTCGGCGCCGTGCTTGATCTCGTTGCGAGTTGCCTCACGGAACTGGGCGACCCCGCTGCACTCGATGGACCCCTCGCTGTTGTGCCCGTGCCCGCCGTGTGCCAACATGAGGCTCCCGGCCACCTTGAGCCGCGGACCCCAAAGCATGCCCTTGTCGATGGCGTCTCGCAGGGCAACATCCGCTCCATGGGGCCCTCCGACGCACCTCATGGTCGTTACGCCGCAGTTCAGAGCCTCAAGAGCCCTGCGGTACCCGATGAGCGTCCAGTACCCCTCGGAGT
>CAZRRG010000124.1:4459-5348 GCA_964602455.1 uncultured Eubacteriales bacterium | reverse complement strand
ACTTCGTCGTCCCGGAGCTGCTCGGCGGCGTGCCCGTCCACGTCCCGTTGCGTGAGGAGACCGGCTACCAGCTGGATATCAGTGAGTTCCAGAAGAGGCTTACGCCCAAGACCAAGATGGTCATCCTAACTCACCCGAACAACCCGACCGCTACGGTGTTCAGGCGCGAGGGCCTCGTCGAACTGGCTCGCTTCATTGTTGAGAATGACCTGGTCCTTGTCGTGGATCAGGCGTTTGAGGACCACATATTCGACGGCATCGAGCTCGTGGACCCGGCCATGTTGCCAGGCATGTGGGAGAGGACGCTCTCCGTCTTCTCACTGTCCAAGGGCATGGGCCTCAGCGGGTTCAGAGTCGGTTACATCGTCGCTGATGAGGATGTGATGGACGTCCTCTACGGCGGAGCGGTATCGGTCGTTGGAGCAACCTCCACCGCGTCCCAGGCGGGCGCGATTGCTGCCCTCCGCGACCTCAGCTTCGTGGACAGCTACCGCGAGGTCAACGACAACCGCAGGAAGCTGGTCTACGAGATGCTCCACGACATTCCGGGTGTCAGCATGCGGATGCCCGAGTGCGGCTTCATCTCTTGGGTCAACGTATCCCGTTTGGGTGACTCAACGGAGATCGCGGACCTGCTCATACGTGACGCCAAAGTCGCAGTTAACGACGGAAAGGCCTACGGGAAAGGGGGAGCGGGGCATCTCCGTATCGTGCACGGCGCGATCGCCGACGAAGACAGAGCTCGCGCCTCCCTCGGGAGAGTAAGGTCTGTGCTCCTGAACCTGGCCGCATCAAAAGGACTTGTGTGAAGGGGGCCTGAGGGGGGAGGTACTGGGCATTCGAAACCGGCTTGTTCTAGATACCCAAGGTTATGGAGGTGGAGACCGAA
>CAZRRG010000124.1:0-4449 GCA_964602455.1 uncultured Eubacteriales bacterium | reverse complement strand
GTTGTTACCCTGGTCCTCGAGCTGCTTATGGGCATCGCGCTGGTCGTGCTCGTAGGTAGGGCGAAGGCCGGCAAGAAGATCCCCGTTATTCACAAAATCGCAGGGCTTGCTGCTATTGATGAAGCGATCGGGAGGGCCACCGAGCTCGGAACCCCGATCATGTTCGTTCCCGGAAAGGGAGACCTCGCTGACGCTCAGACCTACGCGGCGCTCCCGGTGCTGGAGTACGCGGCCAAGCAGTGCGCCGAGTACGACACCCGCATCGTTGTTCCGCTGGGAGTCCCCGTGGTCTACACGGTAGCCGAGGCTGTCACCCGCCAGGCCTATCTCTCCAAGGGCAAGGGCGACAAGTACAGAGAGACCGATGTGCGCTTCATCAACGAACAGAACTGGGCCTGGGCTGCCGGTATCACGGGCATCATGGAGCGTGAGAAGGTTTCCGCTCAGATCCTATTCGGAGCATTCTGGGCCGAAGCGCTGTTCCTCGCCGAGGCTGGAAACCGTAGCGGCGCAATGCAGATCGCCGGTACCGCGTCGACCAACCAGATACCGTTCTTCGTCGCGGCCTGCGACTACACGCTTATCGGGCAAGAGATATTCGCTGCCTCTGCCTACCTGAACCCGGAGCCTTCCACCACAGGCGGCCTCATCGTTCAGGACTGGGGCAAGATGCTGGGAATGGTCGTCGTGCTTGCCGGCGCCATTCTGGCGACGTTCGGAAACCAAGCCTTGATCGACCTGATGACGAAGTAAGGAGGGGAAACGCGTGAAAAGGGAAGGGCCAATAGCGCTCCTGGTTATCGCCGGCGTAGTGTACATCCTAAGCGTGATGATCGCCGGCTCAAGCCTCGAGCCAGTGCAACAGACTCTCGATGACTGGTACCAAGTAGTCGTCGGCTTCACCAGCCTGGTCGGCGTCATCAGCCTTACTCAGGTGAACGGACGCCAGGTCCTGCGCAAGGCCGATGGATGGATATATAACGCAATACTGCTTGTGATTCTTTACGGGTACATCGCGCTCGGCCTCATCGGCGGGCTGAAGAACGTCGCGTTTAACCTCATCTACAACAACATCCTTACTCCAATCCTGATGACCATCTACTCGACGTTGACCTTCTGGATTGGTTCAGCGGCCTACCGCGCGTTCCGCGCCAAGAGCTTCGACTCCGCGGTCCTCCTGATCGCGGCGATCGTCGTGATGATCGGCCGTGTAACGCTCGGATCAGCCATCTCTCCGCTTCTGCCCAAGTGGGCCGCGTGGATTGTCGGCACGCCCACTCTTGCAGGAATGAGGGCGATTGAGATGGGCGCCGCGATCGGCGGCGTCGTCCTGGCTCTACGGATGCTCACCGGGCTGGAACGCAGCTTCATGGGTGCCGCTGACTAATAGACGGAGGAGGTGTGGCAAGAGATGTCTTTCTTCAAGCGACTAGACTCACTAGACAGGCGGTGGATCTTCGTCTTCCAGATGGTCGTGTTCTGCGTCGCGATCATGCGGCCGGTCGGGCTTGCTCTGGACATCGGCGATCAGACCACCAAAGCCTTTGAGACCATCGACGCTCTTCCGCCCGGATCGATTGTCTGGTTCGGCATGGACTACCAGGCCGCGGCGGCTTCAGAAATAGAACCAACCGGAATTGCCGTTTTCAGGCACTGCATGGAGAAGAACCTCCGCGTTGTCGCAGGCGGCATGTGGCCTGAAGGCGGAGCCATGATGGAACGGCTAATCGCGGTTGTCGCTCCCGATTTCCCTGACAAGCAGTACGGAGTCGACTACCTGAACCTCGGGTACCGCCCGGGCGGGCAGGTGTGGTTGCAGCAGCTCACGGTCAACCTTCCGGATGCCGTCGGGGGAGTGGACTACTTCGGTGACCCGATCGATTCCTACCCTCTGGCCAAGAGCCTGACCAAGATACAGGATGTCGACCTCATCTTCGGGCTCACGATCGGCACTCCCGGAACTCCTGAGTACATCAAGATGGTCACTGACCCGTACAACGTACCTATGATCGCGGCTCTGCCGGCCTCATCGGTCGCAATCACCATGCCCTACCTTGGGTCCGGCCAGCTCGTGGCCATGCTTGCGTCGCTTAGGGGCGGAGCCGAGTACGAGAAGATCTCGGGCAACATGGGTTCGGCGATGACCGGAATGGACATCCAGTCGTTCATGAACCTGACCATCGTCATCTTCGTCATCCTCGGGAACGTCGGGTACTTCGTCAACAAGAGGGCCAATGGAGGTGGCAAGGGCAATGTCTAGCGATATCTGGGTCTGGATCGGCGCCTTCGCGACAATTGGCACCTACAGCATCCTATTCAAGGACAACCCCGTTTACCGGGTGCTGGAATCGGCGTTCGTGGCGATCCTCGCCGGCTACACACTCGTCGTCAACTGGTTCAACTACCAGAAGCCGACGCTGGTCGGAAGGTTGGCCGCGGGCGAGTACTCTCTCCTCATCCCTCTAGTGCTCGCTGCTCTCATGTACTTCCGTTACTCGAAGAAGTACGCGTGGCTCGCAAGGTACTCGATGTCGTTCCTCATGGGCATCGGCGCGGCCTACGTGCTTACCAAGAACCTGAAGCCGATGTTCCTCTCCCAGGCCAGGGCCACCATGCTTCCGCTGTGGGTCCCCGGCGACATCGGCGCCACCGTGAACAACTGGATCGTGGTGCTGGGTGTGGTCTCGGTTCTCATGTACTTCTTCTTCACCGTCAAGAAGACCGGTCCCGTCAAGGTGTTCGGAGTCATCGGTAGATTCTACCTGATGGTCGCCTTCGGAGCGCTGTTCGGGGACACGGTTATGGGCCGGATAAGCGTCACGCTCGTGCGCTTCCAGTTCCTCCTGAAGGATTGGCTCGGCCTGGTTAGGTAGAGTAGTTCACCTGCGAGTGCCGTCCCTGCCGGTAGCAGGCTGTGTGGGGGCGGCGCTCGCAGCGCCCAGAAAGGATGAGAAGGCTGATGACCCGCATGGAAGAGATCAGCAAAGACCTCCTTAAGACCCTATGGCGTTTGGACCCGGTGAACGCCAGCGGCATGGGAATAACTCTGTTCGATGACAAACTGCCCCCGGTTGACCATCAAGAGCGGGAGGACTTGGATAGGCGTCTTGCCCGGTACTCCGCGGAACTCAAGGAGCTCCTTGCAGGGTCGTCTCTGTCCAGGTCAGAGCGCATCGACGCCGAGGTCGCGGTCGCCAACATCGATGTGCGCCTGGCAAAGGAGCCGGAGATACAGGAGTGGAGGATTGACCCCAACTGGTACCTTTCGGCGATAAACAGCGGCTTGCACGTCCTGGTGGCGAGAGAATGGGCTTCACCGGAAAGCAGGATCGAAGCCATTGTCAAACGGCTGTCTCAAGTGCCGGCGTTCCTGGCGGCTGCCAAGCGGGACCTTGTGGCCAAGGACGTTCCTCCCGAGTGGATAGGCATCGCGCTGGGCTCCGTGTCGGGGCATAAGCGCCTGATCGAAGGTTCGGTTATCGCCTTCGCCAAGTCTGTTGGCAAGGACGACAGCACCCTCCTTCGCCTGTGCCAGGAGTCCTTGGCCGCGGTCGAGGAGTTCGGACGGTACCTCAACGAGATCCGTCCGATAGCCAAGGGACGGTTTGCCTGCGGTCGCACCCACTTTGAGCGGGTCCTGCAGAAGATCCACATGATAGACATGACGGCCGACGAGCTCCGCGCGTTCGGCGAGGCCAAGGTAGCAGAGTATGAGGCGTCCCTGGTGAAGGCGGCCGCGTCCATTAACCCAAACAAGCACTGGACCGAACTCATCGAGGAGTACAAGAAGGATCATCCCACTGCCGAAAACCTTTTGGATTCCTACCGCAATGAAGGCAAACTCGCCGAGGCCTTTGTGAGGGAAAAGGACCTCATCACCATACCCGAAGGCCAGACGTGGGACGTCATCCCGGTGGCCGAGTACTCGCGGGCTACCCATCCCCTGGGGCACATGCGCGTAAGCCCGCCGTTCGTCGACAGTTTTGACAGCGCCCTGTGCATCACTCCCATCGACCTCAACGCTAGCCCGGAGAAGCAGGAACAGCACCTGCAGGACAACTGCTACGCATTCCAGCGGACCATCGCTTTCCACGAACTCATCCCTGGACACCACCTGCAGTCGTGCCTGGCCAAGATAGGGGCATCGGACCTGCGCAAGCAGTTCAGGTCCACGGTGTTCATTGAGGGATGGGGCCTGTACACTGAGGTTCTTATGGCTGAGCAGGGCTATCTCTCGGATCCCGCCACGACCCTCATCAACCTAAAGAACGCGCTGTGGCGCGCCGTGAGGGTGGTCATAGATGTAGGGCTCCACGTGGGCGGCATGAGCCTCGAGGAAGCAACCCGCCTCTTGATGGAGAAGGTGCGGATGGAGCACCACATGGCGTCGGGCGAGGCCCTGAGGTACACCACCAGCCCCACCTACCAGTCCAGCTACCTGCTGGGCAA
>CAZRRG010000123.1:0-5490 GCA_964602455.1 uncultured Eubacteriales bacterium | reverse complement strand
CATGAAACCGTTGATGCCGGCCCAGAGTAGAAGGCCCGTGCGCTGCACCCTGAAGTACTGCCTGAAGAGGGACATGCTACACCCCTCCCTTGGGGACCCCGTTGCGGCCGTAGAACGAGAGGAACACATCCTCCAGGGGCGGATCAGAGATGGAAAGGTCCACGATACCCCAGTTCTTGAGGGATTCCAGCAGTGGCAGGATGTCCCCGGTGTAAGTGAACCTGACCTTGCGCCCGTCCTGCCGGAGATCCTTTACTCCTGTGAGCGAGGCAAGTCCAGACCAGTCCTTCTGCACTTCGAAGGAAACATACTTCATCCGCTGCTTGCGCAGGTTGTCGACATTGTCCACCGCGACCAGCTCGCCGTCCCGGATGATACCCACGCGGTCGGCTACGGCCTCTACCTCGGCGAGGTCGTGAGACGACATGAAGACCGTCTTGCCCCTACTACGTTCCTCCAGGACCAGCGAGCGCACGGTTTCCTGGATCAGGGGATCGAGTCCTGTAGTGGGCTCGTCAAGGATCAGCAGATCGGGGTCGTGGGCGAGAGCGTTCAGGATCGCCACTTTCTGTTTATTGCCCCTGCTGAGAGTCCGGTACCTTTGGTTCAGGTTGATATCCAGTTTGGCGGCAAGATCCTTCATCCGGCCGAGGTCCTTGACGCCCCTCACTCGCATCGCGAACTCCAGGTTCTCTGCGCCGGTAAGCGCGTCGTACAATGCCGGCTCGCTGGCAAGGTAGCCGACTCTCGAGAGAACCTTCTGCTTTTCGGTAACAATATCCATACCTAGTATTGTGGCGCTTCCGGCGGTCGGCGAAAGGAAGCCGAGCAGTGTGCGGATGAGAGTTGTCTTCCCCGCCCCGTTGGGCCCCAGGAATCCAAACACTTCTCCCTGCTCAACCTGAAGATCCACGTGTTTGACGCCCTTGCCGTTCCTGTAGAGATGACCGAGACCCCTAAGGTCCATGGCCCTCAAGCGACCCACCTCCGTGTATGATTGTACTATAACACTAGTACAATGCCGACGCAAGGCGGATCCCACGTGTGCCAGCTGACGGGGCGCATGGGCACCTTTCGACAGTGTTTCGGTAGGCGAATGGTCACCTTCCGGCAGTGGTTCGGGGGACGAATGGTCACCTTTCAGCAGTGTTTCGAGGGACGAATGGTCACCTTCCGACAGTGGTTCGGGGCACGAATGGTCACCTTTCAGCAGTATTTCGGGGTACGAATGGTCACTTTTCCGCAGCAGACTTTCTACAGCAGTGGTAGCATGTTGGCAGACAATGAGAGCGAGGAGTCGCCGATGAGGATCAGCCGCTACGAGATCAACCTGACCGTTACCCCCGCTACAGGACATATCCAATCCAAAGCGCGTTGCCTGTGCGTTGCCGCAGCCGATACGGATCGCGTCCAGTTCTTGCTCCACCGGGACCTCTCTATCAGCCGGATTGAGGGAAAGGGCATCTCGGGGTTCAGCGTAGAGCCGGATTGCGCTTTCCCATTCACGCCGGAAGCCTCAACAATCACGGTGAATCTCGACCACACCGCCCGAGTGGGCGAGACCTTGGACATGATCGTTGACTACAGCGGAACTCAGGTGAGAGTCCCTGAGGCGTGGGGAGTCAACTGCGTTACGCCGGAATGGGTCGAGCTCGGGATGTACGGACCCTGGTTTCCCTGGCAGCCGTCAGACCAGGAAGGGTTCACCTACTCGGTGAGAGTTGCGGCGCCGCCGGGTTACTCGGTGACAGGACTGGGAGAATCGGAGCGAGCAGTGGACGGGTGGCTCGTCCGTTCATCGCTGCCTGTAACGGACATAGTGGTCATCGCCGCCCCGGATCTCGGCCACAAGACAGTGGAACGGGGCGGTGTACGGGCAACTACCCACTTCCCATCACCCGCGGGTGAGCAAGTTGCGAACCTTGCGGGGACTATCGCCGACGATGTGGTGTGGATCCTCGAGTACTTCAGGTCCTGGCTCCGGGATGATTCAGATAGGGTTTCCTCCGCCTCAGTCGTCATCTCCCCCAGGACATCGGGTGGCGGATACGCCCGTCCCGGCTTTGTCGTCCTCGGAGATATCGAGGCGCTCGTCTCGCGTCCTCAGGCTACCTTCAAGTACGCAGCCCATGAGTTCTCGCATTTTTGGTGGTGTAGCGCGCCTAAGGATATCTGGGAAGATTGGCTGAACGAGGGCTTCGCCGAGTACTCTGCCCTAAGAGCCACGCGGGCCAAGTTTGGTGAAGAGGGCATCCGCGACATCGTGCGGAAGAAAGGGGAGCGCGCTGCCGGACTGCCCCCGGTTCGGGGTATTGACAGGACTTCGGGGCAGGCGTATCAGGTGCTGTACGATAAAGCTTGCCTGCTCCTGATGGGGCTGGCTGCGAGGATTGGTGAGCAGGCCTTCGACAAGGTAGCCCGGGAGTTCCTGTCGTTGGAGTCCAAGCACACAGCGGCGTTCCTGGAGGTACTGGCGAAACACGCGGGCCGAGATGTATCCGCGGACTTCGACCGCCTGCTCAGCGAGTAGACACACTCATCGAGCCTTGGAGGGAGAGGTATCCGTGTCCTGCTACTTCATCGCCAACATCACCATCCATGATAAGGAAGAGTACAAGAAGTACGTGGACAAGGTAGACGCCGTGTTCGCCAAGTTCAACGGAGAGTATCTCGCTTTCGACGACAACCCGGTCGTGCTCGAGGGCAACTGGCCGTACAAAAGGGCCGTGGTGATACGGTTCCCATCGGAGGAAGAGTGCAGGCGATGGTACGACTCGCCTGAGTACCAGGAGATATTGAAGCACAGGCTGAAGGGCGCCGACTGCGCCACCATCCTGGTCAGGGATGTTAGGCGCTGACATCCTGAGAGACTCCGGGAACAGCCAAGCACACCGGAGCTGAGGCAAGGTCATACGGGAGGAAGCCCCATGGCAAAGAGTGTTGCTACGCTGGTAGAAGGTGTCACCGTCCAGACAAGTAGGTTGTGGAAGACCAACAGCACGGTCATCACGGGCATTGGTGACAACGCCAAGGCCACGATAGTGGTTGACCCGGGCTGGTTCCCCGACGAGATCGAGGACCTGCGACGCATCGCGGTAGCGACGCCTCCCGGGCGGGCCACGCACGTGCTGTTCACCCACGGGGACCATGATCACGTGGTTGCCTGGGATGACTTCGATGGCGCACAGCTCATCGCCCACCCTGATGCGGCCCGGCGAGACGCTTCCGAAGTCGAGAGACAAGTCGCAGGCCTGGACAAACGCAGGGAGACGATCCGTGCCCGTCCATACCGGTACCCACCGGTTGCCGCGTTCCCGACAGCAGTTCCTGAATACCTGGATCTTGGCGGTGAAAGGGCGTTGTTCTTCCCTGCCCCAGGGCATCAGCCCGATGGCCTGTTCACGGTGCTCCCGGAAAGACGCGTCCTAATCGCCGGCGACTACCTCTCGGATGAGGAGTTCCCGTTCATCTATCACTCTCTGCCTGAGTACAGGTCAACTCTGCTCCTGGCTAGGGAGCTGTGCAGCCGCTACGGCATCACCATGGAAGTCCCGGGGCACGGACAGGTAGCGACCACTCCGGAGGAGATCGAGTACCGCATCTCCACGGACCTCGATTATCTGGACCGCCTGGAGGCAGGCGTCAAAGCGGCCAAGGCAGACGGCCTCAGCTGCGATCAGGCAGTGGAAAGGCTCGCCTCTTTCACGTTCAGAGGCGAGCCCATCAGCAACCTGCTCAAAGCCCATATAGATAACGTCCGGACTCTCTACGGCGTGGAACGGGAATGGGAGCCTTCATAGGCTCCATCCTACGGAAGCCTCGACAGGTCCCTCCTGCTGAAGATGGTAGCCGACGCCGCATAAGAAATGCCCAGGAAGACGAGCCCGATAGCCAGAGAGACCGGAATGCCGGTTACAGAAGTTGCCAAGGATTGAACCCGTCCGACAATGCCTGCGAAGATCGATTCGATACCGGCCTTGCTTTTGACCGCCAGCATGAGCGGGACAGCCAAGGCAAACGTCGTGACGATCAAGGCTATCTTGGCCGATCTTGCCCCCAGCCAGAAGTGAAGGAACAGGCTGAGCGCCGACATGGCGAAACACACCAGCCCGACGCCGAACACGGAGGCCAACACGGCCTCCTTGCTCAGGGCTCCAGTAATTCCGGCTAGGCCTATGATGGCAACGGAAACGATGGTCATGGTAGCCGAAACCACGTACTTCGCGGCAACGATTTGGCTGGGCCGGATCGGGAGCGATCGCAGGAAGACGAAGGTGTTCCCGCGCTCTTCCTGCTCGAAGATGGTCTGAGGCAGAGTCATGGACAGGACTACCGGCAACGCGACCATCATGGACATCATCATTTCCTCCGCCACCCTGCTGAGGATAAGAGCCGAGGCAACCATAAGGGTCAACACCTGGAAGATCGTTGACCGCAGTTGCGTGAACTCCTTTTGAACCAGGCTGAGCATTGTCTAACTCTCCTTTCCTGCGAGCGCGATGAGCACTTCGTCCAAGCCGACGTTAACCACCCTCAGGTTGGAAGCGCCCTTGGACTTGAGGGACTCAAGCCAGCTGTCTGAGAAAGACCTGGTGAGTCCCGCAAAGGAGGTCCCGTCTACCTTCACTTCGGAGAACATAGCCGCAAGACCATCCGCGTGACCGGCATCGCCTGTAGGCAGGGTGCCGGTAACCTTCTTCCACCTGTCCAGCAGGGACTCTTTGTCGGAACACTCCAAGACCTTTCCCTGGTCGATGACTGCGACATAGTCGGCTACCTGCTCGATGTCCTGGGTGATGTGGGAGGACAGGAGCACCGTCCGCTCCTCGTCCCTTATGACCCCGCTGATCTCCTCCAGCAACTCGTGCCGCACAACCGGATCGATGCCGGAAGTCGGCTCATCGAGTATGAGGAGCTCGGGCCGGTGGGACAAAGCTAGCATAAGGCCCAGTTTGACCTTCATCCCGCGGGACAGTTCCTTCACCTTCTTGCGGGGGTCCAGGACGAACTTGCGTAGATACTTCTCATATAGGCCGCCGTCCCACGTCGGGTAGTAGCGCTTCACAAGGCCGGCCATCCACGCCACGGTCATGCCCTCGTAGAACACCGGATCCTCGCTGACGTAGCCAACTCGCCGCTTGATCTCCATGTCGTGCTCGGGCTGGCGGAGCCCCAACACCGTCACTTCCCCGCTGTCCGGGTAGATCAGGTTCATAAGTATCTTGATGCTGGTTGATTTGCCTGCGCCGTTTCTGCCGACCAGCCCCATTACGTAGCCGCGTTCCAGCGACAGATCCTTCACGTCTAGCGTGAAGCCTCGATAGGCTTTCTTCACGTCCTTGAGGCTGAATGCTTGGTTCACTGGTGACCCTCCCCAGGACGGGGGGCGCTCCCGATGCCTTGACCGGCATCCGGGGACTCCTCCGCGCCCAGCACCTTCTTGAGCAGGCCTTCTACTTCGGCTCTGGACACACCCAGCCGTGAGGCCGT
>CAZRRG010000122.1:0-5495 GCA_964602455.1 uncultured Eubacteriales bacterium | reverse complement strand
CATAGAACCGCGTGCCGACAGTCTTGACGCCGGCCGTCTCGAGATCCGGGACGATGGGGATACCGATGGCACCCTCCACAACCACGGGACGATCACTGTAGGCGGCAACCTGGTGATCGAGGATGGAGCCCAGCTCGTTAACGACGAAGGCGCCTACATCGTGGTTGGAGACTTCCTGCGGTTTGGCGGGGGAGCGCAACTGTCGAACAGTGGGGACGTGACAGGCGGCGAAGCCGGCCGGATTGAGCTCTTCGTCGACAACGGCGCTGGCGCCGGACCTCTGACAATATCGGGCCTCACATTCTATGACCATCCCGATCATGACGTTGGGACTGGGGAGCTGCACGGCTTTTTCTACTACGATTCCGACGTGGGGAAGTGGGTCCGATCGGGAGGCCCCGGAGGCGATCCAGGTGGTGGCGATCCAGGCGGTGGAGGCGATCCGGGTCCTGGAGGCAGCGCAGGGGCATTCGAGGGTATGAACACGAACGATCCGAATCACTACGTCGTGAGCTCTGACTGCACCGTGTCGCAGGAAGACTCGGTGGATTTGAGAGGGTGCAGCATCACCGTGAACGAAGGCGTTGTCCTCACGGTGGAGGCAGGGGCCAGAGTCGAGCTCTGGGAGGGGGTTTTCACCAACAAAGGCATGATCCTTGTACACGGCAACCTGGAGATCAATGATGCAGCCGAGCTCATCAACGACGAAGGCGCCAGCATTGTTGTGAACAGCTTCCTGCGGCTTGCCGGTGGAGCGCAGCTGTCGAACAGTGGGGACGTGACCGTCGAGGCAGGGGCCAGAGTTGAGGGCGTGGGAGCTGACTTCGCCAACGAAGGCACGATCGTCATAATGGCCGAGCAGGCTGACGAGCAGCCTGATCACGGGTGCATAGAGGTCCGGGATGACCGCTACCACGATGAGGGGACCGGCCGAGACAGCGTGACTCCCGGGATACTGCTGAACAAAGGGACGATCACCGTAGGCGGCAACCTGGAGATAAATGATGGAGCCGAGCTCATAAACGACGAAGGCGCCAGCATCTTCGTGGACAACTTCCTGCGGTTAGCCGACGGAGCGCAGCTACAAAACAGCGGGAACGTGATCGGAAGCCAAGGCGGCCGGATTGAGCTCTTCGTCGACGACGGTCCTGATGCCGAACCGCTAACAATATCGGGCCTCAGTTTCTATGACAGTCCCGAAGATGCCGCGGCTGACAATCCCACTACGAACCTGCACGAGTTCTTCTATTACGATTCCGATACGTCGAAGTGGATCCGTTCAGAAGGCCACGGAGGCGGCGGTGATCCGGGTCCCGGAGGCGATCCGGGTGGTGGAGGGCCGCGTCCTTGGCAGATATATACTGACTTCGGAATTCACGGATGGGTGGAAGGGCCACGGGACGTAGACGACGGAGGAGATGCGACCTTCATACTGAGGCCGGATGAGGGCTTCGTGGTCGGTCCGGTGACAGTCACCCGGCAAGCGACGGGCACAGCCTGGGAATCAGTAGATTCACTGGTCGACGAAGGAGATGGCACCTACTCGATCGTCGTGAGGAACGTCACCGAAGACCTCATCCTCTCGGTTGTCTTCGTTTCGGAGACGTCGCCTACTGTCGACAGCATCCTGCAGAAGAGCTACGCGATACTGGCAGCGGATGCCGGCAGTACTGAAGCCGCAGAGACAGCCCTGCGCGGTGAGATAGAGGGGCTAGGGTATGTGGACCGATATGACTTGACAGTCACTGACATCGCCCTCCCCGGAGACGGCGAAGACTACGGCACCTTCGGCTTCACGGTGACAGTCGACGCGGAGGCCCCGGCGGAAGCGACCGGATACATCGTGAGAGAACCCAGTAACATCGTGTTCAAGGCGATCGGCGAACACGAGGGTCTAGAGGTAGACCAAGTCCTGATAGCTGACTCAGACGACGCGCAACTCGGTGCGTTCGAACTCCCGGCCATGGACAGCGGAATCATAGAGGTTTTCGGCGTGTACAGCGCCGGCATGGAGGGGTGGCTGAGCCCTGATGTTGCAGAGGGCGCGCTCATGGGTAGCGACCGCTACAGAATCGTGGTTAACCAGCCTTTCTACCGCCTTCAGGTGCATATCGCCAATAGGCCGGCGCACCCGGCCGATGAGGTGAACTGGTTCGCGTTTGATGCTATTCAGGCCGATGCATACTGCGTCTTGGTTGACGCATCGAGCAGCGTTGGAAGGCAGAAGACACTGCAGTGGGAGCTCAACCGCTACGCCCAGCTGACCACAGGGGACTACACGTCACGGATCTTCTTCGGAAACGACCGCTTCACGCTCTCGCTTCCTCCCAACGGGATTGGGGGCGTGACTGAGTTCTCACTGGATACGGGTACATTCCAGGGTTACACCGTATCGTTCGACGAGGGAGCTGACGGTGATCCGACAGATGATACCTACACGGTTCAGTTCCTATCCGACTTCTACGACCTGATTACCCTGGAGATCACGATCAATGGCTCTGATACCCGTTCACTCCACATTCATCGTGTGGGCGTGGACATCGAGGTCTACGACCTGTACGGCGAGAATCATCCGGCCCAAGTCTTCCACGGTACCCAGAGCGGCAGCAAAGTGAACTATAACGACGACACGGCCTACTACATTTTCGCTACCTACTGCATCCCGGATGGAGGGGATGTGCCGTACGGGCTGTACGTCACCTATACCTGGGCCGACGGGAGCACAACGACTGAGATCATAGGGGCTCCCTATGAACCGCACAAGGATCCGGCGGATTCAGTCGAGGAGTTGTTCGATTGGGACAGGGGCGTGTTCGTGTACCCCGAGCATGCTGACCCAGTCGACTACTTGATCTACGAGGCCGCCACAAGCGCGGGCGGTCCCGTCAAGGTCAACGTTCTGGTTCTCAAAGATGAGCCTAATGCGGGCGGTAGCTTCGGCGGCGTCTTCTTCGGTTCCGGAGCAGGCGTTGAGTGGCAGGCGGACTAAGAGGGGAGGTAAGGGCAAATGAATGAGAGCAGCATAGGTATGAAAACGAAGTGCGTTGCAATCCTCCTGACTGCCGCCGCGCTGTGCGGGAGCCTCTTCGGGGTGCCGCGGGTGGCCATGGCAGGCACTGTGACGGATATCTCCGCGTCCTACTCGGGCGGTGTTGTATCGGTATCGGGCTCAGTCTCCGAAGGCACCTATGCAGTAGCGGTGCTCGTGTATAGCGGCTCTACGCTGCTTCGCATGGAAACAGTCGGCGTTGCGACAGACTGGACCTTCGCCACATCAATAAACATGGTTCTGTCGCCAGGCACGTACTCCGTCAATGCGGCGGACTACGACGGCGGCGAGTTCTCTGAAGAAACGACATTCACGATTGCACCGGCTACGCCTCCTGGCGACTCTTCGTCCGAACCGGACGCGCCCGGAGGTTCCACAGGTGGCTCTCCCACCACGCCGGCTACGCAACCGGTCACACGTACGGAGACGACCGTTGACGGGACCGTATATACCCAGACCGTTACCACGACCCTGACCGATGCCGAGGGTAACGAGGTCACCAGGGTCGCTAAGACATCAACGGACGCGGCAACAGGCGCTTCGTCCATAGAGGTGACTATCTCAACCAGCGGCGAGTCTACAACCATTCCTTCCGACATCTTTGAGGCGGCAGAGACCTCGGATGCCGCATCAGTCGCGGTGGAGACCGCCGACGGGACTATCGCCTTCGACAGGCGCGCCGTGCTCGGCATGGCTGCTCAAGCTGGGGGCGAGGACTTGACCATATCGCTGGCCAAACGGGATGAGAGTAGCCTCCCTGACGAGGTCAAGGCAGTGGCGAGCAAGGGCGTTGTGTACGAACTCTCGATCCAATCAGCCTCAGACGAGATAGTGGAGTTCGACGGCACCGTCACTGTGAGTATTGCCGTGCCCGCCGACTTCGAGGGACAGAACGTCTACCTCTATCACATAGCGGCCGATGGAACGCCGGTCTTGGTTGAAGGATCCGTGGTCCTGAGGAACGGCGTCCGCTTCTTCGAGTTCACAACCGATCATTTTTCGTACTACGCACTGCAACCGGTCGATACTCTTCCGTTCGTTGACGTGGACGAGGACGACTGGTGGTTCGACAGCATCTACTACGTTTGCGCCCGCGGGCTGTTCCAGGGAACATCCAGGTCCACCTTCGAACCCCAAGGAACCATGACCAGAGCGATGTTGGTGACAGTGCTCCATCGCCTGGAGGGCGCGCCCGATGTCTCTGCTGTCAGCCACTTCCAGGATGTCCAGGCCGGACAGTGGTACACCGCCGCTGTCAACTGGGCGAGCTCAAACGCGATTATCGAGGGATACCCTGACCGCAGATTCGGGGTCGGCGACGAAGTGACCCGGCAGCAGATGGCGACCATCCTTTACCGTTACGCCAAGTACAAGAGCTATAGCATCTCAGCGGATGCAGACCTGGCCGGCTATTCCGATGCGGCAGAGATTGATGCCTGGGCTCGCGACGCAATGACCTGGGCCAACGCCAAGGGCATAATTTCCGGCACCACGACGTCGACTCTGGCCCCTCGGGGTAATGCATCGAGGGCTCAGGTCGCCACCATCTTGATGCGGTTCGTGGAGAACGCCAGCAAGTAGGAGTATGGTAGGCAGAGCTTAGTCCCGTCTACCTGAAGGAGTATCCGATAGGTGGCAGGGCCTTGTGCGGCATCGCACAGGGCCCTGCCTATTTGTCGGAGGAAACCGTCCTACCGCGGTGAAGTCTGATGCTAGATGTGAACACAGCGAAAGCGCGCGTGGCGCGGGTTAAGCGTTGTAACGGAGGGGAAGCCAATGGAAGTCATGCAGGCTATAGCGGACAGGAGGAGCATCCGGCGGTTCGAGGACAGGCCCGTAAGCCGGGAGCTCATCGAGAAGGTTCTGGACGCCGGCATCAAGGCGCCGTCGGGCAAGAACAAGCAGCCGTGGCGCTTCTACGTGCTCCAGGGAACCAAGAAGGATGAACTCGTAGGCATCATGGAACGGGGCCTTGCGCAGGCCAAGGCCGAAGGCCGGAACACCGGCAGCGCGGAGAACTCCGCCCGCATCATGCGCCAAGCGCCGGTCCTCATCATGGTCTTCCATTCGGACTGGACGCTTGCCGGACAGGGCGGACGTATGGGAAGGGCGCTCAGCCTGGTGGACATCCAGTCCATAGGAGCTGCCATCCAGAACATGCTGCTAGCTGCGATCGATCTGGGGCTCGGTTCCCTGTGGATCTGCGACGTCCTGCACGCGGACGACGAGATGGCGGCATTCTTGGGGCTCAAGGGAGGCGTGGTAGCGGCGGTGAGCCTGGGCTACCCGGCGGAGTCGCCCGCTGCGCGCTCACGCAAACCCATGGACGAAGTGGTCACCTGGGTGGAGTAGCGCGCCAAGGCGGCTGATACTCCTGCTACCAGCGGTTATCTCCCGGGCGCGCCGATCTGCCATGTAACGCAAACGCCAGAAGGATCTAGCGGGT
>CAZRRG010000121.1:0-5534 GCA_964602455.1 uncultured Eubacteriales bacterium | reverse complement strand
CAGCAGTCTCTGTCCACGAATCCACTCGTAGACGGTATCGAAAGGCAGGTGCTGGATGACGTCGGCGTCCTTGAGGAGTTCGTCGTACTCGTCATGCACATGGTGTTTGTCCGAGTGGTGGTAGATGGCCGACTTGATGATGGTCTGCTCATCCTCGGAGAATAGGTCCTTAAGATCGTGCTTGAAGGCCACCCGCACCATATCCGCACCGTTGTGTGAGTGCAGATCAGTGCAGCCGGTCTTGTACGAGTAGATGTCATGCAGAAGGCCGATCGCGGTTGCCAGCTCCTTGTCCAGCCCGCGCTTCAGCGCCAATAGAGCGCAGTAGTTGGAAACGCCGTAGGAGTGTACATAGGCGGCGCGCCTGTTGCCGGCGTCCTCGATGCGATTGACGATGCTGTTAACGTACTCTCTCACACAATCCAATCTGCTCTTCATGTTCCGGCCACTACCCCTCGTCAACCTGGATATGCCTGAAGTACTTTACCAGGTTGTTCAGGTCGGCGGAACACCTTATCTTCTCTTTGCCACGATTCCTGCGCCAGTACATGAACGGGGTGAGTACCCTCACGCTAGACGCAGGAAGCTACCACGCTTGCCAGGACAAACAGGAGTCCCGCGATTAGGTGCTCATAATGCAGATGTCGATTATCTCTGGATAACCTGTACTCCGCCAGACTCATTAGCTCCGGAGGCAAGGACTCGCGGCTTCGAGCTGACTTCAGCACCGCCCTAAAGCGCGCAAAACTATACGTCACGATGTTGAAGAGGCCCACAGACTGCACAATTTGCCACAGCCCCACGAGGAAACAGGGCATCCCGACGACAAACAGGGCGTTCGCCGACGCGTTCGGGTCTCCTGAGGACCACCAGTACACCGCCAGGAGAGCGGCCGCAATGGAATCAGCCAGCAATACTCGCCCCATTAGCCTCCAGCGCAACCAGACCGCCTGCCTCAGTTGTGTGGTGCTCCACTCACTTTTTGAGGAGGAACTTCCCCAAGCGGAGCGAAGTTTGCTCTCCATCACGAAACGCGAACTTGCCGTCTATAAGCACATGACGAATGCCGACGTTCCTTCGTATCGGGTCGTCGAAAGTAGCTGTGTCGGCTACCGTCTGCGGGTCAAACACGGTTATGTCTGCCACATTTCCCTCTGCCAGGATGCCCCTATCTGGGATACCCATTATCTCTTTCGCAAGACCGGTCATCCTGTAAACTGCCGTCTCCAGAGGACACAGTCTGTTCTCTCTCGCTATGCGCAGGAACCTTGGGAAAGTCCCGAAGTTCCGTGGGTGAGGTTTGCCATCGCACTCACGTGGATCGAGGGAAAAACCTCTCCCGTCTGATCCGATGGCGAAGTCGTTCTGGGCAAGCATGGTCCTGACATCGTCTTCGCACATAGAGAACGAAACGCATGTGGCTCTTGCCCCGGTCTGCCTGGTGACCTCCAAGACAGCTTCCGCCATGGAAACACCCAGGGTATGGGCAATCTCTCCGATCGTCTTTCCGTCAGCTATCGGGAATTTCCCGTAAGTCGTAACCACGTACAGGCTATCTCCGTCCTCCGGCGTAGCAAATCTCTTGCCTAAAGCTTCAAGCAGGAGAGGCCTCTCGTCGTTGTACGTGCGCTCTACAGCTCTCTCCCGTCCTCCCTGGATTGCCCAGTTCGGCCAGCAGTTCGTGATGCCCGATGAAGAGGCCCTGTACGGATAAACGTCAACAGAGACCTTAATTCCATTTCGCTTAGCCTCATGGATCCATTCTACGAACTCCGGAGCCCGTCCCCAGTTGGCCTTGCCCGACACTTTGTAATGGGCTATATGGACCTTCACTCCCGAGTACCGGTATATGTTGAACATCTCTTCCAACGACTCTGGGGTACCGGCGCCTTGGTTTCTCATGTGGGATGTCACAATCCCGTCATATTTAGCAACGACAGAACCCAGTTCATTGAGTTCATCCTGTTCTGATGACACCCCTGGGGCGTAACCTAGCCCGAGAGAAAGGCCCCATGCCCCCGTGCGCATGTCGGCATCGACCATCGCTTTCATGCGCTCCAGCTCAGCGGCCGTGGGTCTCCTGTTCTCGCTTCCCATGGCAGCATTCCTTACGGAACCGTGACCGATCAGAAGTATGAGGTTCGTGGACATCTTCCGGTTTTCTCTCGCGACTCGTTCCAGGAATGCTTCCAGAGATGGCGCCGTAAAGGAACCATCCTTGCCATCGTCAGCGCTGCCGGGCTCAGCGCCCTGGTTGGGAAAGGGCGTATGACCGCACTGCCCCGCAACTTCAGTTGTGACACCCTGGTATATCTTGCTTTGAGTGCTGCCTTCCTTGAGGAACGAGTCGTCAGAATGAGAATGAATGTCGATGAAGCCCGGGGCTACGACCAGACCGGATACGTCGACCACCTCGGCGCCGGCGTCCTCAATGCGTTCGGCTATGCGCACTATCCTGCCTTTCGATATGGCCAAGTCTCCAGCGCGTGCACGTCCTCCGGTCCCGTCTACAATGGATCCGCCTTTAAGGATTACATCGTACATTAGTACCTCGCCCCTTCTATGAAGCTACTAACTGCCGGCGGTAGGCCTGGAGCTCCCCTTCCGTACAATAGACATAGTGCCCTGGCACAACTTCCCGCATCGCCAGCGTCCCGGTTTCCGGTTCAGTGTGCTCGTAGTAAATCCTACGCCTACTTCTCTCGGTATGCGGATCGGGCTGTGGCACAGCAGAGAGCAAGGCCTTGGTGTAGGGATGAAGCGGACAATGGTAAATGTCGTCCGATGGAGCCATCTCCACGAGCTTACCCCGGTACATCACCGCAATGCGATCCGAGAAGTACTTCACCACAGACAGGTTGTGAGCAATGAACAACACAGTAAGGCCGAACTCCCGCTTGAGCGAGTTCAAGAGGTTAATCACCTGAGCTTGTACAGATACGTCCAAGGCCGAGACGGGCTCGTCTGCTATGATCATCTTCGGTTCCACAATCAGCGCACGCGCTATGCCGATCCTCTGCCGTTGCCCGCCTGAGAACTCATGGGGGTATCTCGCAGCGTGTTCAGCTTGAAGACCGACCTTCTCAAGCATGAGTTTGACCCGGCTTTCTCGCTCTTTACTGTCCTTTAGCCCCCGAATGATCAGCCCTTCACCGATGATCTCCTGCACTGTCATGCGCGGGTTCAGAGAGGCAATCGGATCCTGAAATATCATCGCAATATTGCTGGTGAGGTACTTCCTGAGCTCTCTTGTCATCCTGCCCGATATCTCGCGGCCCCCGAACTCCACGGTGCCCGACGTAGGATTGTAGAGACGGATGATGGTTCGCCCCAGAGTGGTCTTCCCGCACCCGGACTCACCGACAAGTCCAAACGTCTCGCCCTTGTGTATGGCGAACGAGACATCATCCACTGCCTTTACAACAGTTGCACGTCTCCTACGTTTGCTCGTGAAATGCATCGAGAGGTTCTTGACTTCCAGTATCGGGCCGGCATCTTCAGCGGGCATTGGCAAGTTTCTCCTCCGCATAGCGTCTTATACGATCTGCCAGTATTTCCGGCATTTCCACCTTTGGGGCGTTGGGGTGCAACAGCCAAGTAGCCGCGCAGTGGGTATCGGAGATGCGGAACATGGGAGGCTCCTCCTCGAAGTCGATCTCAAGAGCGTACTTATTGCGTACGGCAAAGGCATCTCCCTTCGGCGGCGCGATCATGTTTGGCGGACTGCCAGGGATCGACGCGAGCTCTTCTTTGGTGTCCAGATCCGGTATGGACGACAGGAGTGCCCAAGTATAGGGATGGGCGGGCCTGTAGAAGATATCCTCACTTGTTCCCATTTCAACGATCTTGCCTGCATACATGACTGCGATCCTGTCAGCCATGTTCGCCACTACGCCGAGGTCATGGGTGATGAAAATGATCGACAGTTTGCGCTGGGCCTTAATCTCCTTGATCAGGTCAAGGATCTTGGCTTGAATGGTAACGTCGAGCGCCGTGGTCGGCTCGTCACATATGAGGATTTCCGGATCGCTGGCCAATGCGATAGCAATCACAATGCGCTGGCGCATTCCTCCGGAGAGTTGAAAAGGGTATTGGTAGAACCGGGTCTCAGGGTCGGGGATTCCGACCGCGTGAAGGAGTTCAAGCGCTCTCGCTTTCGCTGAGTTCTTATCCATGCCCAAGGACAGCGTGAGCGCCTCCATGATCTGCTTGCCCACGATCATGATGGGGTTCAAGGACGAAAACGGGTCCTGAAAAACGAGAGATATCTTCTTACCGCGTATCTTGTGGAAGTCCTTCTCTCCGAACTTGGCTAGGTCCTCGCCGTGATATGCTATGGACCCGGCGTCAATGCGGCCGTTCTTCGGGAGAACGCCCAGAATAGCCTTGGTTGTTACGGACTTACCGGAACCAGATTCTCCTACTATTGCGAGAGTTTCTCCCTTATAGAGGTCGATGCTTACGCCTCTCACGGCCTGTACTCGGCCAGCATAGGTCTTGAAAGAAACCGAAAGATCATCGACGCTCAGGATCGGTCCTTCCTTCTCCACCACCTCACCCCCTACTCTGTCCCACGCTGTGTCGGGTCAAATGCGTCTCGCAATCCGTTTGAAAGCAGGTTAAAGCCGATCATCAGGATGGAAATGATGACGGCCGGGAAGAGCGTTTGCTCTGGATAATACATGAGTACCTTGTGGCCCTCTGAAAGCAAGACGCCTATGGACGACTCCGGCGCCCTTATTCCCAGCCCTATATAGGCGAGGAACGACTCGGTAAAGATGGCGCTTGGTATGGCAATCATCGCCCTCGTGATGATCGGACCGATGGAGTTCGGTAGGATGTGCCCGAACATTAGACGGGCGTCACTCGCGCCGAGGGTCCGGGCAGCCAGTACGTACTCGTGATTCTTGAACCTGTAAAACTGCCCTCTTATCATCCGTGCAGTACCTATCCAGTTCTTGACCGCCAGGGCAAGGATTATGGAGATCAGGCCACTGCCGAAGTACAAGATGAAAAGCGTTACGACCACGACATCAGGCATGGCGTCTATGATCTCAGTTATCCGCATCATGGCCATGTCGATGCTTCCGCCGTAGTAGCCCGCAACAGAGCCATAGACCAGTCCGATTGATACGTTGCAGAGGACTGACACAATCGCGATGACGAGAGATATGCGGGTCCCGCGCCAAACCCGGGTCCAAAGATCCCTGCCCAGGTAGTCTGTTCCGAACAGGAAGTACACGTCATCATCGATTCCCATGTAGCGGTAGTAGTCCACTGTCACGTCGCAGAGTTCGACGCCTCCCACGACACGCCTGTTATCAACGCGGATGATAGACCCTTCGGGATACCGCGACGTGTCGCTTAGGGCATCGACGCGTCTGTTTTGAAGGACCCGTGTGCCCTGGAAGATACCGAACTTGGCGAGGGCAGGTATCTTGGGCGGCAGGTTGATGTAATCCAGGTTCTGATCGTTGTACCCGTACGGGGTCATGTAGGGTCCGGCTATCGCCATTATCCCGATGGCCGCGATC
>CAZRRG010000120.1:0-5568 GCA_964602455.1 uncultured Eubacteriales bacterium | reverse complement strand
AGGCCGATCAGCGTGATGAATAAGCCGATTCCAACACCTACTGCGTGCTTGATGCTCTTCGGTATGGCTGCGTCGATCGTGTTAATGATCCCGGTAACAGAGAGGACCAGGAACAAGATACCTTCCAGGAACACGACGCCGAGAGCGGCCTGCCATCCGGCTTTTGCAGCGACTGTGAACGCGAAGAAGGCGTTTAGACCCATACCGCTGGCCAACGCGTAGGGGTAGTTCGACAAGAATCCAGCAAGAATGGTGGTGATACCAGCAGATAGGGCTGTCGCAGTCATGACAGCCCCGAAGGGCATGCCGGCCGCGCTCAGGATGTCAGGATTCACGAAGATGATGTAAGCCATCGTCATGAACGTGGTGATACCAGCCACTACTTCGGTCCGGACATCAGTCTTGTTCTCCTTGAGGTGGAAGACGCGCTCAAGGAATCCTTCCTGCGTCCGATCTGCCGTTTTCGATGCCACAAATCTTCCTCCTTTCGGCTCGGGGGACCGGCATCCGGGACCAAAAGGTAAGCCCGGGCAGGTAAGCCTCCCTAAGAAACTTACCCGTCCGGGCTTTTGTCCCACTGGTGTGCCGCTACTGCGGCTGAGCCGCTTGGACCTGACCGGGTGACCCGGAGGTCATCCGCGGAACCCTAGGCTCACTTTCTTGGGTATGTAGCCCCTTCTCCTGCCAGAATTCCCCGTCACGGCTATCATACCCACCGCCAAAGCAGCTTGTCAACGAATCCGATGTCTATTCCTAAATTCACACAATATGGCGCATATTCATCTACTGTCCTGCATACGCCATATATCTTCGCCGGCTAACTGCCTGTGGTGCCCCTGGATGTGATGCGGATCTCCTGGGCCGTTGGCGTTGCGGCAGTGGGCACCAGTTTGATTCGAAGGACGTCCCCCAGCCGGAAGTCGGCCCTCGTCAAAGCGGTGGTCCCGAAGGTGATCGTTGTATCCGGGGTGACCTTGACGGTTGTCGTTGTCACTCCACTGGATACCACGATGACGGTCTCGGTCGCAGTCTGGGTAACGGATGTGATGGTCCCGCCGATGTCGCCGAAGATGTCCCTGGCAAGGATCTTCACGTGGGTTACCACGTTGTTCTCGACTGTGGCTTCGATCTCATCGTTCACACGCAGGTCTGATACAGTCAAGGTCGAGGCGCCGTACACGACCTGTACGTTCTGCGCCAGCCTAATCGTCTGGTTGGCGGTGCCGACCTTCACCACCACGTCGATTCCGGCCGAAGAGGTCGTGATCCCCTGGATGACGCCGGTTACTTTCTGGCTCCCAACCCTGGACTGGACCTCCACCTTGGTCGCTCTGTTGTTATCGACCGTCACCACGACGACGTCGCCGAGCCTGAGGTCGCCCCTGGTCAGGGCAACAGTCCCGTAGGTGATGGCGGTGTCGGCGGTTATCGTGGCTGTGTGGGACTCGGTGCCCTTGGTGACCACGATGGTTGTCTCGGTGGCGGTGTGGGTGATGGACGAAATCGTCCCGTCGAAGTCTCCGGTGAACTCTCTGTCGAGGACCTTCACCTTTGTCGCAAGGCCGTTCTCAACGGTTACCTCGACTTCGTCCCTCACACGGAGATCAGCTATGGTGAGAGTTGAGGTCCCATAGGTCACCTGGACGTTGGGTGACAACCTAACGGTCTTGTTGGTGCTGCCTTCCCTTATTACGAGGTCTGTTCCGGCGGAAGAGCTGGTGATGCCCCGTATCACTCCGGTGATCTTCTGGCTGGCCCCGGCGCGGGAGATTACCTCGATGGAGGTAGCCTTGCTGTCCTGGATCGTAACCTTGACCACATCCCCCAGCAACAGCTGCTCATAGGCCAGGTTGCTGCTGCCGAGCTTGATGGAGCAGTTGGCCGCGAGCGTGATGGTCCTGTTGGACTGCCCGCTGACCTTAAGGGTCAGAGCCGGCGGGGTCGCGATCGCCACGATCTCTCCCGTTACCTGCTCAGACGTGGGCTGCGTTGTCCCGTTACCGCGCTTCTTTACGGAGACAAGGAGCGCTGTACCGTTGCCGTTGGAGAGAACCTCGACGACATCTCCGACCTTCACGTTCGGGAGGGTCGAAGGCTTGTTGCCAACGATGATGAGGGCATCGGCCGAGACCGTGTAGGTGAGAGTCGAGCCGCTCGTTGTCTTCAGAGTCAGCTTGTTCGGGCCGACGGACGTGACGGTGCCGACTGCCAGGTAAGGTATGTCACTCGGCAGCTCGTCGCTAAGGAACCGCTCGATGATGGTGGCCATTTCCGCCCGGGTGACTGCCTTGTTGGGCTGGAAGGTGCCATCGTCGTAGCCCTGGAACAGGCCCATCGCCACGGCTTCGGCCACATATCCTACCGAGTCTGCCGGGACAGCGGCCCTGTCGGTGAAGGGCAGCGTCGCGTTCATCTTGGCTATGGCCTGAGCCTCATGGTCCAGGGCCCTGACCATCACTTTGGAGATCCACGCCCGGGTCGCGGGCTTGTTAGGATTGCATTCAGAGAGTTTGACCCAACCCTCTTCGACCGCGAGAAGGATGTATCCCAGCGCCCAACGGTCGTTCTTGTCGATGACGGGGAACAGCAACCCGCCGATGATGACCGCATCGTTATCTTTCTTGCCGTTCTTCTTGTCGAGTTCCTGGTAGGGAAGCCCGAATCTCTTGGCCATCTCTTCGGCTTCGTCTTCCAGGTCAAACGCCCTGACCATCATGGTGAGGGCCTCGGCCTGGGTTACCGGTGAGTTGGGCTTAAACACATTCCCATCGTAACCATTGATGATCCCAAGACCTCTCATCTTGGCAATGGACGATGCGGCCCAAAGCGCCTCAGCGAGGTCACTGAAACGTAGATCGGACTGCTTCGTCAAGTTCTGACCGATCTTCTTCACGAACTTGTCTTTCTGCTTGATCCGTCCCCAACCTTGGGCACTGGCCTCAGTTGGAGCGCTCATGAAGACCCCGACCACGAGGAACAGGGCAAGGGTCGCGCAGAGAGCCCTGTTCCACCAGGTCGAACCTAACAACTTGCCGTTCACTGCATCCGCCTCCTTTTGGCGCACTTCACACCGCGGTTCGCGCTCGACTATACACATCGCAGCAGGAGGAGGATTTCTGCCAAAGGGTCAGCGAGCAGCTGAGAGAATGCGCTCCAGAGTTGAGGGGTGAGTAGCGGCGTACCAGTAGATAAATTGAGGGGGTTGGACGTCAGCCAGATTGGTCTGGGCCAAGCTTACCTGGCTGCCTATGAAGGCCTCAGCGTCTCGTGTTATGGTCAGGGCATAGGCATCGGCCTGCCTTTCGTGGCGGCGCGATACGTAGGCGCCGACAGGGTTCAGGACGTATCCGGCCAGCGTCGCAAACACGAATAGGAGGACGAGCAGCCTTTCTACAGTGAGGGGACCCGTGCCCCCATGGTCCTGCATGTTGATGTCAGACGCATTGCCGGACGAGTAACCAACAATCGCGTACCTGAAGACGAGCAGCGAAGCCAGAACGGCGAGCGAGGACAGGAGCGTCGACTTCACCAGGTGCCCGAACCGCCAGTGCGCGAGCTCGTGGGCGACGACCAGCCGCGTCTCCTCGCGGGTGTGGCTCTGGAGGAGCGTATCGTACAGGACCACCTGCTTCGTGCGCCCGACCCCGGCGAAATAGGCGTTAGCCCTTGACGTCTTTGCCGACGCCTCCATCACCAGGACCTGATCCACATGCATTCCCGCGGCCTCGGAAAGATCCCGCACATCCTGCAACACCTGTCCTTCCTCCAATGGCCGGAAGGTGTTGAACGCAGGCGCGATCACAACCGGGTACAGATATGTGAGAACCAGGCTTGCGACCAGAAACGATCCGGCCAGGACCCAATGCCAGGTCCGCGAAAACCTGACCATGGCCCACGCCGCGAACATCCCGGATGCGCCGTACTGGAGCACGCTTAAGACTGTGCTCTTGGCGTAGTCCACAAGATAGGCGGATAGGGTCATCGGAGTAAGCCCGAAGGAGCGGTCCAGATAGTAACCGTAGATGCCGAATGGAAGTCCGGCCAGGGAGAAAAAGAGCGCGGCTCCGGCACCGAGGGCTAGGCCCATAATGGCTGCCCTGCCCGGTCCCCACCGCGACCCAGAGAACGCGGATAGCAGCGGTCCCTTTGAAGACCGCCTGGCAAGCGCGTACAAGACCCCAAGCGATGCGATGCTGGACAGACCCGAATTGAGGTATGCCAACCGGGCGCGGCGCAGCGACCGCGCAAGATTGGAAGCATCGAAGTACTGCGATGCTTCTTGTGGAAGCTGCCTCGGCCAGAGAGCCGCACAGACCCACAATACCAAGAAGAGCAAGGAAACCCACCACAGAACCCTCAGAAGCGGCGCCGTCCTCACGTTTGTCCCTGCGCTCCCCCGTCGTCGGCGCGATAGCCGTTCCGTTCAGGATCGTATGCAGGGACGATATCCTTAAGTACGCGGATAATGGCCTGCTCCCGAGACTTGAGGACGAGGATCTCCGTCTCGTTGCCCCAGTAGCGCCCGGTCTCAAGAGGCGACACACCATTCCCGTTCTGGTACCCGTCTCCCCCGTTTCCGGCTGGCGCGGCCTCCCGTAGGCCCGACGCTACCTCGTTGAGAGCGGCGTCCCTCGACTGCTCGTCCAACTGAGAAGCAAGAAAGTGTGGGTCGAAGATGCGTGTGGCGTAATCCCTCGGGAACACTTCCTCCTCCAGCCTGGCAAGTTTGAGGTGGAAGTCCACCATATCCAGCGCGTTCTGGCGGGCTACGAAGATCTGGGAATGGGTGGTAGCGGTCGTACCTTCTTCAGCGGTCAATAGCTCCTCAAAGAGCTTCTCACCCGGTCTCGCGCCCGAGAACACAATGGGGATCTCGGTATAAGGTATGCGGCCCGAGAGTTTAATCATCTGCTCCGCCAGGTCGATGATCTTGACCGGCTTGCCCATATCGAGGACGAAAATCTCCCCACCTTCTCCCATCGTGCCCGCCTGCAGCACCAACTGCACCGCTTCCTTGATGGTCATGAAGTAGCGTTTCATCTCAGGGTGGGTTACGGTTACGGGCCCGCCTGACGCGATCTGCTCCTTGAATATGGGTACTACGCTCCCGCTGGATCCCAGGACGTTACCGAACCTCACTGACACGAAGCTGGTCCTCGAGGGGTCGTCGTTCATCGACCGGACCACCATCTCGGCAATCCTCTTGCTCACGCCCATGATGCTGGACGGGTTAACCGCTTTATCTGTGGAGATCATCACGAATCTCTCACATTCATACCTCTTGGCGGCCCGGGCGACGTTGAGTGTGCCGAAGACATTGGTCTTCAGCGCCTCAGTCAGGTTGCCTTCCATTAACGGCACATGTTTGTGGGCGGCCGCGTGGAACACCACATTGGGACGGAACTGGATGAAGACATCCCTCACCCTGGCCGAATCACGAATATCCGCAATAACCGCTTCCGTCCTTATACCTGGGAAGTCCCTTGCCAGGTTCATCTGTATGCTGAAGATCGAGTTCTCCCCGTGGCCCAGCAGTATCAGGGTGGATGGACCAAAACTGGCCACCTG
>CAZRRG010000119.1:0-5651 GCA_964602455.1 uncultured Eubacteriales bacterium | reverse complement strand
TACCTAACGCTGTCTAGTCCTGCTTACGCCACTTCTCCCCAACGGGATAGATGTCTTTCTCGATGTTCTCGTAGTGCAGCGTAGACAGGTCGGCGGGTCCCTCGCCGGGGACGCTGGTGCGTATGTCGGTCTTTGCCACGCTGTCCCAGTAAGCCCTGTGGTGGACGCGGTCCTTCAGGACGATGATGTCGAGTTTGGTGTAGTCGATTCCCGCGGCGGTGAAGCCGGCGGAATCGTTGGCCCCCCGCATCCTCTCGGACACTACCACAAAGCGGCCGTCGCCCAGGTCGAGCGTGCAGATGAAACCGTCGCGCACGGTGGCGCCGCGGCCCATGGGTCCCACGAGCTTGTAGACCGGCCTGCCCATGAAGTGCACCTTGCCGGTCACCTCGATAGGCTTGTTGGAGAACTCGCCGTACCAGCCGCCTATGGTGACGGTGACCGTCTGACCCACCTTAGCGTTCTGCTCGAGCCACTTGGCTGCCTTGGGATCGCAGATTCCGGGGATACCCCAGTTCTTGGCGCCTACTCTTAGGAGTTCTTCCAGCACATATGTGCTGTCGCCGATCCGGTCCGCGCCGTCGGCGATAACCACCGGACCGTTGCCCTCGGCGACCGCCTTCATCGCCAAGGCGACAGCCTCCTCGGTGCCGGGAAGCGGTGCAGCGAACGACTCCCGCAGAGTCCAGGCAAAGTCGGACATATCTTGGGCGATCTTCTCAGTGAGGGCCATATCGTTGTTGGTAACAACGAATATGCTCATGCCGGCGTCAACTACATCCGCGTAAGCGTAGCCCGGGGCGACGGAGACGCAGTACACACCCGGCTTCTTCTCCCACTCCTTGGCGCGGTCATAGATATCCTTCATTGGATGGAAGGACGAGGCCTGGTAGATGCTTGCGGAGAGGATCCCGGGTCGCCTGCAAGCCATGGTGGGTTTGAAGTTGCCCCTGACGGTCTCAACCATGCACTTGGCCGCTATCTCGCCGGTCTCCTCGGAGTCGACGTGAGGGTAGGTCTTGAGGATGAAGACGGCGTCAGCGACGTCGGCCAGCTCCTGATCCTCGTTGGCGTGAAGGTCCAGTGTGACCATGATGGGGGCATCGCCCACCACCTTGCGCACCCTACGGCAGATCTCGGCCTCAGGCCTAGGGACACCTGTGACCGCCATGGCGCCGTGCAGGGCAAGCAGCACTCCATCCAGTGGTCCGGCTGACTTTGCCCTATCTGCGATCTCGTTGGCATACTTATCGAAGCACTCGGTTGTGAGCCAGCTGGAGAAGCCTCCCGCCGTCTTCTGGGCATTGACCAGCGGTACCATCTCGGCTCCTTCCGCCTCAAGAACCTTCATGAACCCGTTTATGTAGTTGGGAATTCCTCGCGCTTCGTCCAGGATCGCCTGTCCACGCTTTGTGGCCGGTTCGAAGCGGTCTATGCCGGTCGGCTCCTTGGTGAAGGTACAAGTCTCATCCGAAAAGCCTGCTATCGCAATTCTCACTTCGCTTCGCCTCCCAACTCAGTTATTCGGAAACCAAACATAGCGCTCCTGCAACTACTTGACCCTCTGAACCAGTTCCACCCGCTCGCCGTCGGGCCCGGTTGTGTAGGCGATCATGCGTCCATCCAGGACTTTCAACGGATCGCCCGGCCTGAAGACAACGCCTTTCTTCGCTAAATGCTCCATGGCGGCGGCGATGTCGTCGACGTACCAGGCAAAGTGGTCAAGGCGGCCCTGGTCCGCGCGGTTTCTCCTCTCGGGATCGGTGTAACAGAGCAGTTCCAACGCGCTGCAGTCGCTGCCAACGAACGCGATTTCCACACCGCGTCCTGTATCAGGGTACCTCTCCAGCGCTTTCATCCCCATCACATCGCAGTAGAACCGGATCGAACGGTCCAGGTCTGAAACCACTAGGCCCACATGGCCGAAAGTGATGTTCATAGTGGTGTCCTCCTCCCTACTTTGAGGTTTCCCTGTCGCCTTGGCCTTCACCTTGTGGATGGAATAGCGATCAGCCCTTGCGCGCTGCCGCCCACGCGACAGAGACGGCGTTGGAGAGGTCTGCTATTGCTCTAAGGAGCCTTGTCCACCTATTATGTTGATTAGAAGATTGGCTAGAAGCGTTCCAGATGGATGCCAACAGGCCTCACCCACGGCCTGGACAAGCGGAGGTTAACCGGTGCGCAATCGAGCAGCAATCATGGTTCTCATAGGTCTTGCTGTGGTTCTCCTGGCCGGATTCTACGCGGGAAGGGCATTGTTCCCGGCGCTTTTGGGGCCCGAGGTCGGCGCCGCCACTCCCTCCGGTTCGACTCGCAACCCTGACACCGGTTCATCTCCGGAAACCCCTGCTGCACCCGGAGCAAAGGATCCGGGCAGCGCCGGAGATCCCGGCGCGACAACCACCGATCCATCGGGCTCAGGCGCACCCGGGAAGCCCGACAAGGACACGTACTGGATCGACGTGGACGTCACCAATCAGAGAGTGTACATCATGCAGGGTGAAGAGGCCGTGAAGACGATGGTTGCCTCGACTGGGGTCGAAGGCAAGGAAACGCCCCTTGGGACGTTCGAGATCCAGAACCGCGGTGAGTGGTTCTTCAACGAGAAGTACCAGCAAGGGGCAATGTACTGGGTGTCCTTCAAGGATTGGGGCATCTACCTCTTCCACTCCCTTGCGATGGATAAGAACCGCGAGGTTATTCCCGAAGAGGCGGAGAAGCTGGGCCAGCCCGCATCCCACGGCTGCGTGAGGCTGGCTATTGAGGACGCCAAGTGGATCTACGACAACATCCCGCAACAGACCAAGGTAGTCATCCACGAGTAGCCGAAGGTCTTGGGCCTACTCGGCGTAGCTGAGGAAGATCTCCTCCAGGCTCTGGTCTATCACGTCAAAACCGCGCACGCCGGCCAACTCCCGGAGGGCGTCGATGAAAGCATCCGCTCCTCCGCTAACGTGCACCAGAAAACCTGCATCACCGGCAGTGACCTTCCTGGCCCCGGGCAGCCCTGACAGGGCTTCTGCCGAGATATGGCCTGCGATGCGCACGCGCTTCTCCGACTCCTTTATGGAATCGAGGTCCCCCGCCAGCACGGCCTTGCCGGACGCAATGATGGTTACGTGGTCCGCCATGCGTTCCATTTGATAGAGGTCGTGACTGGAGAGGAGCACTGTGCGGCCATCTTCCATGCAATCTTCGACCAGCGCCTGAAGATAACGGAACCGCTGCGCGGCATCTAGGCCCCGGGTAGGCTCATCCAATACCAGCAGCTCTGGGCGGGCGGCCATGGCGAGGGTAAGCGACAGCTGGGCCCTGACACCGGTAGACATATGGCGAACTCTCACATCCAGGGGCAAGCCGAACAGGTCCAAATACCTTTTTTCCGCCTTCTCATCCCAACGAGGGTTCAGCCCCCGGGCAAATGCAAGTATCTCGCGTCCGGTCATGCTCTCGTATAGCGCCGGTCGTTCGGGGACGTATCCGATTCGCGACTTTAGGTCCACCGGGGGATAGCCGGGACCGAGATGATACCCCAGCACGCTCCCACTTCCTTCATCCGGCGTGATGAACCCAAGAAGCATCCTCAGGGTTGTGGTTTTCCCCGAACCGTTTGGGCCAAGCAGAGCGTGAAATGAACCCTTCTTGACCTGCAGGTCGAACCCATCCAGAGCAGTGCGGTTCCCGTAGCGCTTCCGCACTCGGCTAAGCGAGACTGCAAGCTCACTCATCGTGCTTGTCCCTCCTCCTTTCGGCCAAGCGTTCCTGCAGTAGCCGTCCAAGGTCTTCCTCGGAGATGCCAAGCAAGTATGCTTCCGCGATCAGCCTGTCTATGACCGGGCGGAGGCGCCTTGCGCGCTCGCTTTCGGGGACCGACGGCTTGGCGGACGAAACATAAGTCCCCCGTCCGCGAGACGTCTCAATGACCCCGTCCCGCTCAAGGTCCTGATACGCCTTGGCAATAGTGTTGGGGTTGACTGCGAGCTCCACTGCCAGGTCCCTGACAGGAGGCAAGCGGTCCCCCGGGCGCAGGGTCCCGCCCGCGATGGCTTGCCTGACCTGGTCAGTGATCTGACGGTATATGGGAATCCCGCTGGACGGATCGATGTGAAACCACATTTCTAGCCCGCTACCTGCTTTCTGTCG
Organism: uncultured Eubacteriales bacterium; assembly: GCA_964602455.1. Classification (GTDB taxonomy): domain Bacteria; phylum Bacillota; class Sulfobacillia; order Fermentithermobacillales; family Fermentithermobacillaceae; genus JBBDIP01. Next base: position 1,508 of record CAZRRG010000119.1, on the reverse strand, counting down.
AACGCCCAGACCGCCATGAGAAGGATCGCTGCCGTGCCCAGCGCGAGTAGGGTCATGTCGATCACCGGGACCACTCCGTTTCCGATGACGGAGCCGGGGTCGAACCGGGCAAAGGGCAGCCCCTTCCTCACAGCCGAGAGCAACCCTGTAGCTTCCTCGGTCATCCCGTGGTAGAAGAACAGGAGCACCACGAGTCCGGCGCAGACTGCGGTCGACCTCGGGTAGTCGTCCACGAAGACGGACACCAGGAGCAGAAGCGTTCCTACTTGTAGGAACAGCAGGTACATGTTGATGCTGGCCCACAGATACGGGACCGGCTGAGCCTGTTCTCCGGTCACAATGAGGAGGGTGGCCCACTGGACCACCGTGATAATCGCCAACGACAGAGCCATCGAAAGCCACCTCGACGCCAGAACCATACTCCTTTTCACCGGCAAGGAAAGCAAGAACTCGGAACTGCGCTGGTCTACTTCCTTGCTGATAAGCCCCGGCACGTAGGTAGCCACGAAGATCATGAAAGTTATGGCCATGAGCGCGTTGTACTCGATCGAGGCCACAAACGTCCCGAAAAGGTTGAAGTCCTCGGTTCCAAAGAGCGCCCGGAAAGCAGGCGGCATCGTTAGGACAAGGTTCTGGAACTGGGTCAATAGCCCCGACTCATTGAGCACTTTGTACAGGCCGGAGGCCATCCAAGTAAGGAATGCCACCACAACGCACCATGTGAGGACGGTCCAGCGATCGGCCCGCCACTGTTGCTTCAGTAGCACCATCTGCTCCGCCCCCCTAAGCCTCTATCTGTCTTTGAGAGAACAGCCGGACGGATGCCCAAAGAGCAACCATCGCTACGACAACCAGCACAGCGGCCTCGCGCACCATCGGTCCGCTGCGCATTAGCGGCTCGAGCGTGCTGAAATAGTGATACGGGTTGACCGATCGCAACGCCACCGGCAGTCCCGCCATCTCCATGCCCATATCGGTTGCGAACAGGAGCAAGACAGCGCCGAGAGACCTCTTCATAGCCCTCTCGTAGTCGCGGGACCACATGGAGGCGAGCAGGGCAAGCGAACCTATTGCTACTCCCAAGAGCGCGGCCTGGACAAATATCCAGAAGTACCCCCGTAGGTTTCCCTGGACTCCACCGGCCATGAGACCGCCCGACAGCGCCGCCCAAGTGGTGACCGCTACAACCATCACATTGGTGACCATGACGCCCCAACGGGCAACGATAACGTGTTTTCGTTCCACCGGCAGCGCGAAGAGGAAGTCCGCGGTCCCGCGGTCAACCTCACGCGTCACCGCCGCGACAGCCAGGAGGCAACCATAGATGGGAAGGGCGATGGCCATCCAGAAGCCGAGTTTGCTCTGGACAAGGGTGTCGACAGGCGACAGTCCCGGGACTATCCCCATAAGAGCCCTGATGGCCTCGGGGAGCTTTTCGATGAGCCCCGTGAGGAAGTCACCGAGCACGTTGCCGGCCTGCATCTGCTTGGCGCTGGAACCCAGAACCC
>CAZRRG010000118.1:0-5656 GCA_964602455.1 uncultured Eubacteriales bacterium | reverse complement strand
ACACGCCGATCTCTCGGCTCACCTCACAGATCCCACACTTTCTACTCTAGAGCCTATGCGGGCTTGCATGAGGGACCCGGGAATGGCATAATCCTGGCAAAGCATAAAGCATGCGCAATGAACCGGAAGAGTAAGGCCCTACCAAAGCAAAGAGAGCCGGCGACGGTGCGAGTCCGGTGCGGACGGGGGCGTGAATGGGCCGGGGAGCGCGCGGAAGCCGGTTCATCCCCGGTACAGGATGATGGGCGTGATGGCGTCCAGTTGAGCGCGCCGAAAGGCGAAGCACGGGTGGCACCGCGGATTACTCCGTCCCGAGAGGGCGGAGTTTTTCAGTTTCATAGGGCAAAACTCTGTAGGAGGTGTCTGTAGTGAGTTGCCGCGATAACGCTGGGGCGGCGAGGAAGAGGGTGTTTTCGGGCGTCCAACCGACCGGCACCCTCACCCTGGGCAACTACCTTGGAGCTCTGAGGCGCTTTCCTGACGTCCAGGAGGAGTACGAGTGTTACTACTGCGTTGTCGACCTGCACGCTCTAACTATCCTGCCGGAACCGGGGGCCTTGAGGAGCCAGATCGAGGACGTCGCGGCGTACATGATCGCCTGTGGCCTGGATCCTGAAAAGGTCACGCTGTTCGTACAGTCGGACGTTCCGTGTCATGTGGAGCTGGGTTGGATCATGGAGTGCACCGCCACCTTTGGGGAACTGTCGAGGATGACCCAGTTCAAAGAGAAGTCTGAGGGAAAGGAGACCGTCTCCGGAGGCCTCTTCACGTACCCCGCGCTCATGGCCGCCGACATACTGCTTTACCAGACTGACTATGTCCCTGTCAGCGAAGACCAGAAGCAGCATGTGGAGCTCAGCCGGGACCTGGCCATCCGCTTCAACGGGAAGTACGGGCCCACGTTCAAGGTGCCGGAACCGCTCATCGGCGCCAGGGTAAAGTCACTGCAAGACCCGTCCAAGAAGATGTCCAAGTCGGATCCCAATCCGTACTCCTTCATAGCCCTCGGAGACTCTCCCGATGAGATAGCAAAGAAGATGAGGCGGGCGGTCACGGACTCAGGACGTGAGATCGTCTATGACCCTGACGAGAAGCCTGCCCTGGCAAACCTGCTGACCATCTACTCTCACTGCGCGGGAGTGACGATCCCCGAGATAGAGGCCATGTATTCAGGCAAGGGGTACGCTGACTTCAAGGCCGGGTTAGCCGAGGTCATTGTCGAGACTCTGCGACCGATACAGGCCAAGTTCGCCGACCTCAAGAAGAGCGGCGAGCTGCGGGAGATTCTCTTCAGAGGCGCCATCCGGGCCAACGAAGTCTGTGCCCCGACCATGAAGCTGGTGAAAGAGAAACTGGGCCTATCCACTTTGATAGACCCAGTAAAGAGAAAACTGGTCTAGGCCGATCCGGACTGGCGCTGCCTAGAACACTCTCAGGTACTGATCCAGTTCCCACTGGTGGACCTGGGTGCGGTAGACGTCGGTCTCGATCCGCTTTGCGTCGACGAACCTGGACACGATGTGGTCGCCCAGCGCGGCGCAGACGACCTCGTCGCGGAGGAGCTCCTCGATGGCCTCGTCAAGGCTGCCGGGGAGGCTGCCGATGCCCAGAGCGCGCCTCTCTTCCGGATCCATCTCGTATATGTTCCGGTTGACCGGCGGGGGAGCCATCGTCTTTTTCCTAATGCCATCAAGGCCTGCCTGGAGTGTGACTGCCAGTGCGAGGTACGGGTTGCATGAAGGATCCGGGCTCCTCAGCTCAAGCCTCGTGCCGACGCCCCTGCGCGCGGGCACGCGCACCAGGGGGCTTCTGTTACGCTCGGACCACGCCACGTAGACAGGGGCCTCGTAGCCGGGCACCAGGCGCTTATAGGAGTTCACAAGAGGGTTCGTGATGGCTGTGTAGCCCCTGGCGTGCTTCAGCAGCCCTCCAAGGTACGATAGGCACACGTCGCTCAACTGGTACTCGCGGTCCTTATCGTAGAACGCGTTGGTGTCGCCCTTAAACAGCGATTGATGAGTATGCATGCCGGAGCCTGGGATGCCGTGGATGGGCTTGGGCATGAAGGTGGCGTGCAGGTTATGCTGCAGAGCTATGGTTCGAACTACCAAGCGAAGAGTCACCGCGTCATCTGCCGCTGTCAGGACTTCTGCGTACCTGGTGTCGATTTCGTGCTGGGCAGGCCCGACTTCGTGGTGCGAGGCCTCGATCTCGAACCCCACATCCTGAAGGGCGATCACCGTGTCGCGCCGGGCAGCTTCGCCGGTATCGACGGGGGAGAGGTCAAAATAGCTGCCCTGGTCCTGGGTCTTGACTGTAGGCCTGCCATGCTCGTCCAGTTGGAAGAGGAAGAACTCGGCCTCGATACCCGCGTTCATCGTGTAGCCCATAGCCTTGGCTTCAGCAATGGCCCTCTTCAACGTAAGGCGAGGGCAACCGGCAAAGGGCTCGTCGTTCGGAGTGTAGATATCGCATATGAGCCTGGCAGTGTTCTCCCGGGCGCCGTTAAGCCAAGGGAAAGCGACGTAGGTCGCGGGGTCGGGTTTGAGGAGCATGTCCGATTCCTCGATACGGACAAACCCGTGGACCGAAGAACCATCGAACATGATCTGGCCGTCAAGGGCCTTGGGCAACTGCTCAACCGGGATCGCGACGCTCTTCACAACTCCCAGAATGTCGGTGAACTGGAGCGTAATGAAGCGTACCCTCTGTTCTTCTGCCAGTTTCAGGACGTCTTCTTTGGTGCGTGGCTTCTTTGGCGTCACATCTCATCGTCCTCTCAGGGGTTTCGTCTTCGCTCGGGATCTGGCGAAGGATCAGCGCGGCGGAAGTAGGTGGTTGAGATCGTCTCCGGCCGTCTCGCGAGTTCGGCCGGACGCTCAACCGGGCGCATTACCCGGAACGCAGCGTCTCCCATGGACAGCGCAGCGGGCTGTGTCTGCGGGACACGGTCCTTCTCGAACACAAGTAGCCGCTCGACAGCCTCTATGCTGGTAATGCCGCTCTCGATGATCTCGCGAATCCGCACGAGCGTCTCGACGTTTGAGGGCGAGTACAAGCGGTGGCCGCCCGAAGTGCGGGAAGGAGTGAGGAGGCCGCACTTCTCGTAGTAACGGATGCGCCTTCTTGTGAGCCCGGTGAGTTTCTCCACCACAGCCATGGGGAAGACGTAGCGGGTGTCTTGGGGAGACGGGTCCCTGGCCTTTCGCTTGTCCAGCGTTGCCACCTGTCTCACCGCCCGTCCGGGACGCTCAATTTGTCCCATTATAGGTTCCCCGCGTCTGGCACGTCTACAAGGCAGGGCACATCCATGTCATCAAATATAACACATATATGACATGCCGCAGGTAGGAGGGCAGAAGAAACTAGCGGCCGGTTGGGGGTAGGCATAAGCTGTCGCCGATTTGGAGGGCCAATGGATCGACCCAAGGGTTTAGCGCCAGCAGAGTCTCGACCGGGATCCCGGTCACTTGGGAGATTGAGAAGATGGTATCGCCGGCCGCGATTACCCAGTACAGGCCGGAATCACAGGGAGGGATCCTTCCCGTGGGTATGCCCGGCTCCAGGGGAACACAGATTAGAGTGCCGACCTGCAGGTTATCAGGATCCACATCGGGGTTCAGACGGATGATGTCGTCGACGGAGACACCTATCTCCATGGCCAACCCGTAGAAGGTATCTCCGGGCCTTACTGTGTGTAGCCTCGCTCCCTCGCACGGCAAGCTCAAGCATCCATCCCCCCAAGAGCAGGTGGTCGGAGTATAGCTATGCGGAGTAGGAGGGTTTCTTGCTCACGGGCCTAGACGTTGATCTTGGTCCAGTGGCCGGCGGCAAAGCGCAGGTTAACCAGTATGGCTCTTGTGATCATGTCCAGCGCCATGGCGATCCACGCGCCAGTCAGGCCCATGCCCATCTTCAGCGCCAGGAAGTATGCGACAACGACTCTGACTCCCCATATCCCGGCCATGGTGATGTAGAGGGCCCATTTTGTGTCACCCGCACCGCGCAAGGCTCCCGCCAAGACAAAATTAGTCGCCATGAAGGGTTGCGCGAAGGCGATGATCTTGAGCACATAGGCCGACCGTTCTATCACCGTGGGATCGTCGGTGTACAACTGGACAACGTAGCGACCGAGGAAGAACAATATCGAGCCTGTGATCGCAGCCATGCAGATCCCGATAAAGCGAGCTTCCTTGCCGACCCTCATGGCAGCGTCGGGTTTCTTAGCTCCCAGGCTCTGACCCGTAAGAGCGGTCGCGGCTGTCTGGAAGGCTTGTGGCGGGCTGAAGGAAAGCCCCTCCACGTTGAGGGCAACCTGGTGGGCGGCGTACGTAACAGTTCCGAAGCTGGACACGATCCGGGCGAAGAGCATCTGACCTGAACGCATGACCAGTTGCTCGAGGGCTGCGGGAAGTCCAATCTTGAAGATGCGGTTCACGGTCTCCTTGTCGTATGCGAAACTATCAGTCACCGACATCTTGATGGCGCCGCGGTGCCCGAAGACCTTGCGCATAATGAGCGCAAAGCCCACAAACCTGGAGATCAATGTCGGGACAGCCGCTCCCACTACCTCGAGGCGCGGGAACCCCAAGTGACCGAATATCAGGAGATAGTTGCCCACGAGATTGACAAGGTTGGCAACCATGTTGACCGACATAGGCGTCTTGGTGTCGCCGGCTCCACGTAGCGACGCTCCCAGGCTAAATGTGGCGCCCTGGAACATGAGACCGGCTGACACTATCCGGAGATAGGCTGTTCCGGGAATCAGGGCGTCCGGCTCGGCCCCCATAATCGCCAGGATCTGCTCCGCGAACACGACGCCGAGGACGGCGAGGACGGCGCCCATTACGGAGGCGATGACCAGAGCTTGCCTGGCCACCTTGAACGCTTCCTCAGGCTTGCGGGCTCCGATGGCCCTTGCCACGAGCGCAGTGGCGCCTACGTTGAGGGACATGAACACCGACATCGCCACAAACATCGGCTGGTTCGATAGACCGACGGCGGTGATGGCCCAGGGCCCCAGGCGTCCGACCATGATCATGTCGGCCATGGAAACCAGCGTCATGAGGGTCATCTCAGCCAGGGCAGGAAGCGCCAGGTTGATGATCCGCTTTCGGATCTCGGCGCGATCCTCGGGTATCTCCGCGGCAGAGGGAACGCGGACCTCGACCTCGTCTTCGTTGGAAGGGATGCTTGAAGGGATGCTTATGGAAGCAGCAACTTCGCCGTCGACAACCGCCTCGTCATCTTGGGCCGTATTACATGCTTCGTAGTTCTTTTCGTATGGTTTGGATTCTTCCCGGAATGCCTTCGAGTCTTCTCCGAATGATCTCGACAATGTCAGACTTCTCCACCTTAAGGGACATTTCTAGACGCGAATATACTATCACTAGAAGCATTATTGCAGCAATACCGTCCTGGTTCGCTATTCCGTACGTACGGGACTGAGCCCCGGCGGCACCCTACCGTTCACGGACATGAAAAAGGAGTGTGCATCGCAGGCTCTCTCGAGGCAGAGGATACCGTCCAGGTGATCACACTCGTGCTGCATGAGTATAGCCAGGTCGCCAGTCACGGTGCAGTTACGCTGCTCAAGATTCTCGTCGAGGTACGACACAATGCAGGACGAGGCGCGGCGGGTCTTGACGGAGAGTCC
>CAZRRG010000117.1:0-5680 GCA_964602455.1 uncultured Eubacteriales bacterium | reverse complement strand
CCTCGAGATGGGTGATCATGGCTTCGATTGCTTGTGCTGCGGGCATCCCGTTCAGGAAGCCCGAGTTCACGGCGACGCCGTGCTCTACATCGACATAGGGCGCCTTCTCGACGTCCCCGCCTGATACGACCTCAACTATTGGGAGCCCGAACGTGCGGGCGAACTCCCAGTCCCTCTCGTCGTGGCCGGGCACTGCCATGATAGCGCCGGTGCCGTAGCTCATGAGGACGTAGTCGGAGACCCAGATCGGGATCTCCTTGCCATTCGCCGGGTTCACAGCGTTGATGCCGACCAACTGGACGCCCGTCTTGTCCTTGGCCATCTCCGTGCGCTCGAAATCCGACTTCTTGGCGGCCTGCTCGCGATAGGCTGCCACCTCATCCCAGTTGCGGATGCGGGCTCTTTCCTCATCAATCAGGGGATGCTCAGGCGACAGGACCATGTAGGTCGCGCCGAAGAGCGTGTCCGGCCTAGTTGTGAACACAGTCAGTTTCTTGCCGGTTCCGGCTATGGCGAAGTCGACCTCGGCCCCTTCGGACCGTCCGATCCAGTTGCGCTGCTGGGCCTTGATCTTCTCCATGTAGTCCACGGTATCCAGGTCGTTAAGCAGGCGCTCAGCGTACGCGGTGATCTTGAGCATCCACTGGCTCTTCACCTTGCGGACCACTTCGCCTCCGCAACGCTCGCAGACGCCGCCGACAACTTCCTCGTTAGCCAGGCCGACCTTGCAGGAGGTGCACCAGTTGATGGGGATCTCAGCCTTGTAGGCCAGCCCCTTTTCCCACAGCTTGAGGAAGATCCACTGAGTCCACTTGTAGTACTGGGGATCAGAGGTGTTGACTTCCCTGGACCAGTCGAAGGAGAAGCCAAGCGCCTTCAGCTGGTTGCGGAAGCGGGCGATGTTGGCTTCGGTGACCTTTTTCGGGTGTATCTTGTGCTTTATAGCATAGTTTTCTGTGGGCAGCCCGAAGGCGTCGTATCCCATCGGATACAGGACGTTGTAGCCTTCCATCCGCCGCTTGCGCGAGATGATGTCGAGAGCGGTGTTGCTGCGCGGGTGTCCTACGTGGAGCCCCTCGCCCGAGGGATATGGAAACTCGATGAGCGCGTAATACTTGGGCTCGGGAGAGCCGGTGACTGCCTTGAAGGCGCCCTCCTTCTCCCAGATATCCTGCCACTTTTTCTCAATGACTGATGGGTTATAGTCGGCGACCGGCATGGGCGAGACCTCCTGGTAGAACAATCCTTCTGATCGATTGGATGTTAATTGTATGTAATTTACCACGTTCGCGGGATTTGCTCCAACCAATCCTGCCAGACATCTATCGCTTGATCGCTGGTATCTCCCCTATCATCCTTGCATCCTTGGCACGACCCCGTCATCCTCGGCATCCATCCTGCCGTCCCTGGCATCCATCCTGTCATCCCTCGCATCTACCCTGGCATCCACCCTGCCATCCTCGGCATCCACGCTGTCATCCCTGGCATCCACCCTGCCATCCCTCGCATCCAACTCGCCATCCTTGGCGCCCATCGTCTCGCCCCCGACAGCCATGGGTGCGCAGCAAGGCAAGAGCCTCACTGGTCACGGCATGACCACTCGATTTTGGACGGGTCATCCGATGACCTTTATCAGACTTCTTATCAGTCACGGGAGGGACAACATGTCGAAAAGCGTGGTCATGCGGCAACTAATCAGCCCTGATTAGGCGCGTGGTGACCCGATTTTTCGCCGTAATGATCACCGGAGGGAATATGACTAACTCAGTAATAGTCATCCCGTGACCCCCGAGAATCTGACTGGTCGCCGCGTGATAGGGTTGAAGTCTGTATGGATCGCGGTGCGAGTGATGCGGGACCCCTATCAGTCACCACAAGACTACTCTGGAACGCTCCCTACTCGAACGGCGGAAGGCACCGGTTCAATTACTCATGGGATGACCTATACAGCTGTGTAATGGTGACGCGGACACCCAGACACCGGTTCACGATCCTCGGCCAGTTTACATAACATGCATCGAGTGCTCGGAAGGGCTAGAGGTCGGGGCTAAGGGTTAAGGGTCGAGGCTAAGGGTTAAGGGTCGGGCGTTGGGCGCTAGGGGTCAGGGCTGCAACCAGACCGGGGCATGGAACCAGTTGGCCACACTGCCTTGCGGTCAGGGTTGACTATCAGGGTTTGAGGTCAGCGTTTGAGGTCAGGATTGGAGGTCAGGAATGGAGGAATCCCCATGGACGAGGATATCAGCGTTTTTCGTGCCGGGGCCGGCCGGCAGGAAGGAATAAGTGAAGTCCGGTTTTGGGTGAGGATACTGAAGGAGCATTCTCTGTTCATCCAGCTTGGGCTGCCCGCTGACAGGCCGGACCTTCGGGCCGAGGCCGGGAAGTTCTACGACCTGTTCCAGGGGCTGCAGAACACGGTCGAGTCTAGGCTCACACTGGATCCCACGCTAATCGCTGAGATCCGCAGGGCCGTCATCGCTCTCATCGAGTTCAAGCACATGCTGACGAGGCTCTCGGTGCAGTGCGAGTTGCCAGGCTCCCAGCTCTACCCCCTGCTGCTAGCGCATATCACGCGGGAGGCCGTCCACTTCCTGGCCTTCCTCGACTACTGCGCCGGCGGACAGACGGGGCTGTTGGCCATCCTGGCTGAGCAGTCATTCTGGCTGCGGCAGATGAAGGAACACATTGAGTTCGTGATCTCGCTCCTGGATGCGTCGGAGCGGGAGCTCCTGGCAGAAGCCCAATCGCAGAGGGCCATCTTCTCGGCGCTCCTGGAGACGGCGAGGGACCTGGAGTCCATGGCAGAGGCGAAGCCCGAGACGTTCGGCACGGTGGTCCAATTCACCGATACGCTGGTTACCAGGGTGACTGCGCTCAGGGACTTCAAGGCCGCCGCCTACGAGCTGGCAGTCCTGTGCCGGGTGCTCAGCGTCGTCCCAACGCCGCTGCTCCTGGACCACATCCGGAGAGAAGCCGACAAGTTCCTGGACGAACTCCGGGACATGAAGGCGATGCTGCGGAAGTGGGATCCGGCATGCAAGCGGTAGGCGCGGCACAAGGCGCGGCGCTAGGCGCCATAATTGGTCAAGCCGGGTTCGGGTCTCCAAAGTGTTTCTCAAGGTACACAGCCTCGTCGACAAGGCCGTGCGCTCTGTAGAAGCGCAGAGCGCCCGCATTGTCGGGCATGACCGTGACGGAGACCTCGGCGCATCCGTCCTTCTCCAGCTTGGCTAAGAGGGTCTGCACCAGCGCGCCGCCCACCCCCCTGCCCCTGTAGCTTTCCGCGACCACCAGTTCCTCGATGAGCGCCGAGTTGGCCGCATGGAAAAGGTTCGGCCGCACCGAGAAGGAGATGAGTCCGACGAGCGGGGGTCTGCCGTCCGCGGTGATGCTAGTGCTGGACGTGCAGCCAGGGATCGACTGGTTGTGGGGGCCCGGCGGGTCGTGAGGGCCCGGCGGCTTGTCTTCGGCCACGAGAACTCCATTCCCGTGAGACTGCAAGTACGCTTCCACGTAGGCTGCCGTAATAGGGCTGCTCTCTCCCACGCTGGCAGCCAACTCCTTAACCAGGTCGGCAATCCTCGGGGCATCGGCCACGGCAGCCGGTCGTACGACGATGTACATGCACCCACCTCCTGTCTCACATGCTAACCAGCCCCGGCAGCTTCGGGAAGGGCCGCACCTTGCTGATCTCCCTCTCCCCTGTAATGAACCTGACAAGCCGCTCCACGCCGATGCCAAACCCGCTTGTCGGGCGAAGCCCCTCTTCCGTCGCTGCCAGAAACTCTGTGAACTCAGATGGATCGAGCCCGCTCTCCGTGATCCGCCGCAAGACCCTTTCCTTCCTATACTCACGCTCTCCTCCTGAGATTGCCTCGCCGAAGCCCTCCGGGAAAATGAGGTCCATGCTGTTCACCGTCCCGGGCTCGTCGCAGGACTCCCGGTAGTAGAAACCCCTGCACTGCTTGGGGTATGAGGTGATCCAGAAGAAGTCTCCCACTTCCCGAGACACGGCCGACTCCACGGCCTGGGGCAGCTCATCGCCGTACCTCACGTCCAGCCCCAGCGACGCCGCGTAATCCAGCATGTCGCGATAGGTGAACCTCTTGAAGGGCGCGAATGGCACGCGCAACTCCCGTCCCAGAGCAGCAAGGAGGGGTTTCAGGTTCCCGGCGACGGTGGATATGGTATGTCTCAGCATCCCCTCCGCAAGGGCCATGCTGTCCTCGCAGGTGGCATCGGCTTCCTCGAGGTCCAGTTGGCAGAACTCCACGAGATGCCTGCCGGACCGGGCGTGCTCTACCGGCTCAAGCCGGACGTTGGGCGCGAAGGCGTAGATCTTCCCAAAGGCGGTGGCCAGGACCTGTTTATGGAAAACCATGGAACTAGTCACGTATGCCCTGCGGTTGTAGAGGGAAACCGGCAGCCTCTCGGCTCCCCTAAGGCCGGGATCGGTGACTGTGGAGACCAAAGGGGCCAAGAACTCCACAAACCCGCATCCGCCCAGGTACTCTCTGAGAGCGTCCATGACTGCCTGGCTCAGCCGGAAGACCGCCTGCGCCTCATCAGTTTGAAGGTAAGAAATGTAGGATTCCGTACCGCTCATTTGGATGACCTCCCGAGAAATCAGATGCCTCGCCCCCGTAAGGGACGAGGCGAGATCGCGGTGCCACCCTAATTGGCCTATGCAGCCCAACTCTGAGGCCACGGGAGACTGGCTCCGATGGCCCACCGCGGGTAACGGCGCGGATACCGTCCGCATCTACTTGCCCTGCTCCCGGACTATGCGCCTCACAAAAGGCACGGCGTCACACCATACTGCTTGAGCAGAACGTTCGAACGGCGCTCTGGGGTGTTATTCGCTCCTGGCGTCAGACCGGGCTCCCACCGGTTCCGGTTCGCTTGACTGCGTTTCAGGAGTTATTTGTCCCCGTCATCGCTTTTCGTGTTGTCTAATTCTACATCTGTCGCCGTACCGGGTCAAGAATCTCCGATACTTAAAGATTGCCCGAATTCGTACTTTCAGTCTTCAAGGTATGGATGCTTGACCGATACATCCCCTGGAGGTTTAGCACTCTTAGCGAAGGGGTGTACGAGGGTGAAGATCGCAACACGCGTTACCATCAACAATGTCCTATTTGCCGTAGTGATCATCGCAGCATCCGTCGTCAGCCTGTACGGCCTACAAGTGGTGTCCGGCACTCTCACTGAGATGAACGAGCAGAACTATCCGGCTATAAGTCTGCTCCTCAATATCGACCGCGACCTGCAGCAGGCACTGGTGGCCGAGCGCTCCATGCTGGGCGCAGCGACGCAAGCGGACATCGATGCCCTGGACGCCGTCAGAATAGAGAACATAGGCCAGGCCATCGACAGGTTCAACCAGTACAAAGCCCTCGCTCTCAGCAAGGGAGAGCAGGAGGCTATCAAGGACTTCGAGGCTTCGATCAAGGAGTGGCAGGCATACAGCGACCAGGTGGTTGCCCTGTTGAAGGAAGGCACTGCTGAAGCTGCCGCCGCCGCCAGAGTCCTCTCAACCGGCATCGGAAACGAAGAGTTCGAGGTAACGAGAGGAGTCGTCGACGAGATCGGCAACCGCGTGGAGGAAAGCACCCTGGAACTCCACGAGAGAGCCCTGAGGGTTGACAAGCAGTCGCGGACCGGGCTGATAGCGGCTTCG
>CAZRRG010000116.1:0-5711 GCA_964602455.1 uncultured Eubacteriales bacterium | reverse complement strand
CAATCTCGCTGCTTGACGACCACTTGATCCCGGCGATCAACCAGGTGGGGAAGCTGTTCGCCGATGGCGTCTACTTCCTCCCGCAACTCATGCTGTCGGCCTCGGCGATGAAAGCCGCGTTCGAGACGCTGAGACCCGCGATAGCCCGAGCCAAAGCGGCATTGGGACAGAGCGGCGCCTCGCGAGGAACAGTGGTGCTGGCGACTGTTGAGGGAGACATCCACGACATCGGCAAGAACATCGTGTCGGTGCTCATGGAGAACCACGGCTTTACAGTCATTGACCTGGGGCGCGACGTGAAGCCCGAGGTCATCCTGGAGAAGGCCAGGGAGGCAAATGCCGACGTGGTCTGCCTCAGCGCCCTCATGACCACGACGATGCCCAAGATGAAAGACGTCATTGACCTCTTTGCGGAGGAGAGCTTCGACTGCCCTGTGCTTATAGGCGGGGCAGCCACCACCAGGGCGTTTGCCGAAGCCATCGGCGCCGCCGGTTACGGGAGAGATGCCCAGGAGGCAGTTGAGGCGGCATCCGCAATCATCGAACGGCGAGGTAGACGCGTTTGAGCTCCGTGGCGTTCGCTCTGGATGTGGGCACAACCACGATTGCGGGTTCGCTGGTGGACCCGTCCTCGGGCACGGTCCTAAGCCGAGGGGAGCGGCCCAATCCCCAGTCCGCCTATGGCTCAGACGTGATGACTCGCCTGACGCTGGCCATACGGAATCGCGAAGCTGCGCCGGCGATGCAGAAAGCCGTTCTGGCAGAGGCAGCGAGCCTGCTGGCGGACTTGTGCGAAGCAACAGGAGTACCTGCTACTCGAGTGGCATCTGGCGTCCTGGTCGGGAACACCGCTATGCACCACCTGGCGTTGGGGCTGGACGTCTCCAGGCTGGCAACTGCTCCATACACGCCTTCCGCTGAGGATGCCGCCATAGTGGAACTGCCGGGGCTGCCCGCCATGTACTGCGCTCCGCTGATCGGGTCGTATGTCGGCTCCGATGCCGTAGCGGCGGCTGTATCTACCGGGTTGTCAAGCGGCGATACTCGCATGCTCGTCGATATCGGCACCAATACCGAAGTGCTGCTGTGGCACGGCCGCATGCTGTACGCCGCCTCAGCACCCGCAGGTCCTGCGTTTGAGGGCGCCGAGATCAGCTGCGGTATGCGTGCGCGCCCAGGCGCCATACATTCGGTACTCTTCGCGGGCGAAGACATCTCCGTCTCAACCGTGGAAGGCGCGACTCCCCAGGGGCTATGCGGGTCTGGCCTGGTAGACGCGATTGCGGTCATGCTCGGAGCCGGGATCCTGGACGAGACAGGGAGGATCTGCCGCCGCGGGCCTCTCGCCGCCAGAGTTGCGACCTCCACGGAATCGGCGCCTCTCGGTTTCGAACTGGCCCAGGGCGCGGTTCTCACCCAGAAAGACATCCGGGCATTCCAGCTGGCCAAAGGCGCGATCCGGGCAGCATGCGAGATACTGCTCCGGAACGCAGGCATATCTTCCGGATCAGTGAAGGGCGTTCTGCTGGCGGGGGCATTCGGAAGCGCCGTGTCCGCGGAGAATGTGCTTGCCACAGGGCTGTTGCCTCCTGTGAGCCCGTCCCTCGTAGCGGCTGTCGGGAATGCCGCTCTTGCAGGAGCCGAGATGATGGCCGTATCCCAGAGCGCGCGAGACACTGCCGAGAGAATTGCATCGCAGGCTACGCATGTTGAGCTATCCACCGATCCCGGTTTCCAGGACGAGTTCCTCCAATCCCTAAACTTCCACATGGCGATGCCGCAGGGGACGCGGTAGCCGGTAAGGCGCCGCGGGCCCCTTCCCCAAACCCTGTGCCGCGCTAGTGCGGCGCACTGCAGTTCCCTAACTGATGGTCATCAACTCCGGCTATGTGCCTGTCACGTGGTTTCACGCCGGAATAGAGCTCTAGGCAAGGAGGCCTGTTCAATGTCGTACAAGAGCTTTGACGAGATAAACCAGAAGATCAGAGACAAGAAGGCGGTTGTGGTAACCGCCGAGGAGATGAAGGCCATCGTGGCCGAGAGCGGTCCGAAGCAGGCCGCTGCCAAGGTCGACGTCGTGACCACCGCGACCTTCGGCCCGATGTGTTCGAGCGGGGCATTCCTCAACTTCGGCCACTCGGAACCTCCCATTCGCATGTCCAAGGTGTGGCTCAACGACGTCCCCGCATATGCGGGGATCGCGGCCGTCGACGCGTTCATCGGGGCGACCGAACTTTCGGAAACCAGAGGGTTCGAGTACGGCGGAGCCCATGTCATCGAGGACCTGGTAGCCGGAAGGAAGGTCAAGCTGCGGGCTACATCCTATGGGACCGACTGCTATCCCCTCGGGGAGATCGAGACCTACATCAGCAAGGACTCGCTGAACCAGGCCTACATGTTCAACCCCCGCAACTGCTACCAGAATTACGCTGCCGCGGCCAACACCTCGGACCGTACCATCTACACGTACATGGGGACGCTGTTGCCCAAGGTCGGGAACGTCAACTACAGCACGAGCGGCGAACTGAGCCCGCTCCTGAACGATCCCTGGTACCGTACAACCGGTGTCGGCACGAGGATCTTCCTGGCGGGAGCCGAGGGCTATGTAGCGTGGCAGGGTACCCAGCATAATCCTTGCCAGTTGAGGGGCGAAAACTCAGTCCCGATCGGGTCGGCCGGGACGCTCGCCCTTATAGGCGACCTCAAGCAGATGGACACGAGGTACCTGAGGGCCGGGGTCTTTGAGAAGTACGGTGTGACCATGTATGTGGGGGTTGGCATCCCGATCCCCATCCTGGATGAGGATATGGCCGCGTGCACCGGCGTCCGTAACAGGGACATCTACACGAACATTTACGACTACAGCGTGCCTTCGAGGAGCCGTCCGGCCCTTGCGAAGGTCTCCTACGAGGAACTCCGGAGCGGGTCCATTAGAGTAGGCGACCGCCATGTGCCAACGGCTCCGCTTTCCAGCCTCAGAGTAGCCAGGGAGATAGCCGCTGTCCTCAAAGACCGCATCTCTGCGGGTTCCTTCCTGCTGCAAGAGCCGGTGTTGCCGTTGCCTCGCGATGGGCGGCCGAAGCCCCTCGATGTGGTTTCGGGAGACGAGGAGGGATCGAGATGAGCGGCAGAAAGCGGGCTGCTGTAGTGGTTTCTGATGAGAGGTGCGTACACTGCGGGGCATGCACATCCGTTTGCCCGTCGAGCGCGCTCAGCATGGATGCCCCCGGGTGGGCTTTGGCGTTCCAGCCCTCTAGGTGCATTGCCTGCAGGAGGTGTCTTGGGGCTTGTCCGCTCGGCGCCATCAGCGCGAGCGACTTGAGTGACTCGGACGATTCCAGCGGCTCCAGCAGCGGTTAACAGGGTGGTGTCGGGCGTGTACGAGGCGAGAAAGTACAGGGACCTTTTCCAGGGCAAAGACCTGGTCTTCTTCAACTGCATGGTCAAAGAGACGGACCTCCAGATCGGGGCAAACCGGCTCATGGAGTGTGAGGTTAGGACATCGGTGGTTGCCTATCGCGAGCAGATTGAGACGTACGGACGTGCTAATCCGACGTTCATAAGATCCCTCACGCCAGTAGAACCGATGCCGTATGCGCCGGATCTGGTGCGCGCAATGTGCCGGGCTGCATCCCTGGCGGGAGTAGGACCGATGGCAGCCGTGGCTGGAGCGATCAGCGAGGCCGTCGGCCGAGACATGTTGGACCACTGGTACACCAGGGAGATCATCATCGAGAACGGCGGCGACATCTTCATGAAGACCGACAGCCCGCGCAAGGTAGGCATATACGCGGGGGCTTCGCCGCTCAGCCAGACATTTGCTGTCGAGATCCGGCCGGAGGATACGCCGCTCGGCATATGCACCTCAGCAGGCAGCGTCGGCCACTCGTTGTCCTTTGGGAAGGCCGATGCCGCGGTTATCCTCTGCCGTGACGCCGCCCTGGCCGATGCTGTTGCGACAGCGACTGCGAACCGAGTTCAAAGGGAAAAAGACCTGGCAGAGGCAGTGGAGTTTGCTATGGGCATCGACGGGATCCTGGGCGCAATCGCGATCATGGGAGACAAGATGGCGGCCGCGGGAGACGTGCGTCTGGTGGCTCTGTAGCGCACACATCCGGGGTAGTCGTTACATAACATGTTGACGTAACCCAACCCAAGGAGGTGCGTATCGGTGCCCGACAAAGAGATCATCCAGGCTGTCTTGGACGCGGTGGGAGTAACTCGTGGTCACAGGGAAAAGGACTGCGGCCGCAAACACGACGAGGACTGCGAGGCCCCCGAGAACGTCCTGTACTTCATCTTCTGCAACTGCGTGACTATCAACAACGCGGCTTGCGAGGATTGGGAGTTCTGCAACACTCACTGCCGTCCGGACTAGGTCCCCGGATCGATGAAAGGGCCCGGTGAGCCGGGCCCTTTTCATTGCTGACGCTCCGCCAACGCTCCACCATCACGTCGCTATCGCCGAAACACCCTCGCCAGGTCGGTGAGTATCAGGTAAAGGTTACTTCTCCTTGGCGAAGATCTATCGGCGTCTTGCTGAAGCCCATCTCTCAAGGCCGCCGCTATCCTGTTCGATGCGAGTGTCCCGGCATTCTTGGGGAGCTGTAGGATCACATAGGTTTCATTGCGCCCGCCTCTTGTAACTTGCCAGGACCGGACTCTCCCCCAAGGCGGCACCCATGTGCGCCGCCGCCTGATTCGCCTAAACCACCGGCGCAGCTTCCTGATGAGCAGAGGTGATCCCTCCTTCATCCCCAGACAGAATGGCTCGTAAACACGTTATGTCGAGAGTGGGAGGGGGGTTACTAGACGGGTACGGAGACTGCGCCGATTGATTGCGCTTACAATAGCAGCGGACGGTTCTGAGGTAGCTACCACGGAGCCAATGTGAGTTCCGCAATTGACTCCCGAGCAGGGGGGAGTTATAATGAACTTCGCGCGTGGCTCCGACAGAAGGTCGAAGCCCAGCGCAAACCCCTAAGGTGGGCCGGTAGCTCAGTTGGGAGAGCGCCTGAATGGCATTCAGGAGGTCGTGGGTTCGATTCCCTTCCGGTCCACCAAAACTCAGTCAAGCAGGCCGAATGCCTCGGGAAACGTCTACAAAAGTGTCCGCAAAAAATCACTAGTTCAGGCGGTCTCATATCGCACCAAAGGCAGCAAAAAGGAGAACGCCTGAAGATATGTGTTAAATCCAGCTAGACCTCCTGTGTTATGCAACACCTTGTAATTCACTGCCACTGGGAGGTCGAGCAGATGTCTAAGAAAGACCGAATATTAAAGATTAAGATGCCCAAGCCGTCATGGCCGGAATGCTTTACCTGAGATTAGCTCAACATACGAATACCAAATACCAAATACAAAGACCCGGCCACCAAGGTGTAGGGGTTTGTGTACGAGCGGGATATCCAGAACACTTTCGATGCTATTACCTCCTCCTGGACAAGCATAACGCAAAGGCTGGTGTCTTCACGCGAGCGAGTTTTCCTTTCCTTCCCGCGCGTGGAACCACATGGTCGAAGATACTACACAGAAACTGCTCTGCCGGGACGCAAGAGGGAATGGACGCCTGGGAGCTGAATCCTAAGAATCAGTCTCCGGCATAAGGATGCTCTGCTCAGCTTCGGTTAACCAATTTTCGACTCCGGATTTGATCGACGACCAAATCCGGCAGGGATTATATGTGGAAGGCGGGTTTTAATGTTATCCGC
>CAZRRG010000115.1:0-5777 GCA_964602455.1 uncultured Eubacteriales bacterium | reverse complement strand
ATCCTTGCCCGGACCGACGAGGTTCTGAAATTGGTGGGCATCGACCCCGGACGCAAGTGGGAGTACCCGTACCAGTTCTCGGGCGGCATGAAGCAGCGAGTGGTCATAGCCATGGCTCTGGCGTGCGAACCCGAACTCCTCATCGCGGACGAGCCTACGACCGCTCTGGACGTCACCATCCAGGCCCAGGTCCTGGCCATGATCCAGGAGCTACATGACCGGTTGGGTACCTCGATGATCATGATCACCCATGACCTCGGCATCATCGTTAGGATCTGCGACAAGGTGGCTATCATGTACGCCGGCGAGTTCGTGGAGACCGGCACGCTGGAGGACATCTTCACCGGCACTGATCACCATCCGTACACGGTAGGCCTGTTCGGTTCCATACCGAACCTCACCGTCAAGACGGACCGGCTTAGCCCGATCGCGGGGCTCATGCCGGATCCCACAGCACTGCCTGCGGGCTGCTACTTCTCTCCCAGATGTCCGCATCGCACAGAGGTCTGCGACCGGGTTCACCCCAGGGACATCGTGGATGGCACGCACATGGTGAAATGCCATCTATTCGATAGGGGGCGTCAGAATGGCTAGCGAGGTCACCCCAATCATTGAGACAAGGAACCTCAAGAAGTACTTCAAGACACCCAAAGGTTTCCTTCACGCGGTCGACGATGTGAACCTCACCATAAACCCGGGGCAGACGCTCGGAGTCGTGGGCGAGTCCGGCTGCGGGAAGAGCACGCTGGGCCGCACGATTCTGCGCCTAATTGAGCCTACGAGCGGCGATATCCTGTACAACGGGCAAAGCATAACCGGCTACGGCAAGAGCCAGATGCGGAAGATGCGGGCGGAGATGCAGATCATTTTCCAGGACCCCTACTCTAGCCTTGACCCGCGCAAGACGGTGGCGGAACTCATCGCGGAGTACATGTTCATCCACAAGTCATACTCAACCAAGCAGGAGATATGGTCCCGAACGGCTGAGCTGATGGACACTGTGGGTCTCGCTGAGCGGCTGGCAAACGCGTTCCCCCACGAGCTGGACGGCGGAAGGCGGCAGAGGATCGGCGTCGCGCGCGCCCTCTCCCTCAACCCCAAGTTCATCGTCTGCGACGAGCCGGTCTCGGCACTGGACGTATCAATCCAGGCACAGATACTTAACCTGCTCATGGACCTGCAGGACCAGTTCGGGCTGTCCTATATGTTCATCACCCACAACCTCAGCGTGGTAAAGCACATTAGCGACGAGATCGCCGTCCTGTACTTGGGTCAGTGCGTGGAGCGAGCGCCGAGTGACGAGCTCTTCGAGAATCCCATGCACCCGTACACCAGGGCGCTTCTGGCAGCGATCCCGATCCCGGACATATCGCTCCGGAACAAGCCCATCGAGGTGATCAGAGGTGAGATCACGAGCCCGATCAACCCGAAGCCCGGCTGCCGCTTTGCCGCGAGGTGCCCTGTCGTTACGCCGGACTGCACCGGGCAGAGCATACCGCTCAAGGATCTGGGAAACAACCACTACTGCGCGTGCGTGAGGGCGTAAGGGCCCTCACCTTCGCAGCCGCAGGCAGTATCCCTTGGCCGCCGCGAT
Source organism: uncultured Eubacteriales bacterium (assembly GCA_964602455.1). GTDB lineage: Bacteria > Bacillota > Sulfobacillia > Fermentithermobacillales > Fermentithermobacillaceae > JBBDIP01. The sequence goes on along the minus strand of CAZRRG010000115.1, from coordinate 4,183 downwards.
GGCGGCTTTATCTTTCCTGGAATCCTGTGGCGGGATTCGTTATGACAGCCCTGACGAGTTCAGGCATCTTCCACAGCAGGTAGAGCGGACATACAAGAACACCGTCAGCATACGTGAGGTCTGCCTGCGACGCCTTTACGGATACCACAGGACCGTACTTACGCCGGTACTCGGTCAGACTTCGTGCCCTCAAGTTGTCGGCGGACTTGACCTCAATGGGGACGATAGCGCCGGCGATCTGAACAACGAAGTCTACTTCAGCCTGATTGCCGCTCGCCCAGTAGAAGGGGACGTCGTCAAGGATCGTCAGGATCTCTTGCAGGCAGAAACACTCCGCCATTACTCCCTTGAACTCCTGGTATAGCGGATCTTGCTCTGTGATAGACCGGGCGCTCAGGCCGGCCATCCTGCGGAGGAGACCGATATCAGGGCCGTAGAGTTTGAAGTGCGCGTCCTTGGCGTATGCCTTGAGCGGAACCCCCGGCTTCTCAATGCGGTGAACCTTGAACACCATACCGGCGTTCTGAAGCCACATCATCGCATCCTCGAAGGCCTTCGCTCGGGCCCCCTCCTTTAGCATCCCATACACGAACTTGCCACGTTCCTTAGCGAGCTGACCGGGGATGGAATTCCATATCATGCTCAACTTGGGAATGTCAGAGGCCGGTGCGTACTTCGCGAAGTCCAGGGCATACAGGTCCAGTATGTTCCGCTGTACGGTGTCGAGCTCCCCTACATCCTTCGTGGCAAGCCATACGGACACTGCCTCAGGCATCCCTCCGGTGATGTAGTAAGCCTTTAGGTAATCGAGGAGCCTGCTCGTGAGCAAGGGTCCGAGGGCTGTGGGTTGCGTTACTTCTCTAGCTAGATGCTCAACCAGCAGGTCCTCCCCATTCGCTAGAAGGAACTCGTAGAAGCTCATAGGACGGAGCGTCATAACGTCCACTTTGCCGACAGGGTATGACGTGGGACGGGCCATAGCTATCCCGAGCAGGGATCCGGCAGTAACGATATGATACTCCGGAGCAGACTCCTGGAAGTACTTAAGGGAAGTGATTGCTTCGCTGCAGAACTGGATCTCGTCCAGAATGACTAGCGTCCTGCCGGGCTGGATCACCTTACCGCGGATGATGCCCAGCTCCGTGATTAGGCTCTCAGGTTCAAGACTGTGCTGGAACCTCTCGGACAAAGCCTTGTTGTTCTCGAAGTTGAAGTACGCAACATCGTCATAGGCTAGTCTACCAAACTCCCTGAGCAGCCAGGTCTTGCCAACTTGGCGGACGCCCTTAAGTATGAGCGGCTTTCTGCGAGGGGATTCCTTCCACTGCAAGAGCCGGTCTATCAGCATCCTCTTCAGCTGAATCGCCTCCCCGCACGTATTATATGCCGTTTCTGTAGCTGTAGTCACATTTTTGGTATATAAAATGTACTCTCAGTTGCGTTTTCGGCATATAAAATAGCGGTCCATCACTTTCGCAGCCGCAAGCAGTATCCTTCGGCCGCCGCGATAGCGTCCAGCGGGTCGTAACCGAAATCCGTGATATATTGAAGCGGGTGTCCATGCTATCTACAGCGAATCTACTCAACTTGAGACCAACCTTGGGGTGAAACAAAGAGTGGACAAGGCAAATGTATACTTCACTGATTTCCGCACCGTGCCGTTCGGGGACGGGCTGCCTGCAAAGCTCAAGAACCTGATCAAGAGGGCCGGCATCGGCCAGATCGACATGGAAGGGAAGTTCGTCGCAATCAAGCTGCATTTCGGTGAACTCGGTAACATCAGCTACCTCAGGCCCAACTATGCCAGGGCAGTGGCCGACGTGGTGAAAGAGCTGGGCGGCAAGCCCTTCCTCACTGACTGCAACACAATGTACCCCGGGAGCAGGAAGAACGCTCTAGAGCATCTGGAATGCGCCTGGGAGAACGGCTTCACTCCCCTTACCGTAGGATGCCCCATACTCATAGGTGATGGACTCAAGGGCACCGACGACATCGCCGTACCCGTCGCGGGCGGCGAGTACGTGAAGGAAGCCAAGATCGGGCGCGCCATCATGGACGCCGATGTCTTCATCAGCCTCACCCACTTCAAGGGTCATGAGATGACTGGTTTTGGCGGCGCCATCAAGAACATCGGCATGGGCTGCGGTTCCCGCGCCGGCAAGAAGGAGCAGCACAGCTGCGGCAAAGCGACCATCGACCCCGAACTGTGCCGCGGCTGCCGCATGTGCCTTAAGGAATGCGCCAATGGTGGCCTGGTGTTCGTGGCCGATAGCAGGAAAATGTCGGTCAATGAAGAGAACTGCGTCGGATGCGGCAGGTGCTTGGGCGCGTGCAACTTCGACGCCATCGGCTTCGACAACGATGAGGCCGTTGAACTCCTGAACCGCCGGATGGCGGAGTACGCCAAGGCGGTGGTGGACGGCCGCCCCCACTTCCATATATCACTCATCGTGGACGTGTCCCCGCACTGCGACTGCCACGGAGAGAACGATGCTCCTATCCTGCCCGACATCGGGATGTTCGCGTCGTTTGACCCGCTGGCACTGGACCAGGCCTGCGTGGACGCATGCCTCAAGGCCACGCCGCTCCCGGGCAGCAAGCTTACGGATAACATGGCTTCCCCGGGCTTCGTCGATCACCATGACCACTTCACCAACACCACGCCTGACTCCGAGTGGCGAACGTGCCTCGACCACGCCGAGAAAATCGGACTGGGTACCAGGGAGTATGAACTAATCGTAGTGAAATAGGCGGTTGGGAGGCGCGGCAATGAAGAGCATCTACTATTACGACTATCCCATCGGCAAGATCGGCATCGCCGAGGAAGACGGCTGTATAACCCACGTCATATTCGATGGCGGCGAGGCGCCCGCCGGTTTCGAGGTAGCGAAGACGCCGCTGATTGAGAAAGCCGCAACGCAGCTCAGGGAGTACTTTGCAGGAAAGAGGACGGAGTTCGACCTGCCGCTGCGTCTGGACGGCACCCCATTCCAGCGCGCCGTGTGGAAGGCCCTTCAGGCCATCCCGTGGGGCGAAACCCGCAGTTACAAGGACATCGCTGTCCAGGTCGGCAATGCAAAGGCGACCCGCGCTGTCGGAATGGCTAACAACCGGAACCCCATCCCGATCATCGTCCCCTGCCACAGGGTAGTGGGAAGCGACGGCAGTCTCACCGGGTATGGGGGCGGCCTTTCGGTGAAGCGCCACCTACTGGAACTGGAGACGCGCTGCGGCTGACGACCGGAACAAGCATGGCCGGTAGCGGAAGGTATCTATGCCCTGCTCACAAGGGCTTCGTAGACTTCTTTGTGGTGTCCGACGTTCAGGGCGAGGATGGTGATGGTCTCGTCAGATATCTCCGCTATGAGCCTGTAGTCGCCTATACGGTATCGCCACATATCAGCGGACCTAGCCGACAGAGCTTTCCCCTGACTGCGCGGATCGTCGCAACCGATGAGGTTCTTCTCGATCCATGCCATGAGGAGCGCTCGCGTCGGCCTGTCCAAACTCTCCAGGACCTGCAGGACCCTGAGAGTGTAGTTGACCGTATACATTTCAGCCCAACTCCAGATTCTTTTTCACTACATCATGAGCGTAAGTGAGTTTTTTCCTCTTGTGTCCTTGGAGCGCCTTTAGTGCCGTTGTGAGGTCAAACTCATCTTCGATTTTCTCAAGTACAGCAATCCTGACAACATCGGAGAGCGAGAGCTTTTTCATCTCGGCGTACCGCTTCATGAGTTGAGCCTCTTCCTCGGTCAGCCGCACAGAGATGTGCATGGTAGTTCACCTCCCCGTGATACAGTCTACCAGATCGCGCCGGGAAATTGTGCGGTTTGGCACAATTTCCGCATGCCGGAGCCAGCGTATTGTATGGCATCGCTGACTTGATATACTGATTCACATGATTATCGCGGCAATGACCATAACGCTCCACGCCCCATGGGCGCACTCCCTGAAGGAGAAGCGCATGGAGGTCAAGAGTCTCTTGACGCGGATACGTGACCAGTTCAACGTATCGGCGGCCGAGGTAGGCGATCAGGACGTCCATCAGACGATCACCATCGCTGTCGCAGCTATTGCTGCCGACGGTGCGCAGGCCGACAGCATCATGGATAACGTCATCCGGTTCATTGAAGGAAATAGCGAGGCCCTAATAGTCTCTATCCAGCGCGAGCGACGGTAG
>CAZRRG010000114.1:0-5805 GCA_964602455.1 uncultured Eubacteriales bacterium | reverse complement strand
TATCGGCAAGGTGGACGTGGTTGCGTTCGACAAGACCGGCACCCTGACGATGGGCAGACCGGCAGTGGCCACAGTCATCCCCTTTGCCGGCGGAAACAGCGTCGGCCCTGAGGACATAATCTCCCTTGCGGCCGGAGCTGAACTGAGGTCTGAGCACCACCTCGGCAAGGCCATACTGGACTACGCCAAGGATCACGGCATTGAACCGGCTGAGGCCCGCAACTGGTCCCTCCTCCCCGGGCTCGGCGCAGTGGCTGAGGCTGAAGGCGGCACCGTTCAGGTGGGCAACCGGAGGCTCCTCACAGACAACGGCGTGGCGCTCACCCGAGAGCAAGAAAAGGTGGTCTCAGACCGTGAGTCCGCCGGCGAGACAGTGGCGCTTGTGGCCCATGGAGGCATGGCGATCGGCGTAATAGGCATCACCGACCCTGTAAGGGATGGCGCGAGGGCCCTTGTGGCGGGATTACGCCGCGCCGGGGTGCGGAAGACGGTAATGCTGACGGGCGATAACTCTTCGGCGGCATCGAGAGTGGCTCAGGAGCTCGGGATTGACGAAGTTCGCGCCGGCCTCCTTCCCGAGGAGAAGGTGGAGGCCATCCGGCAGATCCAGGCCGGGGGCCACGTGGTGGCAATGATAGGCGACGGCATCAATGATGCGCCGGCACTCGCCACCGCTGACGTGAGCATCGCGATGGGGGTCTCCGGCACAGAGGCCGCGATCGAGACGGCAGACATCGCGCTCATGACCGACAACCTGGAGCGCGTGCCTCAGGCCATCGCGTTGAGCAGGCGGATTATGAGCGTCGTGAGGCAGAACGTGGCATTCGCGGTCATCGTGGTTGGCCTCCTGCTAGCGGGAGTTGTGGGACGGATAGTGTTCCTGAGCGGCGGAATGCTCATCCACGAAGCAAGCGTGCTCTTGGTGATACTAAACGGGATGAGACTGCTGCGGGACAATCCCAGGTCCCATGCCGGGGCTCAGCGCTGAGGCTCAGCAAGATGTCGACCGCCTAGCGGACCAGTAACTTTGAGAAAACAGGAAGAGCCGGCGCCCGAAGGCACCGGCTCTTTCATCCTCAACACTCACCAAGCACTCAGGCGAAGCGCTCAGCGCTTCGTCCAGAGGCTGTTACTTGATGAGGTGTATCCACTCTCCGAACATGAACTGCACTCGACCGATGATAAGCGAGACACGACCCATAATGGCGTTACCGAAGGCGGCGCCAAAGGTGATCATGATGACCCACTTACCGAAGTTCGAGGCTCCGGTCAGGACCGGCGAGGGCTTCAGGGTGAAGAAGAAGTAGCTGAGGGTTCCCAGCACACCCACCACGATAACGATATTCTTTATCGAGTTGAGCGGGAGCGCGGTAGACGCCAGCTGCTTAGTGAACTGCTCGATGATGGCGCTGCGGATGGTGATTCCGGCGCCAACGCCGATGATGAACGAGAGCGGGTAACGCCTGGTCCAGTTCAAGCTGCTCCCGAAGTAGGGCCCGAACAGCATGAGGCCCAACAGCACCGGGATGATGACTGTGTAGTGACCATTCTCGACCATCGGCTGCCACGCCTTAGTGACAAGGTTCTGGTAGCCGATCGTGATGGTGTAACCCGCGGCCGCTCCGACGTAGATGTGTTCAATGGCCCGGTACAGCCCATTCTCCTTGAACAAGTAGGAGAACGCGCCGATTGTCACAAGAGCTGCTACCCAAGTCACAACACTGGTGCTCATTGAGCTGCCCCCTTCCCGCCTTGGGAGCGCCTAATGAAGTAGGCTGCGTTGCCCAGCAGAATGAAGCCGATCAGCAGGAGGTGCGCCATACTCTGAGCGTCCATGCCTGCAGCGGCGCTGCCCGGCAGTCCAGTCAAGATCTCGTACTCAGCCGCTCCGCGGAGTCCGACGAGGATTCCGGTGAGCTGTCCGCTCTGAAGGTACGGCTCAGCCTGCGGCGCAGTAACCGTCAGCTGCGCTGCGATGAGCGGGATCTTGTACTGGGAGATCTGCCTCACCCATACTTCGGCGCTGTCGTCAGTGAAGAACACGAACATGTCGAAATCGGCAACGCTGTTGATTCCCTGGAGGATGGGCAGCGTTGAGGTATCGTTACCCTTCCAGTCCTTGGGGAACGCCTTCTTGATATCCTGGGCCCAGGCGGCCAGAGCAGTCTCGCCACCGGCCAGGAAGCCCATGCTGACGAAGTCCGTCCCGTACACCTTGCCCTTGGCAACGTGAGGAGCCGTCAGCTTGTCGATGATCATGGGTCCGTGGTTCTTGTACGAGGTGCAGACAATGCGAACGCCCTTGGCGAACAGGTGGTCAAAAAGCGCCACGGCGATAGGTTCAACGTCGGGCGCGCCGTCAACGTAGTATCCGAAGTCGAAGACAACGGTATCGCCAGGCTGTAGTTTGTCGATGATCTCGAACGCTTCCCTGGTTCGGTCGCTCACCTTGAGAGGGAGTCCGAGCGGACGGACCATAGGAGCGAGTACGACCACGATCAGGAGCACGTACAGCCATCGCTTATCGACTTCGCCTAGTCTACGGATTAGGTCCATTCAGTTTCACCCCCTAGTCCTGTCCCAGGCCGAGGTGGGACCTGTCGATTCCTAGCAAGATGCGCGCGGAAACGCAGACCATACCGACGGCTGAACCGATCATGATCCCACGCATACCGGCCAGATTGACAACGGACATGATCCAGTTGGTGATCGGCGGCATCCACGGGAACCAGTACTCTCCGATAGGAGCCTTCGCGAGCATGAACATGACGCCGGTGATGAGAAGGGCAGCCGCGTATGCGTTATGAGCGCGGAACGCACGGTACGCAGCGGATGCCACGTGGAAAGCGGCCATCGCGTAGAAGGCGGAGGCCGCGGGGTCGATGATCGCGTTGAACACGAACTTGAAGCCGGCCGACTCGGTCGAGAAGAAGATGCCGGCCACGGCCGTGAATACCATGGTGATCAGCAGGAGAGCACTGTCAATCGCGCCCGGCTTCTTGGACGCGATCTTGCGGGTGTGGTTGATTGACAGGTTGATGGCGGCGAGGGCGAGAGCAAAGGCCGATACGATGATGACCCAGTTCTGCATCTCTACTGCCGCGTTATGAACCGTGTCTATCTTGAAGAAGTAATCCAGGATCTGTATAAGTCCCATGACGCCCGCAAGGAAGATCGGTATTTCGCGCTTCATCTATCTCTCACTCCCTTCCGTCTACTTAGTGAGCAGGTCGGCGATGATGGTGCTGTTCGCAGTCGCAAAGATGGATCCGAGAAGCACCAGAGCGAATGCGATCATCTTGGCGTAGTCCTGCCCTTGGACGCTGCCAAGCCGCGCAGCGTCTTTAGAGACGTAGGCGCCCGCTGCAAGGAGTTCTTCACCGATCAAGGTGTAGTCGCAAGCAGCTGTGAAGTACGGTAGCTGGTTGGTGCTAGTGCTGCCGGCAATTCCGATTGCGTCCACGGCTACAGCAGCTTCAGCGAAGTCGACGGCTTCCGATGCGAACGCGCCCACAAACACACAAGTCGCTACCTTTTCCCTCTGGATCATACCGAGGACGGCAGCGGCGTAGGCGTACTGCTCCGGAGACGTGAAGCGGACCATGTCGGGATCGTAGTTCTCCCTCTTACCTTCCATAAGGTAAGCCTGCTGTACCATCTGCTCGGCCAGAGGGTAGACGTTGGGATATGAGATGGCGACGATGAGCCTGGTATCGTACTTCGCCGTCATTCTCGCGACGTGACCAATGATGTCGAGCGCGGCAAAAGTCGCGCCTGCGCTTCCAGTGGTAACGTCAGCCCAACCCGGTGTGCAAAAGACTGCTTTGCCCATCTCTGTCGCGCGGCCCACGGCTTCGGTGATCGCTTCAAGACCAGCGATCTTCCTTACGTAGGGCAGCTTGGTCTTGGCCCGGTTGATGCCGTAAAGCATGGTGCCAATCACCACTATGGCCGCCACCAGCCCGGCAATTCGGCCCTCTACTAACAAAACGCTTTGCACCTCCTTGAGTCTCTTGACCTCCAACCCGTTTGGTTGGAGTACAGCCTGGGGACAGAAGCATGGAACGAAAACCGATGCATGCCGAAGGACGCGCGTAGGGTCTTCGCTACTTCACGCGCTAATTCCTGCTGCTAGAGGGCATAATTGTGTATGTCGGGAATGTGGCTTCTATTGCGACGCAGATGATGAGTAGGAATCCTAAGCGTTCTTCAGAATAGGAGCCGAGGTTGCTACCGTCAGAAAAGGTGGAAAATGACCTCGTGTACTGCAACGAGGCCGTGCCAGCGTAGCCGAGTCCGGACCTCCTGCTATCACGGCCGCGGAAACAGCGGCGCGATACTCGCCGCCTTGCCGGCCAGCATATCGACCTCTTCTGCCGTAACTGGACTGAAGTCAGACGCTACGTCCAGCGCAAGGTCGTAGAACCTGTGATCGGCCGGAGGGATAGCCGCGGTTACTGGCTGAGAAAGCGTGAAGCGGAGCGCGAGCCTGGCAAGCGCAGGGTCCTCCACAGGGTGGTACCAGCAGTTGGGGAACTTCTTCTCTTCGCCCGCGGCCCACGCCGCCTGAGCCATCGCCTTGATCGCGAGGCGTGCCGCGCCTTTTTCCTCGGCTTTCTTGAGGAGCGCCTTACCGAATCCGCCGTTAAGCAGCGCGACCCAATTGACAGGGAACAACACGGTGTCAAACGGATAGAGGTCAAGCAACTTGAGGGCAGCCTCTTCGGAGTGGGAGCTGAAGCCGATGAAGCGGCACATCCCCTTCTCCTTCGCCCGCCGGATGTACTCCAGGGCGCCGCCGGGGGCCGTCAGTTTCGCGATATCCTCATCCGTGTTGACGGAGTGCAGCTGATATAGGTCGAAGTGATCTGTGTACAACCGGTCCAGCGACGCCTGGAACTCCTTCTTGGCTCCCTCGGCTGTCCTCTGGAGGGTCTTGCAGGCAAGGAACACTCCCTCCCGCTTTCCCTTCAGCGCGGGACCCAACCGCTGTTCGGCGTTCCCGTATGAAGGGGCGACATCGAAGTAGTTCACTCCCCGCGCTATGACCTTGTCCACCAGGTGATTAGCATCCTCCTGGGTTAGACCCGACAGCGTGAACCCGCCGAATCCCAGTATGGAGACACGTTCGCCCGTCTTCCCTAACGATCTGCGCTCTATGGACTTCCCGGACTCAGCCATCGTGGCGACCCCCTCAGTCTTCCTGTGCCAGTGGCATTCGCCCTTTGTCAGTACCATTCCTCGCGATCGGCGCTACACAATCTTGGAGAGGAAATCCGCCACACGGGGGATCGTCGCCGAAAAGAACTCATTCGGAGGCAGAGAGCATATCACTTTGCCCTTGTCCATGAACGCGATCTTGTCTGCCACCTCGCGCGCAAACCCCATTTCGTGGGTAACTACGACCATGGTCATGCCGCGAGAGGCCAGCATTTTCATCGCGTCCAGCACTTCTTTGATCATCTCGGGGTCCAGCGCTGACGTAGGCTCGTCAAACAGGATCACCGTGGGATCCATCGCCATAGCTCTGGCGATAGCCACACGCTGTTGCTGCCCTCCAGACAGCTGTCCCGGATAGCTGTTCTCCTTGTCACCCAACCCGAATAGCGCCAGGAGCTCTCTGGCCTTTGCCACTGCCGTTTCCTTGTCCACCTTGAGCACGTGGATGGGAGCCAGGGTGATGTTCTCGACTGCCGTGAGGTGCGGGTAAAGGTTGAACTGCTGGAACACGAACCCTATCCGGCTCCGCAGCTTGTTGATCTCGGTGTGCTTGGCATGGACGCTTTGGCCATCCACGGTTATGGA
>CAZRRG010000113.1:0-5861 GCA_964602455.1 uncultured Eubacteriales bacterium | reverse complement strand
TCTATCGCCACCTCGTCATCGGGATAGGTGCGAGCGGTCTCTTGGCCTCGCAGGACCCTAAGGGCTCCTTCCGCCAGAGAACGCATCTCGTCCTCCCCGGGGTACACCAGATGGCGGCCCAGGAAGGACGTCTGTTCCATTACCTTTTTCACGAATGCTTCGGATTTCGCCAGTCCTCCGGTCAGGACGACCGCGTCGATCGGCTCCGGGTAAGCGGCGGCCATCGCGCAGATCTCCTTGCCAACCTGGTAAGCCATGGCGTCCCAGGCATCCCCCGCCGCTCCGCCTTCCTTGCTTGCCTCTTCAACCTTCCTCGCGTCCTTGGTCCCCGTGTACCCGTACATGCCGGACTCCGAGACAAGGGCGGCTCGAGTGGCGGCAGGTTCACCGTTGGATGCGAGCTCCAGTAGGAAGAGGGCGGGAAGCGTCCCTGCCCTTTCGACGGTGAATGGACCTTCTTCGTTGGAGTTGTTGGCGTCCCGGAGCTTGCCTTTGTAGCACGGGGCTATCGAGAAACCACTGCCCAAGTGTGCGACCACCAGGTAGAGCTGGGATAGGGGGACGTTCAGTTCTTGCGCTGCTCTCTGAGCGCATGCGCGGATATTGAGCGCGTGGAGCAGGCTCTTTCGCGGGAGCCCCGGGATCCCCGAGACTCTGGCTGCGCGCGAGTACTCGTCGACCGAGACCGGGTCGACTATGTAGCAGGGGACCTGTCCCTGACTCATCTCCAGGGCTATGAGTCCGCCCAGGTTCGATGCGTGTCTCCCTCCGACTTCGTTCATGAGGTCCTCTCTCATGGCCTCTCCCACTTCGTAGGCGCCTGACCTCACCGGGCGCAGCAGGCCCCCCCTGGCTACGATGCAGGCGAGATCCTCCACCTTAAGCCCGTGCCCCTCCAGGTATTGCTTTACCATGGCCACCCGGTGAGACAACTGGGCAACAGTCCGCAGGCGGGTCACCCACTCTTCGCCGGAGTGATCCAGAGTGTCGACCGAAACGGGTGTATCGCCCTTGTACAGGGCGAGTTTGGTCGAGGTTGACCCGGGGTTCACCACGAGAAGGACTTCGTCCACGTAAGACCCCTACCTTGCGGGAGCCCGCGTGGATTTAAGTTTCAGCACGCGATCGATCCGCTCCCGGACCAGGAGAGTCGCGGCCTGATCGGTGTCGATCCCCCGCTCGGCCGCGGCCTTGAAGATGTTCCGGAGCAGGCCCGGTATCGTCTCCACCTTGGCTTTGCAGCGATCGAAGTTGTACCCTTCGAGCTCATCGGCCACCTGGATGACGCCTCCGGCGTTCACCACGTAGTCAGGCGCGTAGAGAATGCCCCTATCTTTGAGCCGGGGCGCGTCTTCGGGTGTAGCCAGCTGGTTGTTGGCGCCGCCGCAGACAATCTTGCACGAAAGCTTGGGGATGCTCTTCTCGTTGAGGATCCCGCCCATCGCGTTCGGCGAGAACACATCACACTTTACATAGGCGATGGCATCGGGATCCGCCAGAGCAGCGCCGTACTCCTTAGCTACCTTCTCGGCGACTTCCCGGCGAACATCAGCCACGATGAGGGACGCGCCCGCGTCTTTGAGATGGCGGCACAGCTTTGAGCCGACCTTGCCGACTCCCTGGACGGCTACTGTTAGGCCGCTGCAGTCTTCCTTCCCGAAAAGATGGGTGACGCAGGCCTGGATGCCCAGGTAGACGCCGTATGCCGTCAGAATCGAAGTATCGCCGCTCCCGCCGTACTCCTTAGGGAGACCGACCACATAGCCTGTTTCGGGCAGGCAGTGGACGAAGTCGGCGGAGAAAGTGCCGACATCGGTGCCGGTCATGAACCTTCCTCTGAGGCCCTGGATGAAGCGCCCGTACGCCCGGAACAAGAGTTCATCTTTGTCGGTCTCGGGGTTCCCCCAGATGACCCCTTTGCCCCCGCCGTAGTGAAGGCCGGCGGCTCCCGACTTCAGCGTCATGCCTTTGGAGAGCCGGAGCGCGTCGAGCACTGCTTCGTCCTCTGTCTGGTAGGGGTACATCCTCGTGCCGCCAAGGGCAGGGCCAAGCGTGGTGTCGTGGAAAGCGATGATGGACCTGAGTTTGCCTTCCTTGCCTCGGAAGAACATCACCTGTTCGTGCCCTTCCTCAGCCATCAACCGGAAAAGGTCCAATACGATCCCTCCTAAGTCTGGAGTGGAAAGCCCTTTCAGAAATCAACACATGCAAGAACCGTGCCACGCGACAGAAGATTCCTCAACAGGGTAGTTCCCTTCGAGCGCCGCCGGACACCGTGCAGAAGTCTTCACATCTGCCCGTTTCTGCCTGCATCATCGTTCGCATACCTATCTAACTTGTTGTACAGGGTGCGAATGCTGACCCCGAGGATTCTCGCAGCCTTGGTCTTGTTGCCGTTTGCCTGGGCAAGAGCCTCTTCGATAGCCCGGCGCTCCGCGGCATCCAGGGCGCGCCGGAGCGTGATGGAACCCTGGGCCTGAACCGCTCCCTGGCCAGGCGCTAGAGGATCAGTTTCTGATGGGACCATTGGAGGCAGGTGCGCAGGCGTCACTTCGGCATCCTGGTACCTCATGTTCATCATCGCCCTGCCCAGCACGTTCTCAAGTTCCCTCACATTGCCCGGCCACCTGTACCTGCGGAATATGTCCAGCACGGCCGGAGACACCCTCTCCACGGATCTGCCGTACTCCTGGTTCAGTTTCCGGAGGGTAACGTCCACCAGCCCGGGAAGATCCTCGGTCCTCTGCCGCAGGGGCGGGATGAAGATGGGGATAACGTTGAGCCTGTAGTACAGGTCCTCGCGGAAGCGTCCCTCCGCGACCAGCTGCTCCAGCGGCACATTTGTGGCGGCGATCACCCTGACGTCAACCCGTATGGGCTTGGAGTCGCCGACCCTTATGATCTCCTTCTCTTGCAGGACCCTCAGGAGGTGAGCCTGGGAAGTGAGGTTCATGACACCGACCTCGTCCAGGAAGACGGTACCACCATCAGCCTCCTCAAAGAGTCCTCTCCGCCCTCCCTTGCGTGCTCCGGTAAACGCGCCCTCAACGTAACCGAACAGTTCGGATTCCAGAAGACTCTCGGTGAGGGCGGCGCAGTTAACCCTCACAAAGGGCTTGTTCTTCCGAGGCGACGCGCTGTGTATGGCGTGGGCGAACAGCTCCTTGCCGGTGCCGCTCTCCCCGCGAAGCAGCACTGTCGCCGAGGTTGAAGCAACTCTTCGGGCCTGGTCCACTGCCTGAGCGGTAAGGGGGCACACCGAAACCACTTCGTCGAAGCTGTACTTGGCTTCGAGCTGGCGGACTATCTTCTTCATGCGCTCCAGCTCGTCGTTCAGCCTTACGATCTCGGAGACATCGTGCACAACGCCGACGGCGCCCTTAAGGTTGTCATCCACAAACACCGGGCTTACCGACACCACGACTTGCCTCTTGGCCGGGCCCACCGTCATGAGCACGTTCTTCACCGGTTGCCGCGTCCTTAGGACCTGCATATGCATGCTGGGCTGGCTCTCGCCAATGTCCACAGTGGCCGGCTTGCCTATCACGTCTTTCTCGGTGAGACCTGTGAGGCGCGTATACGCCGGGTTGATGAGCAGCCCGTTTCCTTCTTCGTCGACCACGGAAATGGCGTCTTGCGTAGCGTCAATTATGGCCTTCAGCCTGGACTGGACCGCGCGGAGATTTGTGACCTCCTCCGCAAGGCTCCGCACCTCGGTTAGGTCCCGGAACACCGCGACAGCGCCCACGACCTTGCCGCTCTCGTCGCGGACCGGCACGCGATTGGTGACGATCTCTGTGTTGCCGACGACTTGGCGCTGGTTCAGTTCGGCCTCGCCGGTGGCCAACACCCGGTCGAGACGGGTCGAATGGATCACATCCCGGACATGCCTACCCAGGACATCCGACGCTTTTTGACCCGTGATTTTCTCCGCGGAGGGGTTGAACACGAAGACCTTGCCTTCTCCATCCACGGCAACGATCGCGTCATGGGTTGCATTGAGAATGAGGTCCAGGAGCCTGGAACGTGCAAAATCTTGCATGTAAAACACCTCCGCCTGGTTCTTCGCCAGGCGGAGCGGATTCCCTCTATGTAGTTGTTGGAACCGTATATGTAACTTTCAGAACGCAGTCAGGACCGGCTATACCGACCCGTTGGTCACGCTCCCAGCCGCAGCCTGTCGGCTACCATAGCGATGAACTCGGAGTTGGTGGGCTTTCCCTTCTCCTGGCTGATGGTGTGTCCAAACACCCGCTGGATGAAGTCCATGTTCCCCCGGTCCCACGCGACCTCGATAGCATGGCGGATGGCACGCTCTACCCTGCTCGGCGTGGTCAAGTACTTCTGGGCTATGGTCGGGTAGAGTTCCTTGGTGATCTTGGACAGGAGGTCGACCCGGTCGACCACCATGATGATGGCGTCTCGCAGGTACAGGTATCCCTTGATGTGGGCCGGGATGCCGAGTTCGTGCATTACGGAGGTTACTTTGGTGTCCTGCCCCTTCTCCTGCTCGCGGACAGTGGGCACTCGGGGCGCTGCAACCGTCGCCCCCGAGAATAGCTGGCGCAGGCGATCAGTGAGTATGTTGAGGTCGAATGGTTTGAGTATGTAGTAGTCTGCTCCGAGCTCCAGTACCCGGTGTGTGATTGACTCCTGCCCGAATGCTGTCAACATGAGGACCTTTGGGCGCCTCGCCAGGTCTTGCTTGTCCAACCGTTCGAGAACACCGATTCCGTCGAGGTAGGGCATGATGATGTCCAAGACAACTACATCCGGTTCGGTAACAGTTATGGCCTCGAGGGCTTCCACCCCGTTATAGGCCACGCCGGCAACCTCAATGTCGTCCTGCTTCTCCAGGTACTCCCGCAGCAAAGCCACGAACTCTCTGTTGTCATCCACGATGAGGACCCGCATCTTCTGCATCCGCCTACTCCTCCCACTGTCCTTCTTTTGCGTGTATTGCACGGTGGCAATTGACAACATATTCCAGTAGGGATTCTACCATCGTCCCCCTTGGCTTGCAATAGGTACCAAGATTCACAATTCAGTCAAGAGAAAAGCCCCATGTCGTAACGCTTTGGTCTGTTAAGCACCCAAGGTATAGCCCCACAAGGAGATTACTCCAAGCGCAGCGAAGCGCCGTGACCAGCCAGGCATCTAGCCGGTGCGCCAGGAGACGCGGTGAAGGGATACGACCTCATATCAAGACGCCGAAAGGGTGTGTATCTGGTCATGGAGAACCCGGAGGTACGGGAACGCTTTGAGAAAGCTCTAGATAGCATTGTCGCGAAGTTCGAGAGCGATCCGAGGTGTCTCGCCGCTTTTCTGATAGGCAGCATGAGCCACGACTTCATCTGGGAATGGTCTGACCTACAGATTCTCTTGGTATACGACGACAGCTACAAGGGACCTTCCGATTACCATCTCCTGGAGCGAGACGTTCGCGTGGTAGTCAACGTCAGAAGACGGGGCGAGTTCAGAGAATACCTGGAAAGCACAAACGTCTCCGACTACTTCTTCTGCGCTCTCTCCAAGAGCACTCTGCTCTTCGCCAAAGACAAGACCCTGAAGGAACTCTTCGAGGACATGTTCTACATCGGGGATCGTGACAGGGAAATCGAGATGTTGCTGGGGTTTTCAGAGGCGGTCTACTACCTTAACAAGGCGGAGAAAAACTACTACGTCAAGAACAACCGCGCTAATGCTATATACTTTATCTTTCACATAGCCCAGGGGATCGCGTGGCTGGAAGTCGCAAGACACAGGTTGTTCCCGGAAAGAGAGATCATCGCCCAAGCGTCCAAACTGTCAACGCCGACGTGATTTTGACCCCCTAACGCCGGCCGGGATCTGACCCCCCT
>CAZRRG010000112.1:0-5900 GCA_964602455.1 uncultured Eubacteriales bacterium | reverse complement strand
TGAGTCCGCCGCGACTGAAGCGGCTGCCACTGCATCGCAGATGGCGCCGGAGCCGGAGGAGGAGATATCCTTCGCCAAGGCGCTGAAGCAGTTGGAGGAGACGGTGAAGTCCCTGGAGAGTGGCGAACTCTCGCTTGAGGAGTCCCTCGCCAAGTTTGAGGAGGGGATAAGCCTCGCGAGAAAGCTCGAAGCGGTGCTCGATCGCGCCGAGCAGAGGGTGAAGGAGATCCTGAACCCCGGCGAGACGCCGGAGTAGGGGCCATCAGTCTCAGCTGCTGTCACAGGAGTCTTCCGAGCGGCACTCCAGTCCGTAGGAACTCCACTTGGTAGGCTGATTCCGGGCGGCAGGCAGACTCCAGTTGGTAGGGAGACTCCGGTCGGTAGGCAGACTCCAGTCGGTAGGCTGACTCCAGTTGGCAAGCAGATTCCCGTTGGTAGGGAACTCCAGTCGGTAGGACTTTGTGCCGTATGGCACAAAGTCCTCTCGTTTTTCTGGTCACCGGATGACCACTCAGATACGCTAGTCCGCGTTTGCCGGACGAAGCTCGCCAAGTCGGGTCGGGGCGTGACTAATAGGGGCAATCTGATCCTCGCGCGACGACCAATAGGTTGCTCGTTTCGGTCACGACGCGACCGGCGGGTTTTCCAGGGGTCACCGGAAGATCATTAGCTGCGCACTTATATTCCCTCCCGTGACAGATACGACGAGAAAGTCGGGTCACGCCATGACCCCCCAACTGGCATTGATCACCGGGTGACCCGACTTTTCGACATATTGGTCATCCGAGGGTAATATTACCAAGTCGCTAATATTCATGGCGTGACCATCGCGGATCCGGGAGGTCATCCCGTGACCGATGCCGATGGACGAGGGTCGTGCCGTGACTAGGAACGTTGCGTGAGGGTTCTTCTCAGGGCTACACTTCTGACGAAGGGTTTCCGGCATGGCTCAGTCTGTGGCGTGTCTTCGCGAAGTCTGGTGCAATGGGGGGAGCGCTTTGCCCATCGAGATTCTAGACAGGTACAAGGATCTGATCGATCGACGGCTCAGTGACATATCGAGGATCTTCGGGCCTGAACCGGTGCTTGCGGATGCTATGGTATACGCTCTTGAGGGCGGGAAACGGCTGCGGGGCGCCATCTTGCTTTCCTTCTTCGATGCCCTTGAAGCGCCGGGTGTGTCCAAAGGAGATGTCCTCAACTTCGCCGCGGCGCTGGAGATGATCCAGGCTTACTCCCTGGTACACGATGACCTCCCGTGCATGGACAACGATGACTTCCGGCGCGGAAAGCCTTCATGCCACAAGCAGTTTGGCTACGCCACCGCGCTTCTTGCGGGTGATGCGCTGCTTACCGCAGCATTTGAGGTGGCGGCATCGGCAATCGCCTCACCGCAAGGGCGTCCACCAGCATTGCCTCCGGAGCGCGTGGTCCGCGCTATCGCGATCCTGGCACAGGCTGCCGGGCCGGCCGGGATGGTCGGCGGCCAGGTCCGCGACCTCGTGATGGAAGGCCGGGCTATGGGCGCTGACCTGGTGAGGGAGATGTACAGCCTAAAGACCGGCGCGCTGTTCCGGGCAGCTGCCAGGATCGGCGCCGTGCTGGCAGGCGCCTCGCGCGATGAGGAAGAGGCAGCGGCCAAGTGGGGCTCCCTGTTCGGCTACGCCTTCCAGGTTCTCGACGATCTCGAGGATGCGACGCAGAGCCAGACCGAAGAGACAAAGGATACCTTGGTGCGAGAGACTTCGCCCGGTGAGGCACGCAGGGAAGCCCAAGAAGCCCTCACGGCTGCTTTGAACGTGCTGGACGGGTTCAAAGGACGCGCCGAGCTGGCTCATCAACTCACAGCGATGTACCTGCAGCGGGCGATGTGAGTGAGCCAGGAGGATGCGTGAGTACTAGACGCAAGCACTGGATGCCTTCGTGGGCACCATGTGCTCATATGACCCCTGAGCGCTAGAAGGGTGGGACCTTCTTGAACGAATACTTCCTCGCTATCGACATCGGAGGCACAAAGACCAGGATAGGGACAATAGCGGGCAAAAACCCAGGGTCGGTGGTTTCCTCAATTGCCATTCCTACTAACCGCGATGATCCGGCGGCTTCCGTCCTCGCCACGGTTCGCGAAGCCCGGGCCCTTGTCCCTGCAGATGGACGGATCCTGGGAGCCGGAGTGGCCGCTCCCGGGCCACTGGATACCAAGACGCGCCGTCCAGGCCGTCTACCCAACCTTCCTGCTTGGAGCGGTTACGCACTGGGCGACGCTCTCGAGGAAGCGCTGGGCGTACCGGTTGTTCTGGAAAACGACGCGAACGCTGCAGCGTACGGCGAGTTGTTCTTTGGCAGCGGCCGCGGCTTTGCCGATTTCCTTTTTGTGACGGTGGGCACCGGTGTAGGCGGAGCGCTGGTCTCCGGCGGCAGGCTGGTTAAAGGGGCGCGGGATGGCGCCGGCGAGATAGGGCACCTGCAGGTGGACCCCGATGGTCCCGTGTGTGGATGTGGCAGGCGAGGATGTGTCGAGGCAATGGCGTCGGGCTCCGCTATTCTGCGAGAATACGGGAAGCCAGCCGGCGATACCTTTGCGGCGGCCGCAGGCGGAGATGTTAGGGCCCGGGAGGTTCTGGATTCCGCCGGACGAGCGCTTGGGATGGGGATCGCCTCGGTCGTCACCGTCCTGGAACCTGCGGCGGTGGTGATCGGCGGCGGTATGTCTCAGGTAGAGCCCGATGCCTTTTCCTATTACCTCGGCCCGTGCCGCGACGAGGTCGCGAAAAGGTCATACCGCATGTGGGGGCAGGACGTTCCACTGGTGATAGCGGAACTGGGCGGCGACGGCCCGCTCCTGGGAGCTGCGATACTCGCCCGCGAGATGCATGCTCTGAGGCAGATCCACAGGGTGGACAAGCCCTGGGGCGAGGAGGTCTGGTGGTCGAAGACCGAGCGCTACGTGGGCAAGCGCATCTTGGTGAAGGCAGGGCACTCCTTGAGCCTTCAGTATCATGAGAGGAAGCTCGAGACGATGCACTTCCTCAGCGGCACAGGTATCCTGCTTCTCGGCGATGAGCGGATACCTATCGTCCCCGGGCTGACAGTCACCATAGAGCCCCGCACTCGCCACCGGGTCGAGGCCTGGACGGACCTGGTCTTCCTGGAAGCCTCCACGCCTGAGGTCGATGACGTGGTGAGGCTGGAGGACAAATACGGAAGAGCACCGCGCCCTTGTTAAGCCCGCGACCGCTGCCCCTATGACCGCTGCCCCGTCGAGCACCGCGGTCCAGTGCGCTGCTCTGCAACCGCATCCCTGCTTAGCCCAACGAATTTGATATTCGCATATGCATACCGTATAATGGTTCACGCGTTCCTCCTCCGAGAGGGCGCAGTATTCTAGTAGGCTGTCCTGTTCCAAAGGCGGGGCTAAAAATCCGTCGCGGGCCAGAACCGGAGTTCGCCCCATGAGGGCTGGTTGCGCCCAGCTTCCGGCTTACTTGGGGAGAAGGAGAAGAGGGAAACCTACAATGGCATGTAGGAGTTCTTGCCCTCTTCTCGCGGAGATCCTTTCAGTGGGTCTTCTCGGTTGTGTCCTTGGAAGTTTGGGAAGAGGAAATGGCCTGTCTTGAGTGGCCGGGTAGGATGGGATTCCGGAAAACACGGCTGCAAAAGAGGCTAGGGACAGGGGCCTTTGAGGAAAACTCCTAGACTGTCTTAACGCGGGCGTGTGCGGGGTTGCGGTGTGCGCTAAGTGGTGATCCAGCTCTGCCGGCGGTGACGCGGCAGGCCGGCCCTTGAAGGGGAACCGCCATGCGCGAAAGCGCAGGTGGGCCGACGGGAAATCCTGCTGGACCTGATGGCACAAGATTTACTGCATACGCTGCCCCTCGGAGGCGAGAACGAGACATACCCATGACCAAGAGGAAGTCCGGAAGAATAGGGTTCTACCTTCAAGCGCTCGGCCTGTCTATGGCCGGGTTCTTCCTTAGTTTCGGGATGAACTTCTCCTTGGAGCGCATTACGGACCGCATACCCCTTGGGCTTACACTCCCCCTGTTTGCCAGCGTGATACTGTTGGGTGTCGCCTGCGACGCCGTGGGCGTGGCGAGCGCGAGGGCCGATGAACAGGCGCTTCTATCTATGGCCACGCGCAGAGTCAGCGGCGCCCGCGAAGCAGTATGGTATGTGAGGAACGCATCTCGGGTTTCATCCGTATTTAGCGATCTGATGGGCGATGTATCAGCGACTCTGGGAGGAGCGCTGGCGGTAGCGATGGCGCTTCGCCTTCGAGGAAGCTTTGCGCCGGGCGCCATCCCGTATCTTGCGAGCGCGGCGGTTGGCGTCGCATCGCTCCTATCTATCGGCGGTAAGGCTCTTTCAAAGCCGTTCGCCCTAAAGTACTCTGAAGACATAATCCTTCTCCTTGGAAAGATAAGGCGCCTATGGATCGGGGCGCTGGGAGGGAAAAAGGCGAGGACATGACGATAGACTCCAAGGACCTAGCGCGCAAGGTTCGTTCTCCCGAAGACCTGCGAGGCCTTTCTGCCGCTGAACTAAGCGACGTTGCCGCCGCAGTACGGGAGAAGATCGTGAGCACCGTCTCGAAAACCGGCGGGCACCTGGCGTCGTCCTTGGGTGTCGTCGAGCTGACGCTGGCGATGCACTCGGTCTTCGACACGCCCAAAGACAAGATCGTCTGGGATGTCGGTCATCAGTGCTACGCTCACAAGATTATTACTGGCCGCTGCGACCGGTTTGACACTCTGCGGCAGTTCGGCGGCATCTCCGGATACCCCAAGCGGCAGGAAAGCCCCTACGACGTCTACGACACAGGACACGCCTCGGGCTCCATCTCCTACGCTCTGGGACTGGCAAAGGCGAGGGATCTTTCGGGCGAGGACTACAACGTCGTAGCCGTGATAGGCGACGGCGCCCTTACCTCCGGGATTGCATTCGAAGGCCTGAACAACGCGGGTGACTCCCGGACCAGCCTTATCGTTGTTGTGAATGACAACTCCATGTCCATATCCGAGAGCGTGGGCGGCCTTTCGTATTACCTGACCACGCTCCGCTTAGCCCCGGCCTACCGCTCGACCAAGCAGAAGATAGAGCGGTTTCTGGGCCATATGCCGAGCCTGGGCAAAGCTACCGCTAATCTTCTCAAGAGGCTCAAGGGCGGCCTCAAGTTCTTCCTGTTTCCTGAGGCCTGGTTTGAGTCCCTCGGCTTTAGATACTACGGGCCTATCGACGGCCATGATATAGCGGCTATGCAGCGAGTTTTCCTCGAAGCCAAGACCCTCAGGGAACCGGTGATCGTGCATGTGGTCACCGAGAAGGGCAGAGGTTATCCCCCTGCGGAGAGCGACCCTGAGAAGTTCCACGGCCCGGGTCCATTTGACCCGGCTACAGGAGAGATCCTGAAGAAGAATGGCCCGCCTTCATGGAGCAAGGTTTTCGGCGAAGCCATGTGCCATTTTGCGGCTGAGGACCCCCGGATCGTGGCGATCACCGCCGCGATGTCGGACGGTACGGGGTTGAACCAGTTCAAGAACGCTTACCCCGACCGCTTCTTCGATGTCGGCATAGCGGAGAGCCACGCGGTGACGTTCGCCGCCGGTCTGGCACAGGGCGGCCTGCTCCCTGTGGTCGCGATCTACTCAACCTTCCTTCAGCGGTCGTACGATCAGATAGTTGAAGACGTATGCCTTCAGCGCCTTAAGGTGGTCTTCGCCATCGATCGTGCAGGACTTGTCGGAGAAGACGGAGAAACTCACCAGGGTCAGTTTGACCTCTCGTACCTGAATCCGATTCCCAACATGGTAGTCATGGCGCCGAAGGACGAGAGGGAGTTTGTCAACATGCTATACACGGCCCTCCGCCTGCCGGACCCGTGCGCCGTCCGGTACCCGAGG
>CAZRRG010000111.1:0-6102 GCA_964602455.1 uncultured Eubacteriales bacterium | reverse complement strand
GGCTATCCGAGGAGGATCTCCACGCGATAGGAGGAGTGGCCAAGTGCGATCCGCCGGTGAGGTCTCGGGAGTCCGTCGAACGGCTCTGGGATCTGGTTATCGACGGGACCGTCGACATGCTTGCCAGCGACCACTCGCCCCACACGCTGGCCTCAAAGACCCCACCTGACGGTGACTTCTGGAGCATCCCTGAAGGCGTGACAGGAGTCCAGACCTTATTGCCGGTTGCCGTGACCGAGGGAATGAAGCGAGGGCTTACTTGGCCAAGGCTCGCCGAGATCACCTCTACCAACCCTGCCAAGAGGTTCGGCCTCTACGGGCGGAAAGGCGACATCCGGGTGGGGTTTGACGCGGACCTGGTCCTTTTCGACCCATCGGAGTCGTGGACCCTCCGGGCCAACGACCTGTACTACGTGAACAAGCACAGCCCGTTTGTAGGGAAGACATTTACCGGCAAGATTAAGGCCACCCTTGTGCGCGGCCAGGTAGTCTACCAGGCCGACCGCGTTTTGGCGCAGCCTGGGTTCGGTCGTTTCTACAGGATGGAGATGGTGTGAATTACCCAAATGTGAAAGGGGGATCCTCATGAAGCTGCCCTTGGACCGCCTTTCGGTCAACACTTTCGACAAGACCACGCTTCAAAGGGCACGAGGACTCGGATTGGGCCTCGAGGTTGAAGAGTACCTTTCGACTTACACGGAAGAAGAGCTTTCGGACAGGCGCGAACGGGTATCTGAGATGATGTCCGGGTTCTCAAGGTTCTCGTTTCATGGGACGGTCGTGAGCAGGGATTTCGTGGGGGTAAGCCGCATTTCCGAGGAGCAACTGCTACCCATCTACAATGCCTCCTATCAGATCGCCCGCTCCCACGGCATTGACAAGATCGTCTTTCACTCCTTCTTCTTGACCGCCCTGCACACACCCAGCACGTGGATAGCCCGACAGGCGGCCTTCTGGAAGGAGTTCCTCAAAGATAAGCCGACCTCCATTCGCGTGTACATAGAGAACTTCATCGACGACACCCCGGATCTGCTCGCGGAACTCTGCGACTCCATCGGAGACCCGCGTCTTAGGATCTGCCTCGATGTTGGGCACGCGCTCGCCAACTCCTCTATCAATTTGCTCGACTGGGTTGGCCAGCTGGGCAGGCGCATCGGCCATGTGCACCTGCACAACAACGATGGCATCGAAGACAAACACTGGCCCCTTGGCCAAGGAGTCCTGGACATGGCTAGTGTGATAGAGTCTCTACTGGACCAGACAGAGGCGTCCACCGACCTGGTGCTGGAGTGCAACTTGGAGGAAAGCCTTTGCTGGTTGCGGCAGAATAGTCTCGTGATGTTGCCGTAGACAGAATGCGTTGAAAGGTGATGGAGAGCGTTGTTCAAACTGCTAAAGCACGTCCACGCATATGGACCCGAGGATCTCGGCGTTAGAGACATCCTCATCTGCAACGACAAGATCGTAGAAGTAGGAACGGACCTCAACTACGCGCTTCCGGATCTGACTGTCATCGACGGCACCGGGATGCTCGCGTTCCCAGGCTACATCGACCAGCACGTCCACGTAACCGGGGGCGGGGGAGAGGGCAGCTTCAAGACCAGGGTCCCTGAACTTAAGCTCTCGGACTGCGTCAAGGCAGGCGTGACCACTGTCCTCGGGCTGCTAGGTACCGACTCCATCACTCGCAGCGTTGAGAACCTCGTGGCCAAGACTAAGGCCCTCAATGAAGAGGGGATCACAGCCTACTGCCTCACGGGGTCCTACGAGTATCCTACTAAGACCGTCACCGGGGATGTGAAGAAGGACATCGCCTTCATCCAGGAAGTCCTGGGGGTCAAGATCGCCATCTCCGACCACCGTTCGTCTCATGTAACCAAAGAAGAAGTCACGAGACTTGCCAGCGACGTGAGGGTGGCCGGCCTGATAAGCGGAAAACCGGGCATTCTGGTATTCCACCTGGGCAAGGAGAAGGCCCAGCTAGACCTCATCTTCGAGATCCTCAAGGACACCGACATACCGATCAAGCACTTTAGACCCACCCACGCCCAGAAGGTGTTGGAGCAGGCCATCGAGTTCGCCAAGATGGGCGGCTATGTCGACTTCACCGCGGGGAACGGCGGGACGGCCGTTCAGTACTTCAAGGCCGCGCTGGACGCGGGTGTCGACCCGAGTCGCCTAACCCTCAGCACCGACTCCAACGGCAGCATGCCGCGCTGGAACGAGAAGAACGAGATGATCGGCCTTGAGGCGGCCGTGATGACCACGCTCCACGATACAATCCGGGCGGCAATCCGAGAGCACGGTATGCCCATCCCCACGGCACTGTCGTTTGGCACGCTTAACGTAGCCCGCGCTCTCGAAATCGAGGAACGCAAGGGCTCTATCAAGCCTGGCCTCGACGCCGACATTCTGCTGCTGGATAGGGATCTGAACATACGGACCGTCATTGCCAGGGGCAACATCATGATGCGGGATGGAGAAGTCTTGGTGAAGGGGACGTTCGAGGCCTAGGAATCCTCCGTCGAGGAAGCGGGGGCTTCTATCGCGAGCGTAGGCCTCTCAACCTGATCTCTCTCACTAGAGCTGTGGAATCAGGATGAGAGGCCTGCCCTTATTCCTCCCTGTCAGATTTGCTGTTATCCACCTCGATGCGCCGGTTCCGCCGGCGCTTCACGCATTCGGTGAGAAGGTACTCAATCTGGCCGTTTATCGAGCGAAAGTCATCCTCGGCCCACGCCGCGAGCTCCTTCCACAGCGTTGGCGATAGGCGCAGCAGTATCTGCTTTCGGTCCTTATCGGCCCTTTTCTCCATATCGTCAGTAGATGGTTCCGCTGTTGACTACCGGCTGCGCGTCCTTGTTGCCGCATAGGACGACCAGCAGGTTGCTGACCATCGCTGCCTTACGCTCCTCGTCGAGCTGGACAACATCGTTCTGGCTCAGCCTGTTGAGCGCCATCTCTACCATGCCCACGGCGCCTTCGACGATCATCTTCCGCGCCGCTATGATGGCGGAAGCCTGTTGCCTCTGAAGCATTGCCGCGGCGATCTCGGGAGCGTAGGCGAGGTGGGTTATCCGGGCCTCCATGATCTCGAGTCCGGCGATCTCTACCCGTGACTGGATCTCTGCCTTCAGCTTTTCAGCAACCTCCCGGCTGCTTCCCCGGAGGCTCATCTCTCCGTCCTCTTCAACGTCATAGGGATACAGCCTTGCGATGTTGCGCAGAGCCGCGTCGCACTGTATGGACAGGAATGCTTTGTAGTTGTCCACGTTGAACACGGCTTTGGCGGTGTTGACCACGCGCCAAATCACCACGACCCCGATCTCCACAGGGTTCCCAAGCTCGTCGTTGACCTTCTGCTTGTTGTTGTTGAGCGTCATGGCCTTCAGCGAGATGGCCTTCCTGATCGGTCCCGGGGCAGCTGCCTTCTTGCCGGAAGGAACAGCCGGGTTCTCGTCCTCTGTTGCTGTAGTCGATCCTGCGACGGCCGCCGGGTTGACGCTTGCCGCGAACGGGTTGACGTAGTAGAAACCCTCGCCCTTGAGAGTACCGATGTACTTGCCGAAGAGAGTGAGCACTAGAGCTTCCTGTGGCTTCAGGATCTTGAGCCCACAAAATGGGATCCAGCTCACGAAGAAGTAAAGGAGCCCCACGATCAGTAAAGTCGCGCCTGGGACGGTGTTCCCTCGATCGAGCATGAAACCTGCTGCTACAATAGCGGCTATGTCGCCAAGAAGAAGGATGATGCTAAGTATCAACATGCCCATCCCGTTTGGCGCCCTAAGCTCAATCTCCTCATCGTACCTTGCCTTCACGCCGGTTCCCTCCTGATGCGCGCCATCGTCCCGGACGCGCCCGTGTGATATCACAATGCTAGCATCATAGTATCTCAACTGGCAGACGTGTCAATGGGTGCCAAGGTATAATCAACTTGCGAACCAAGAGGAGATGATTAACTGTGGAGAAGAGAAACCTGGAACTCGTAACGCAGTTACGCCACGAACTGCACCAGCACCCCGAGGTCTCAAACCACGAGACCTGGACCAAGCAGCACCTTATCGACTTCCTGAAGAAGCACACCAAGCTGGAAATCGTGGACAGAGGCCTATGGTTCTACGCCGTGTACCGCGCGGGCGAAGGCAAGAAGAACATCGCTTTTCGAGCCGACTTTGACGCCATCCTCATGGATGAGACCATCGACGTCCCCTGGGCGTCCAAGAACCCCGGGGTCGCTCATAAGTGCGGACATGACGGTCATGTCGCCGCTCTGTGCGGTTTCGCCCTTGAGATTGACCAGAAGGGCGCCGACAAGAACATCTTCTTCCTGTTCCAGCACGCCGAGGAAACCGGAGACGGCGCCGCCCAGGCCGCAGTCTTCATCAAGGAGAACAACATAGAGGAGATCTTCGCCTTCCACAATGGAAGCGGATTTCCCCTGGGCGCCGTGGGAGTCATAGACGGGACCTGCAACTGCGCGTCCAAGGGCATGACCATACATATGGAGGGCATCCCCTCCCACGCCAGTGCGCCTGAACTGGGCAGGAACCCCGCTTTCGCTATCGCCAAGATCATTGACGCCATCCCTGGCCTCATTGCCCCCGGCAAGAACAAGGGTATGGTGCTGTGCACAGTCATACAGGTAGCGGTCGGTGAGAGGGCCTTTGGCGTGTCGGCGAGCAGAGGCGACCTGCTCCTGACCATCCGTGCCCTATATGAAGAGGAGATGGACCGTCTCCAGAGTGAGCTTGAGAGGATAGCCAGGGAGCAGGCGGAGGAGTACGGCCTTAAGGTCGAGTTCTCATACAACGACTGCTTCCCCGAGACTGTTAACCACAAGGAGAGCTCCGACAAGATCCGCAGAGTGTGCAGGGAGAAGGGGCTTCAGCTGGTCGAGATGACCGAGGCCCACCGCGGTTCCGAGGACTACGGACACTACACCAAGCTTATCCCGGGCGCCCTGTGCTACATCGGGAACGGGGAGGACTACCCGCCGGTGCACACTCACCAGTATGACTTCCGGGACGAGATCATCGAGACAGCAGTAGAACTGTTCAAGGGACTCGCCGCGCTCTAGGAATCGCACCCGTAAGTGACGAAGGATTGACGGGTGCTACCAGAAAAAGGGGGTCGCCGCAGTGATTCACCATGTCTTGAGCCTTGTTAAGCAGGAGTTTAGGCCGGGAGCAGCCTTCAACCATGTAGCCAGGGTGGCGTCGTTCCACCGCATCCAGTGCAGCCCTGGGATCAGGGATGCCGCCCGCTACATATGCTCCGCACTTGGCGCCGAAGGGGTTCAGGTCGAGATGATGGAGTACCCTGCCAGGAAGGGCGTCAGCTGGTGGGCGCAGGACAGCTTCCCCGAGTGGAGCTGCAAAGACGCTGAGCTCTTCCTGTTGGAGGATGGCAAGGAGGAGCGGCTGTGCTCGTTCGCCGAGTCCAAGTTCTCGCTCATCCAGCGCAGCGTTCCCACCCCGGCTGACGGCATCAGGACAACGATGGTCCTGGTAGAGAACGGCGCCGATCCCGCAGCCTACGAGGGGCTGGACGTGAGAGGCAAGTTCGTCTTCTCGAGCGGGAACGCCGCCGATGTGGCAGCGGTCGCAATCGACCAGCACGGAGCGGCCGGCATCGTGCTCGACACTATGCGGGAACAGCCCCCGGTCCGCGAACGTTTCGACCTGCCCGATGCCCGCCAGTACCTCTCGTTTTGGCCCAGTGACTTCTCGAAGCACAAGGCGCGCGGATTCGTCTTGACCCCAAGGCAGGGCGCCGCTCTGCGGGCCAAGTACGCGGCGGGGAAGAAGGAACTGCCGGTGTACGCCCGCGTTGACTCGGAGTACCGGGACGGGACCCTCGAGGTGATGAGCGCTGTCATCCCCGGCGAGACCAATGAGGAAGTCGTCGGTATGGCTCACATTTGCCATCCTGAACCGTCGGCCAATGACAACGCGTCAGGTTGTGGGGCGTTGGCCGAAGCAGCGAGCACGCTGGCCCGCCTTGTGAGCAGCGGCCGCCTACCCAAACCCCGTCGCACAATCCGTTTCCTATGGCTGCCCGAGATGACCGGCTCCTACGCCTACCTGGCAAACAACGAGGATA
>CAZRRG010000110.1:0-6199 GCA_964602455.1 uncultured Eubacteriales bacterium | reverse complement strand
AGGTCGCCGCCGGGATCTAATTGAAGAGCCCTTCGAAAGAAGGGCTCTTGTCATTCGGAGTCGATTTCCCCATCGCGTGGTTGGGGACGTGTAGCTTTGGGTGACTATCGCCTAAACTCGAACCTTACCGGTTGGCCCGACGCCCATCCCGATTCCCATCCCGACTCCCATGCCTTATCGAAGTCGGCGGGTTTGACGCTCCGCTCATCATATATGGCGACGCTCCAGCCAGCCTCATGTGCCCTGTTCCAACCGGCTTCGTCTCTAAGATGGTTAAAGAAGCGAATCTGATTGGTCACGGCGATCTCTTCCCGCATGAAGGCCTTGGTATCTTCGTCCAGGTCCGGAAATGCAGAGACTGGGCACTCGGGTACCTCGAGCGGAATGCGGATGGACTCCACGTGCGCCAACAACCACCGATTATTGGACATGACAAACGAGAGGTAGAAAGGAGTCGTCCCCGGGAGTCCAGACTCCATCTTGTACGTGATAAGGTTCCCGACTCGTTCCGCTTTTGGTTCAGACGTCCACGCGCTTGCGGGGAGGCGCAGCGACTTCCAGGCCGAGTTGCTCATGGCGCTGATACCTCCCATGAAGGGCTAGCCAATCCAGGCACATCACAGGTTCCTTAAGGTGCTGCAGGTAAATACACGACCAATCGTCGATGATCCTCCGCGGGCTCGTTTGGAGCACCCTTCCTGATACGACACCGCAGTTATCAAAAGATTCTCGGAGGCAAATAAAAACATTCGACATGGACCCCTGAACATGCTAGGGTATTCCCTGGTTTACCAGCCAGCTGCCTGTGACATGGCGCGACAGACCGGGCAGGTTCTGTTGACAAGTCTGGGGATAAGTGGCAGATCTTGTGGATAAAGCTGGCAATAGAACAAGAAGGCGGGCAGATGAATGTCACGGGGTACTCGCAGCATTATCGAAGCAATGTGCAAGTATTCGTCGCGCAAACCGGTTAGGATGCACATGCCGGGCCACAAAGGCCGCAGGGCCTTTCCAGTCGACTATACTCCCCGGTCTCTGACACCGAGGCGGGCTTCCAGTCTCTTGGACCAACTCCGGGCCATCGACATGACAGAGTCACCGGGTCTGGACAATCTTCACTATCCTGATGGATGCATCCGAGCTACAGAGGCAAGGGCTGAGAAACTGTTTGGCTCGGCTCGCACGTACTTCCTGGTGAATGGAGCGACATCAGGCATACAAGCGGCGCTCATCGCTACCAAAATGGCTCTCGGCGGCAACAGGTTGATCCTGCCGCGAAACGTACACAAGTCGCTGGTTTCAGCTATGGCGATGTCGGGACTGGAGCCTGTGTTTGTCTGGCCGGACTTCGACCCCGCTTTGGGTGGCTATCTGCCGCTTACGTGGCAAAGGCTCAAGGAGGCTCTGGATTCTCTGCCGCCGGGCGAAGAGCAGCCGAAGGCGGTCTTTACAGTTGACCCAACTTACTCTGGCTTCGCCACCGACATGTCTGAGATAGCTCGCGAAGTCCATGCCCGCGGGATGGCCCTTATTGTCGACGAGGCCCACGGGACACATTTCTCCAATGGAGAGGGACTACCGCCCGATGCGCTGGCGGCTGGGGCCGACTTCGTGATTCACGGAGCCCACAAAACGACAGTTGCTTTTACCCAGACTGCCTTCCTGCACCTGGGCGTGGACGCCGAGAAGAGGTTCCCTGGCATTGAACTTGCGGTTGAGGAAGCGCTTCGCGCTGTGCAGACAACGTCCCCGTCCTACATCCTGATGGCATCCATGGAACAGGCCATCGAGGTGTTGGAGAGGGAAGACGGCGCGTGGATCGACCACGGCACCAAGGTCGCCATAGAGCTCGCGAAGAGGCTCGCGAGGATACCCGGGATCTCGGTGGCCGGGTTCGACCGGCCCCTTCCTCACGGGTTGTTCCACGATCCGTCGAAGTTGCTTGTCAACCTGAACCTGTCCGTTAACGGGCCGGCGGCAGCCAAGTTCCTGGTGCAGAAGTGCAAGGTCGTTCCTGAGATGACTGGTCCGGGCTACATTCTCCTCTTGGTTTCGGGAGCCCATGGCGATGCCGACATCGACGCGGTGGAGAGAGCCTTCAAGGAGCTTTCGGAGAAGTACGCAAAGACAGGTACAGAGGCACAGGGCGCGCAGGAAGCGGCGCCTAGCAAGGCCCGGGAAGTCCCGCGGCCCAAGAGAGTCATGTTGGTCCGGGACGCATTCCTTTCCCGCGCTCGACCCCTGCCGATCGAGGAGTCTCTGGGCAAGATATCTGCCGACACCGTGGTCATCTATCCTCCCGGATCGCCCATTGTGACGCCCGGGGAGAGGATAGACCAGGATGTCGTGGAATACATCCTTCACGCCCGTAGGGCGGGCCTGAACCTGCTTGGCCGAGGGGTTCACGGCACCGAAGGAGAGCTGAAGGTATTTTGCGTGGATGCTTCATAACATTCGAGGGTTGCGACGGTTCGGGTAAGAGCACCCAGATACAGGCTATTGCACGGGAACTCCGGGAATCCGGAGTTCCTGTTTTGTTGACCAGGGAGCCGGGAGGAACGCCCTTTGGGGAGACGGTCCGGAATATGCTTCTGGATCCCGAGGGCCCGGAGAGGGGCGCCCTGGCCGAGTTCCTCATGTACGCCGCGTCGCGGGCTGAGCTGGTCCGGTCGGTCATCGCTCCCGCTTTGCGAGAAGGTATGGTAGTGCTGGTCGAAAGATTCACGGATTCCTCCGTCGTCTACCAGGGTTACGCAGGAGGGATTCCGATTCCAGACATAGAAAACATTAACAAGATAGCTACGGAGGGCTTGGTCCCCGATCTCACCTTGGTGTTCGATGTATGCGATCCGGAAGTCTTTCGTGAAAGACTTGCCCCCAAGCACAAAGATAAGATCGAGCTCCGCGACGACTCGTATCACGCCAAGGTCCGGCAGGGCTACCGGGAACTCCAATTGCTGTATCCTGGTCGGATCAAAATGATTGACGGCACCCTGTCTAAGGAAGAGGTTTTCAGGGCGGCCATGGCCGAGGTTAAGAGGGTGCTGGGATATAAGAGGAGGGAAACTCCATGAAATTGATTATCGCGGTTGTCCAGGATAAGGACGCCCCGCGTTTGGTAGAGAACCTGATAAGGAGCGGTTACAGCGCTACAAAACTGGCGTCCACAGGCGGCTTTCTCCGAGAAGGCAACTCTACGGTGCTTTCCGGCGTCGACGAGGCCGATGTCGATAAGGTCCTGGATGTAGTCAAGAAGACGTGCAGGGCACGGGAGCAGCTGGTCACCCCGGTTACCCCGGTCGGCCCTGGCGAGTCCTATGTACCCTACCCGGTGGGAGTCGTGGTGGGCGGCGCGACCGTCTTCATCCTCCCAGTGGAGAGATTCCTGAAGATCTAGATGGCTGACCTCTCTCCGCTTGAAAGCGACTTGTACCTGCGGGGGAATCACATCGCCGCAGGTATCCTCCGTTCTGCTGTCAGGTCGGGCCGGATCGCCAACGCCTATCTTCTAAAGGGCCCGTCGGGCGCTCCTAAAGAGGCGCTGGCGCTCCGCTTTGCCCAGGCTCTGCTCTGCGACTCAGGCGAACCTGTATCCACGGGCGAGGCGTGCGGTAAGTGCTGGTCATGTCGAGCCGTGTCGAATCATGGCCATCCGGATCTCGTCGAGATAGCCAAGGAAGGCAATACCATCAAGATCAAGGCCTCTCACGAGATGCTCAAGGAAGCGCTGGCGCGGCCGTATCACTCCGCCCGAAAGGTGTTTATCGTCAAGGACGCGGAGGACATGACGATCGAGGCATCCAACGCCCTCCTGAAGGTGCTGGAGGAGCCGCCGGCTTACGTTACGTTCGTCCTCACTGCGACCAACGTCCGGTCGATTCCCGATACTATCGTTTCTCGCTGCCAGACGGTACCCTTCCGCAAGCTACCGTCCCACGCCCTTGTGGACCTCTTGATCTCATGCCACGGCGTGAGCAGGGAGGATGCCGAGAGCGTCGCGCCTCATGCAGACGGTGACCCTGAGCGAGCGCTGCGGATCCTGTCCCGCAGTGGCGAAGACCAAGGCGAGAAGCTTCTTGCCGAGATCACCCGGGGTTCTCCGGTTGAGCTGGCGCAGAAGTACGCGAAGGCGGATCCGGCCCGCCGTGTGGATGTGGTGACTGACCTGGAGATAGAATTAGTGAGAAGGCTTCGGGCAGCGACCGCGTCGATGGAAGGTGGACTCAGTTCCGCGGAACGCCGCCAGGTAGAGTCCCTTTACCGGTCGATCGAAGCTATCAGGCAAGCAAAGAGCAGGCTAAAGAGGTCTGTTAACCCGTTCCTTACGTTTTCGGCGCTTATTATGGACCTTCAGCGTGCGCGCCAAGAAGGAGACTGATATGGCGATAGTAGTGGGTGTCAGGTTTAAAGATAGAGGGAAAGTGTACTACTTCGATCCGAGCGAGCTGGCCATCAAGCAGGGCGATCATGTATTGGTGGAGACAGTCCGCGGGATCGAGATGGGTACCGTTACAATGGGGCCCAAGGAAGTGGCGGAGGACAGGCTTGTCACGCCGCTCAAGCGGGTCTTGAGGGTCGCTACTCCCGAGGACCTGGTTGTCGAGGAGAACAACAAGAAGAAGGTCGTCGAGGCGATGGAGATCGCCAAGCAGAAGGTCGCGGACCACGGCCTGGAAATGCACCTGGTGGACGCAGAGTACACATTTGACGGGTCCAGAGTGGTGCTGTACTTCACCGCCGACGGCCGCGTGGACTTCCGGGAACTGGTTAAGGACTTGGCCGGGGCTCTCCACACCAGGGTTGAGTTGAGGCAGATAGGCGTCCGGGACCAGGCAAAGATGATCGAGGGCATAGGCCCGTGTGGAAGGCCGCTCTGCTGCGCGACCTTTCTCAACGACTTCCTTCCGGTCTCTATCAAGATGGCCAAAGATCAGAACCTTTCCCTGAACCCGACAAAGATCTCGGGCACATGCGGCCGGCTTCTATGCTGCCTCAGGTTTGAGTGCGACCACTATGAGGATGCCAAAGAAGGGGCCAAAGAAGAGACCCGGGACGCTGCGAAGGAAGCCGAGCTTCTGACCGAAGACCCAGGCGAGCAACTGACAGAGGAACCCCTTGTGGAAGAGGGAGTTGAAAAGGAACCTCCCGATGGCTGTCAGGACCCGCCCAAGCGGGGGTAGATACGTCGCGGTCACTGGGACCGGCATAGTGGCAAGATAGTGGCAAGGTAAACCAACGGGAGGCTGGTTCTCAGCCTCCCTCAATATTGTCAGGGCGCTATTTACAGGGCACTTCCCGATACTCTACCTACTTCGCGATCTGACCTAGCTCCTCGAGACAATGCTTGCAGACTCTCTTGCCCTTGTACATTTCAACATCTGCTGCGTTCCCACAGAACACGCACGCGGGCTCGTACTTCTTGAGGATTATGCTCTCGCCGTCCACATAAATCTCGAGAGAGTCCTTCTCTCCAATATCGAGCGTCCTGCGCAGTTCGATCGGGATGACCACTCTACCCAGTTCATCAACTTTCCTTACAACACCCGTCGATTTCATCATGCCGGTACGTCACCTCCTGCTTCTGTCTCTCTCCATGTTCCGCTAAGGGATCACAGAATAGATACCAGATGTACCAGAAATCGTCAAGCGACTTTCGACAGATTTCGTAGGAGTTGGATCGGAGTCCGATTCTTTCTTATACAGGTGGAAAGTGCTAAAATTGCGCAAGGCATCCTGCGCGGCCGGGGTCTTGAACGGAAAGTATTATAATACAAGCCCCTATGCTATGCATCAGGTGATCTATAGACCGGTCACCGCGGGCTTTGGTGAATCTGGAGGGATAATCCTTGGAAAGTCAGGACAACGTCATTACCATAGACCAGTTCAAGCAGATTGACCTCAGAGTTGCCGAGGTTCTTTCTTGCGAGAGGATCCAGGGCGCCGACAAACTCCTCCGCCTGCAGATAAGTTTCGGGGATGAGACAAGGCAGATTCTTGCCGGAGTAGCCATGTACTACACCCCCGAAGAACTGGTGGGGAAGAAGATCATCGTCGTCCACAACCTGAAGCCGGCGGTCATACGGGGTCTTGAATCCAACGGTATGCTTCTCGCCGCTAAGGACGGGGAGAACCTGGCCTTGTTGACCGTCGACAGGGCCGTTGCCAATGGCAGCCGGATCTCCTAGCAGGAACCCGGGAC
>CAZRRG010000109.1:0-6456 GCA_964602455.1 uncultured Eubacteriales bacterium | reverse complement strand
TGGTGGGCCATAAAGGACTCGAACCTTTAACCACCCGATTAAGAGTCGGATGCTCTACCGATTGAGCTAATGGCCCACTTTTCGCGTTGGTAGCGGCGACTGGACTCGAACCAGTGACACTACGGGTATGAACCGTATGCTCTACCAACTGAGCTACGCCGCCACCCTATGACAGCAGACTCCATTATAGCAGAGCATGAGTCCGCGTCAACAACCATTCCCCTGGACTGTGCCCCTATGACTTCCAGCCCATTTTGCCCCCTGATCGCGCCCCACCCAAGAGGAGATCTTTGCGATGCACCGAATCCTACTTCCCAGTAATGATGGCGGATCTTTTGGCTTTCCGCCGGCGGGTGCCTGGTACAAAGCAACTCCCTCCCAGCATCCGGTTGATTCACATATCGCGATACTAGAGAGACCACCGTCAATAGGTGGCATCAGTCGAACGGTTAGGCATTACCCATGATCAACCTGCGTGCATGCGAACGCCTATCGACTTCGACGCGGCTGGGGAGCGCCCCGGAGGTGTAGTGAGTTGGCGTTCGTCCTCTCTATCTCGGGCAGCACAGTGCTGTCCGAGTCGGAAAAACTTCGTGACCTGTTCAAGTGGCACACGCAGGCGATTGAGATCGGTGACCTCAAGTCCCCCCACGATTTGACCTGCATGATCGAGAACTGCAGACGCTTTGGGGTGAGGCTTGGTCTCCACACCCCCGTCTTTGCTATCGACGACCGGAGGGGCCTGCTCTGGAACGACAGTCCCGCCTGGGACGAACTGCAGCGCAACCTGGATATTGCTCGCCGCGAGGGACTGGAATACGTGCTGGTCCACTTCCCTTACGTCTGGGACAGGGAAGGACACAACGTCGGCATCGACCAGGTGAGAGCAATCATTCCGCGGCTCAAGCGGCTTGAGCGGGCATCCGGCATCCCGGTTGTCTGCGAACCCAAGTTGGGACCCAGGAAAGACCCCTCTGCCTTCACAATGCTGTGGGCCATCAACCGCCAGGAACTGCTGCAGTGGGACCTGTCCTTCTGTCTGGATGTGGGCGACCTGTATATCGCGTCCCGAGCGCTCCGCAGTTCCTACGAGGACATGGTGGCGCACATTGCCCCCTGGTGCCATGTGGTCCACCTGCACCACGTCTGGCAAGGAGGCCTTCGCTACTTCTGGACCCCTGTCGAGCAGGACGGCTGCGTCCCCATCCTACGCACGCTGGAGATTCTGGGCGGGACCGGTTGCGACATCTTCGCGGTCCTGGAACACACCCCCCATCGCGTCCGCGACAATGCACAGGTGGAGGAAGGTCTGAACTGGCTCCTCCGTAGTGCCGGGCCATGGAAGGATCGCGAAGGACTTCCCCCCGTCTATGATGGAAAGTACAGGGGAGTCCGCTAGTTCCCTCTAACCTTTTCTTCGTGCCGTCGGTCTATCCATGTGGAAGGGGAATGAGTCCTGATCGCGAGCCCGAGGCCCATCGAGATAAACGCCGCTGACGTGATGCCGCCGACCGAACCCGGTCCGGCCGTCTCGACCTTGGGCCGATCGCTCACCTGCCTCCGGCTTTTTTCGGATGAGGACCTGGTAGGTTTGGCGCTCGAAGACCCCAACCGGGATGCCGCGTTCTCGGTTCTGGTGGAGCGCCACCAGACAGCGCTGCGGCGCGTGGTACGCGGGGTCCTTGGCGGGTCTCCAGATGTGGACGACGTCGTTCAGTCGGCCTTCATCTCGGCCTTCAGGTCGCTGCATACGCTCAAGGACAGGTCGAAGTTCAAGTACTGGGTCAGGATGATCGCCATCAACGAGGCGCGGGATCTAGCTGCCGGCTCCGCCGAAGCATCCGGTCTGGATGAGCTCATGATCCTGCCGGAGCATGCATCAAACCAACTGCCGGCAGACGTGGTGGAAGCGAACTGGCTCATCCATGAACTCACGGAACGGATCCCGATGCAGTACATGAGGGTTCTCTACCTGCGGTATTACCTCGATTACACGGTCAATGAAGTCGCCGAAATGCTGGGCATCCATCCCGGCCTGGTCAAATGGCGCGCCAACCGGGCTCGCCGGCTGGCGAGAGAGGCCCTTTCCACGGCAGGCGTTCGCAGGAAAGAAGGAGGAAGCAAGAATGGACAAACTCAGCCAAGTTAGGGGCGTTCTGCGGGGTATCCGGAACATCGTGACACAAGGCATCTACACGGACACCTTCAGGGGCATGGAGGCCAGGTGCGTGAGCACCTATCGCAAGTGCGTCGCCACACTCAAGACTGTGCCCGGCTTCGAGGAGATCGATAGCCTGGCCCCTGACCTCGGCGATGACGCCTCAATGCAGGAGATAGGGTTTGCCGTGCAGCTGGTTTTGAGCCTTATCTCCGAGGGTGAAGGGCCGGTCACCGGCAAAGACATGCAGATGTGGATGAGCGGAGGCGGGGCCCACGGAGAGACTTGCGGCCCAACTCGACCGGTCCGCCCGGTGCCTCCCATTCCTCCGGTGCCCCATGTGCACGGCAAGCACAGCTGGAGGGAGACCAAACGGCAACTGAAGCAGCAAATGCGCGCCTTCCGCCGCCAGTACGGCAAGGAGCACAGCCGGCGCCTGGAGGAGCTCCAGGACGAGATGCAGGAGAAGATCGAGGCAGAGCAGGAGCGCTTCGAGGAAGGCGTCGCCAACATCGAGGAAGCGATGGAGGAACTCCAGGAGAAGATCGAGGAGATGCGCGAACAGCTCGAGGAGCGCTTGGAGGCGATCCGTGAGAAGTATGAAGAAAAGATCGAGCGAATCCAGGAAGCTGCTGAGGAAGCCGCCGCGGAAGAAGACGATTTTGATGATGACGATGATCACGAAGATGACGACCACGAAGATGATGACGACGATGACGATCCCGGAGACTGGGAAGAGCGTTGACTACAAACGCGAGATGACCGGAGGGCCCGCCGCTGACGGGCCCTCCTTATTTGTGGCCTGAACAGGCTACCAGGTCTCCCATGGACCCAACAGGCTGTCGTAGCGCCAACAGCCGCGGCGGATAGGTAGTCTCACTGAACCCAGCGCCTGTTCCGTATCCCGGCGAAGCGCGTCTCTCTCCTCTTCGCTACCGGCGTAGAGCATGAGCAGGTTGGCAGTTTCGATCTCCGGGCTCGGATAGGCGTCCATCGGGTCTCCGGTCCTCACAACCAGGATTGGGGCCCTGGATGCCTTTGCGACAATCTTGTGGCCCATCTGCGTTAGCGCTTCGATCAGGCCATCCTGCTCCGTTGCGCTCTCCAGGCTCCATATCTCCACTTTCCAGCAGTTCAAGCACTCCTCTGCCGGAGCCCTGGTCTCGGCCACTATCTGGCGGCAACGCCGGCACTTCTCCGACCACACTCGGTCAGGGCAGTTGTAGTACCGCCAGACCCCGTCCTCGGTGACTCTAATCCTTGAAGCGTCTCTCATACTAAGAGGGTATTAGGGGATGATACCGCGCAAGACTGGCCCCGACCGCTGAATAACCTCTGTCGCCACGGAACTTCTGCGACATGTAGAAGAGCGCCCACACCACGGATGGACTCAAGTCGGCAGGCGGTGATATACTCCCTGCGGTTGCAGCGTTCGACTGCAGCATTCACATCATCGAAAGGAAGTGTGTGCAGTGACACGAATCAGCACAGTAGCAGCCGGAACAGAGCACAGGCACGAGGTGGGACTGGCGTAACAGGGCCGAAAAGCTCGTTCGCAAGGCGCGATTTGTCGCCGTATCTACTGTCTCTTCCCCATTCGTGACCCCGTAGCTCCCTCCGGTCGCTCTATCTTCACGCATGCACGCCATGCGCGCCGTCCTGTGTTCACATCGCTCAAGAGTGTCTCTTTTGCTTTGCGGCATGGACTCTCGCGGCGCACGGGCGCCCGCGTGCGGCATGGACGTTCGCGACGCTACAAACGCTCTTGTAACCGAAGGGAGAACACCAATTGTTCAGCATCTCTAGCGAATCAACCGTCAAGGGTAGCGATTCTCTCGCGACTGAGGACCGCACCCTGAACGCGATGTCTACAGAACCGATCATCGTTGCCGAGGGATTGACCAGGCACTTCCGCATCCGCATGGACGGCGAAGGGTTCTCTGGAAGACTGAAGAGATTCATGCGGCCAGAGTACCGGACGGTCAAGGCATTGGACAACGTGTCGTTCACGGTAATGCCCGGCGAGTCCATTGGGTACATCGGCCTGAATGGCGCCGGCAAGTCAACGACCATCAAACTACTGTGCGGTGTCCTTGTCCCTACCGCTGGGAAAGTCACCGTAGCAGGGCTCGAGCCTTACCGGAGCAGGACCAAACTGGCCCGAGAGATAGGACTGCTCATGGGCCAACGAACTCAGCTCCTTTGGGACCTTCCGGTCAAGGAGAGTTTCCACCTCCTGGGCAAGGTCTATGATGTGCCGAAACCCACCTATCAGGCCAACATGCAGCGGCTCCTGGACGTCCTGGATGTCGGGTCCCTCTTGGAGACCCCGGCCCGAATGCTGTCCCTCGGACAGAAGACCCGCTGCGACCTTGCGCTGACGTTCCTTCACGATCCGTCGATTGTTTTCCTGGACGAGCCGACTATCGGCCTGGACATCCTGGCGCGCGACCGCATCCGGGGTTTCCTTCGCGAGGAGAAGGCCCGGGGAGTAACGATCTTCATGGCAAGCCACGACCTCGACGACCTGGAGATCGTGGCTGACAGGGTCCTGCTCATTCATCGCGGCAAGATCCTCTTCGACGGGACCCAGTCCGAACTCCGGCACCAGACAGGCGGGGAACTCAGCTCCCTTGAGGACACGGTCAAACGCTTCTACAGGGAGGCCGAGCTCGGATGAAGTACTTAGCCTATGCTCGCGCCGAGATCCTCCGGGGCTTCCGGTATCGCGCCAACTACTGGGCTACCATGGTCGGAGCGGTGGCGATGGTGGTCATCCAGTGGTCTCTCTGGACCGCAGTATACAGCCGGCGTGAGTCGGTTGCCGGGATCGGGCTCGCCACGATTATGACCTACGCCATGCTGGGCAGGGTGCTGTCCGGATTTCTGGGCGAACCGACAGCGCTGCGAACCAACGGACGCGTGTGGTCGGGAGCGATTGTTCATGACCTCGTTAAGCCCGTAGACCTGCACGTGCAGCTGCTGTTTCAGAGCCTGGGCAGCGCCACGTTCAGGTTCCTCTCGACCGGATTGCCCCTCCTCGTCGTCCTTCGTCTGGCGGGATGGCTCAGCATCCCGGATGCGAAGACACTTGGCGTGTTCCTGATATCGGCCCTAATGGGGTACGTGACGGTGTTTTCGACATCGTTTCTGTCAGGAGTCATCACCTTCCATGTAAAGAGCAGAGTCGGAATCGACTACATGTACACGGTAGTCGAGCTGTTTTCAGGATTGTACTTCCCGCTCCAGTTCTTCCCGGGATGGCTCAGGACTGTCGCCAACTGGCTGCCGTTCAAGTCCATCCACTACATTCCGCTTGCCATTTGGAGCGGCATCACCGCGCCGGGCGAGGTAGCCTCCGCCCTGCTCACTCAGGTGATATGGACGTGCGCCATGGTTGCTCTATCGCGGATTCTCTGGTCAGGCGCGATCAGGAGCCTGACCGTGCAAGGGGGTTAGCCAGATGGCAAACGCGGCAAGAAACCTGATTCGACACGTGGGGTTGTACTTCTGGTACCTGAGAGCCAACTGGCTATCGCTCATGGCGTACCCTGCCACCTTCATATCGATGAACCTGGCGGGAGTGGTCTACGCCTTCGGCTCGGCGGCAACCGTCTGGGTGTTGTTCTCCCAGATACACGCAATCGGTGACTGGTCGTACCCACAGGTGCTGCTCATATACGGGATTTCCATCTTGTCGAGATCCCTAGCCCATCTACTCTGGGTCGGTCTCATGCTCGTCTCCTCACTAGTCCAGAGAGGAGACGTAGACAGGATCCTGGTACGCCCGCTGAATCCCCTGTTCCAGGTAGTTGCGGGATACCTCGACGAGGACGACTGGGGAGAGTTCGCCACGGCGGTCATACTGATCTGGACGTCCTTGGGCATGCTCGGCCAGCGCACTTGGCTGAACATCGGCTGGATTGTGGTTGCAGGGATGGCCGGTTCGGTCATCTTCGCGGGAATCCGCCTTGTTGCAGCCGCGATGAGCTTCCTGACAGTCCAGAGCAGGGGCTTCATGGACCTCTCCTGGATAGTTGACGAATTCACACGCTATCCCGCTGACATCTATAGCAGGGGTGTTCGGACGGTGATCACTTGGGCGGTTCCGGTGGCCTTCGCCAGCTTCTACCCGGCCCAGCTCATCTTCGGCGATGGCAGACTGCGCGCGTATGCCCTGGCAACTCCGCTGGTGGCAATCGCGACATTCGCGGTCTGCTACCGGTTCTGGCTTTACGCTCTGGACCACTATCAAGGAGTCGGAAATTAGCTGCGTGGTGTCAGACCCGCCTGTGGAG
>CAZRRG010000108.1:0-6487 GCA_964602455.1 uncultured Eubacteriales bacterium | reverse complement strand
TACGTCGGCCACACGGCCCAGAGAACCCGGGAGCAGATACGAAAGGCTCAAGGATGCATCCTCTTCATCGACGAGGCCTACTCTCTCTGCCGGGGCGGCGACAAGGACTTCGGAAAGGAGTGCGTGGACTGCATAGTCAAGGGGATGGAGGATACAGCCAAAGACACGGTGTTTGTCCTCGCCGGCTACCCCTCGGAAATGGAGCAGTTCCTGCGCTCTAACCCCGGCCTGCGTTCGAGGTTCCCTATCCACCTGGAGTTCCCGGATTACACGGTGGAGGAGCTTCTTAAGATCGGCGAACTCATGCTGCGCAAGAGGGAGTACCGTCTAGCGCCCGACGCGTATCCGGTGTTCGAGCGGATAGTAAGGGAGAAACTAAGCCAGGAGGTCGTCCCGGCCAACGCGAGGTTGGTTCGCAACCTGGTGGAGAAAGCGATCCGCCGCCAGGCTGTTAGACTCATGCGTGACCAGTCCTTCTCGCGTCAAGACCTTGTCCTGCTCACGGCCTGGGAACTACTTGAGGCAGCAAACGATGTTGTATAATCGTAGGCAATACGGAGGATACACCATTGCCTAGAACACCCGATGACCAATACGAAGACCTCGGCCCATCACCACGCGCGGCGCTCATTGGAATACGAGACACGCGGCGGCGGGTAGGCTCCACCGACGAGTCAATGCAGGAGCTGGCCCGCCTGGCAGAGACCGTGGATTACGAGCCGGCCTTCGTCATGACCCAGGAACGGGATGCCCCGGAGCCCGCGACATACCTGGGAAAAGGGAAGGTAGAGGAGCTCCGCGACCTGGTTCTGGCCGAAGAGGCCGGCGTTGTGATAGTGGACGGCGTCCTGTCGCCAACCCAGGCCAGAAACCTCGAGGATGCCACAGGAGTCCCCGTCATGGACAGGACAGAGCTCATTCTCCGCATCTTCGCGTCCCGGGCTCGGACAAGCGAGGGCAAGATCCAGGTGGAGCTGGCCCGCGCGAAGCACGCCTTGACCAGGCTTGCCGGCCTTGGAGTGGACATGTCCAATCCGGGAGCAGGGATCGGAACAAGAGGCCCCGGAGAGCAGAGGATCGAGGTAGACCGAAGGATCCTCCGGAACCGGATAGCGCAGCTCACCAGGGAACTGCACAAGGTGGAGAGGGTCAGGGCCGAACAGCGCAAGAAGCGGCAGGAATCGGGCATCGCGGTCATATCCCTCGTAGGCTACACCAACGCCGGCAAATCTACGCTGTTCAATGCGTTGACCGGGGAAGACACCTATGCCGACGACAAGCTCTTCGCGACATTGGACCCGTGGACCCGGAGGTGGACGCTGCCCTCAGGCGAGACAGCGCTCCTGGTAGACACCGTTGGGTTTATCCAAGGCCTGCCCCACGAGCTTGTGGCGGCCTTTAGAGCCACTCTCGAAGAGTCCGTAGACGCCAACGTCCTGATCCACGTGGTGGATGCTTCGTCCCCATCGTGGCCATCCCAGGTAGCAACGGTTAACGGGGTGCTGTCCGACCTCGGAGTAGAGGACCGGCCCAAGATTGTCTGCTTCAACAAGGCAGACAAGGTCCACCCGCAAGACCTGGACGCAGCCCAGAGGCTCTACCCCGGAAGCGTGGCCATCTCCGCTCTGCATGAAGACGGCCTTGGAGACCTGTCGGCCGCGGTCGAGCGGGAGCTCTCGGGCAAGAGGCGACTGGTGTCCTGGCTGCTCCCATACGATAAGTGGGACATCCTATACGATCTGCGGAGGGCAGGCGTTGTCCGGGAAGAACAACATACGGGTGACGGCGCAGTAGTAGTCTGCGAGCTCCGTCCTGAGGACGTCGCCAGGTTCATCCGCAAGATAGGCCAGAGGCCGCTAATGGAAAGGCAACCTACACCATGACAGATAACTCACTACGGCTTAGCGACAGGACTTTGGGACTCTCAAAGGCAGCGCGCGAACGGGTGCGTCCTGTCTGGGACCGGATAGGGGAGCTATCACTCACGCTCCAGGCCCGCGTCCTTGACGCCTTCCGCGCCGAGAAGATCGGCCTCACTCATCTTAGCCCAAGCACGGGATACGGCTACGGAGACGCTGGCAGGGACGCGCTCGACCGTGTCTACGCCCGCGTTTTCGGCGCTGAGAAGGCCTTGGTGCGGCTCCACTGGGCCTCGGGCACCCATGTCTTGAAAACTGCCCTATTTGCGCTTCTAAGGCCCGGCGACGGCCTCGTGTGCGTGACTGGAGAGCCCTACGAGACGATGCTTCCGGTCATTGGCGTAACGCCGGGCGGTGAAGGAAAGCCCGTTGACGGGAGCGTTCGCGATTTCGGCGTGGATTACCGCGAGGTGTCTTCGCTACTGGACTACCAGGAGGGCAGGATCGGTCTATCTCAGCTTGAACGGCAGGTGGAGGAGGCCCTTACTCCCCGTACCAAGGTGATACATATCCAACGCTCGCGAGGCTACAGCCTCCGGAAGAGCATATCCATATCCACGCTTGAAGCGTTCCTTGAACTCCAAAGGCGGCGTTGGCCCGGACTGCTCGTCACGGTCGACAACTGTTATTGCGAATTCACCCAGGAGAAGGAGCCGCCGGCGCTGGGAGCTTCCTTGACCGCAGGTTCGCTGATAAAGAACCCTGGCGGCGGTATCTGCCCGACGGGAG
Source organism: uncultured Eubacteriales bacterium (assembly GCA_964602455.1). Classification (GTDB taxonomy): domain Bacteria; phylum Bacillota; class Sulfobacillia; order Fermentithermobacillales; family Fermentithermobacillaceae; genus JBBDIP01. The sequence goes on along the minus strand of CAZRRG010000108.1, from coordinate 3,839 downwards.
GCTACGTCGCCGGGACCTCGGAATGTGTCTCCAGGGTTGCGGAAGCGCTATACGCGCCGGGGCTTTCAGGCGAGGTCGGCAGCAACCCTTACGGGTACAGGGACGTGTTCCAGGGACTGTTTATGGCTCCGAGGACGGTGGGGGAGTCTCTCATGGGCGCAGCCTTCGCCGCGGCGCTATTCGAGGGCCTGGGGATGCCGGTCGACCCGTCGCCCCTCGGAGAAAGGTGCGACATAGTCCAGGCAGTCACTCTGGGAGATCCGGAGAAACTCCGCGCTTTCGCAAGAGCGATACAGGAGGCGTCACCGGTAGATTCGTATGCGGCGCCTGAGCCATGGGATATGCCGGGCTACAGGCACCAGGTAATCATGGCAGCGGGGTGCTTCGTTCAGGGTTCGTCGATCGAGCTCTCGTGCGACGCACCGTTCACAGACCCATACACGGCCTACCTTCAGGGAGGGCTCTCAAAGGAACACGTGATGCTGGCCTGTATGAGAGCCTGCGAAGCCCTGCTTGCGCTGGATCAGTGAACCGAGCGGTACAGGCCCACGACCTTGCCCAGGACTCTCACGTCGCGAGCAACTATGGGGGATAGTTTGGGGTTGCGGGGCTGTAGCCTTACCGCATCCTTTTCTCTGTAGAAGACCTTAACGGTGGCCTCGTCGCCCAGAAGCGCGACAACGATATCTCCGTTGTCGGCCCATTCCTGCTGCCGGACCAGCACATAGTCGCCCTCGTATATGCCTGCGTCGATCATGCTGTCACCCTGGACGCGCAGCAGAAAAACGTTTTCAGCCTTCACGAAATCCCGGGGGAAGGGGATCATGTCCTCGATGTTCTGGGCCGCGAGCACGGGCATTCCGGCCCGAACCATGCCGACCAAGGGGACCATGACGACGGAACCCGGCGCCCTCTCAGGCTGGTCCTCTACCACGTTGAACGCTCTCGACTTCTGAGCGACCCTCTTGAGGAACCCCTTGCGCTCAAGATTGCGCAGGTGCGTATGGACGGTAGCTGTGGACTTAAGACCCAGTCGCTCGCCCAGTTCCCTGACTGACGGAGGGTACCCTGTCTCACGGATGCTCTCTCTGATGACCTCAAGCACTCTTGATTGCTGGTCAGTCAACTTGGACATACGCGCACCCTCCCGGGCATTTTCTTCCTTGACCCGAACATTAGTTTACCACCGTGCCATCGGCAATGCAAACGCTAGTTTGCTATCCGGAGCCCCGTCATACATTCGCCGGCGAGCGGGAGGGAAACATATGGGGGAAAGGAGGGGCAGCATGAGGGACGAGAGGAACAAGGCGTCAAGAACGCCGCCCAGATCCCGCAGGGATTTCCCGTTGGAGTCGCCGTACTACGAGGAGCAGGTCGACCCGTACTTCACCGATCCCGTCCTCCACGTCTCTGAGGAGGACGCACAGACCCTGCCATCGGACGAAGAAGACTGGTACTGGCGGGAGCCAGACAATTACTGGCTTCAGGAAGGCATGTGGCCCTGGCCTCCGCCAAGGATACAGCGGAAGCAGGAAGAAGCGCCTCCGGACGAAGCGGAGCCCCCGGTCTTGCCGGAAAACTAGCGTCGTCAGACACGGCGCACTAGACCGCACTTTCTAAGCCCTCTCCCGAGGGCTTTTTCGCTGCGCTCACAAGACACCACCGCTGCTCATAGACTGGAAGGACTAAGCGCCTATGAGCCAATGTGTGGAGGGGGTAAACGTGTCCACTTCCGAGCTCTCCCAAATGAGTACGTACGTGTGGTCTCGCGAGCGTGAGCTGGTCCCGGTATACGAGCGCCTCTTGGCCTTGGGATCGACAACCGAGTGCCTGGACCTCATACAGGAACTCTGCAGCATCCACCACGAGAAGATGAGCGATTGCACCGCCCTTTTGGCGGCTGTCGGCGTTGAACCGCCCGGAGACTTCGTGAGCGTGTCCACCGACGGCGACCTGAACTCGCTCCTACCGCTGATATGGACCAAGGAAAACCAGGTTCTCGACGAAGGCTGGCTGCGCATAGATCCCATGCTCTCCGATGAAAGCGCCCGCGCCATCTTACTCCGGGGCTCCAGGCGGCATTCACGGCAGTTGCAGCTCCTCCGCGAGATCGCCAGGAAGTGCAACATCACGCTCGTCATCGTGACCGGCCCGGTGATCTCACCCGCGCCGCACCCGACTCCGGTCCCGATGCCACCGAGTACGGGTCCGGTGCATGGGATGGTTGAGTACATCGTACAGCCGGGCGACACCATGTGGCTGATCGCCCAGAGGTTCCATGTGTCGCTTGACGCTCTCATCAGGGCAAACCCGCAGATCGCCAACCCGGAGATGATCTTCCCAGGGGAGATCGTGAGGATACCCAGCGGCGGAATGACACCTGGCACCGGACCAATGCATCCCGGCACTCATCCAGGAGGCATGGGCGGCCGGCGGTACATCGTAAAAGAAGGAGACACCATAGAGATAATAGCCGTGAGATTCGGACTCAACGTGTCTGAGCTGACCGCGTTCAACCCGGACCTGAGACCGCCTTTCCGGCTCACGCCAGGACAGGTGATCATGATCCCGGCTTCAGGGGCGGTAGGCTAGGCGGAAAGCGGTAGCGGCCTGTACGCCAACCTGAGCGCTGCCGAGCCGCAGCGACAGCAAGGCAACGATAGCGATGCGGGACTGCAATGAAAAGCCCCCCGGCGCCGCGACAGGCGCAAGGCGGGGGGCTTCTTCGTGCCTGCTCTTACCCCAGTTCCTACTCGATGATGCGGCGGGCGCCCAGGTAGGCTCTGTCCAGCTCCGGCGAGTACTCCGCGTGGCCCGGATCGAAGCTCTGGATGGTAACCCCCGTCGATCCTCCACACTGGATGTACTGGGAGTCTCCTATGTATATGCCTACGTGGGAAGCGCCCTTCGCGTAGGTCTCGAAGAAGACAAGGTCCCCGGGAATGAGATCCGCTCTGTCCGGCACAGGTTTTCCCTGCTCATACTGCATGTTGGCATCTCGTCTCAGCTGGTATCCGGCCATCCTGAAGCAGAACTGCGTGAACCCCGAGCAGTCAAAGCCGTAGGCCGTGGTGCCGCCCCACAAGTAGGAAAGGCCAAGATACCGCCTCGCGGTCTCGAGGATTGTCTTCACGCCCTTCTTCTCGGAGAAAACCTTATCCAGATCGTTGAAGTACGTCGTGTCATCTGACCTTACATAGCCTTGCTGCCCTCCGGGCAACGTCACGATGGTCCACTGGTTATCCCTGCTGGCAATGGGGAGGACCGTCCCCTCCACCAAGTCAAGATCGAACAGGGAGGATCCGCCCTGCCTGTCCGTGACCGGCGCGGTCTTGCTCCACACAAGGATCACTCCGCCCGACCAGAAAGCATCCAGTTCGGACTTGCTGCACAGCCAGAGATCCTCAGGATCCGCCCATCCCCGGTACTCATCATGCATCTCCACTAAGTACCAGCCATCCCGCTGCTCAAGCAAGCGGACGATATCGCCCATTCTGGCCTGCGTGACAGTATGCTTTCCCCCGGCGCTCCCGGGACCGTCGCCCAGGGTGGCCACCGGAACCTTAACAACGCCGTACTCCTTGTCGACGGATCCAGGAGAGCCGGTCTTGGGCTGCTCCACGTCCGTGGACGATACAGGTTTGCATCCCACCAATATGGCGGCAAGCGCAATGGCCGCAACAAGGGCCAGCACAACGTAGGGAGCTCGCGGTGCTCGCTGCTTTCCATGGATCATCGATGTCACCCGGCGCGACGCCAGCTACACAGTCTTTGCGACGATGGACCTGTACTGCTCCAGTTCCGGCTCGTTGCCCCATACGAAGTGGCCCCTCCGGACC
>CAZRRG010000107.1:0-6626 GCA_964602455.1 uncultured Eubacteriales bacterium | reverse complement strand
GAGCATCCGACTCTTAATCGGGTGGTTAAAGGTTCGAGTCCTTTATGGCCCACCAGAATATCAGCCCAATCGCAAGGTTGGGTTTCTTCATTTCCTGGGGATTTGGAGAGAGCGACATGAGCGGTAGACCTGAACCGATTGTGCTCGAAGAGACCTACAACGCGCCTACCTCTGTAGTCTGGCAGGCCATCACCGACAAGGACCATATGCGCAGGTGGTTCTTCGAGCCGATGCCCGACTTCCGGTCCCAGGTAGGCTTTGAAACCGAGTTCACGGTCAGTTTCGATGGCCAGGACTACATCCACCAGTGGAAAGTGACCGGCGTGGAGCCGGGACGGATGATCGCCTACGATTGGCGCTATGGAGGCTATCCCGGACACGCGCTTGTCACATGGGAACTGGCGGCGGTACAGGGCGGGACTCTGCTGCGTCTTACCTTCGAGTGGATTGAGCTTTTCCCCCAGGACAACCCTGCTTTCACGCGCGAGAGCTGCCAAGTAGGGTGGGATTACTTTCTGAGGCAGAGCCTAAAAGGGTACCTGGCAGGCGCAAAGTAGCAGGCACAAGACGGGCTGGCGGCCCTGCTAGGGGTCGTCGTTACCGGTCGCGCCACCGGCCAGCTCGTCGGTTTCCACCAGCCGGTTCTCCCGCTGGCTCGCCGACCCCCTGCAGAGCCGCCATTTAGTTCGCCCACAGCGGACCGGCCTACTCCATCTCGATCTCCACTTCCGGGAAACCCATGCTTCTCATGTAGGCGTACTCGTTCTCAGCGATATTCCTGATGCACCAGCCCAGCGCTTCTTCATGCGCATCAACGTCGTAACGGCGCCGCCGTCGCCTCGGTAGGAAGCCGATGAAGAACCTGGGCGGGACTCTGAAAAGGAACGGGAACGGAAGGAATAAGGGAGAGGGGAAGAACTGGTAGGCCTCGGGCTGTTGCCCTGCCCACTGGGTGTACCCCTGCATTGCCTCAGGCTGCTTTTCGTTCATGGTGTCACCTCCTGACCTGCGAAGTCACACCATAGTATGTATTATGTTAACTTCATGCAGCTTCCGTCCGAGCAGCCGCTTGGCCGCCACCTTCCATGCCATACCCATCTCTAGCAGCCATTATGCCAATGATTGACTTTGTCATCGCAGGACAACTCCTCTAGAATCGGAGACGTGGCCTTGCGCTGCCAATCAAACGACGAGGAGGTCTCCTGCATGAAACTAAGATTTGTGCTGTTTTCTTTGGTTCTCGTTGCTTTGCTGTTCTCTGCAGGTGGACAAGCTTACGCAATGACGCCGGAGCAGCAGGCTATGTATGACGCGTGGTACCAGGCTCGCTTCGGGACGCCGGCGACGCCTCAGACACCGACGCCGACACAACCTGAGACACCCCAGACGCCTGCCCCGAACCCTGGGACCGCTCCCAAGAAGGGCAGCATTCAGCCGGTAGAACCCAATGCGTTCGAAACGCAGATGGTGGCGCTTCTGAACGCGGAGCGCGCCAAACTCGGCCTGAAGCCCGTCAAGCTGGACCCGCAGCTGGTGGCCGTGGCCCGCGTTAAGGGCGAAGACATGATCAAGAACAACTACTACGGGCACGGCTCGAGCTACGGCTACTCCGGCAGCATGCTCAGCTACTTTGGCATTACGACAAGGCTGTCGCGTGAGAACATCTGCCAGGCGTCTACCGCGCAGATGGCCCACAAGACTTTCATGGGCAGCAAGTCTCACAAAGAGAACATGCTTGAGGCCTACTGGAATGAGGTTGGGATAGGTGTAGTGAAGAAGCCCGGTTCCTCCCTCTATTACGTGGTGGAGATCTTCGTCCAGAGGTAATCGATTGTGGGGAAGGGGGGCGCAAGCTCCCCTTCTTAGAGACTCCCGGAGACAGTCCTGCCTTGAGCCTCTACGACCATTAGGCGTTACTGCCTTAGCCCGCTACTCCCGCGAGTTCCTCCCTTGCCGCATCTACTTAGTGTCCATAGAGGTCCCCGCGTCATAAAAATGGTTGATCGTTATGTCAACTCATTATGTTCCACGGGGGAAATGCAAATGCATCTGCTCTTGGATAATGCTGAAGTGCAATCCCGCAGAGTAGTTTGCCCGCCGCCGGAAGCGCTCGAGAGCGTTTGCCAGCTGTTTGGCATTCCTTACAGGTATGACAAGGCAGGCAGTGTCTTCGCAGTTCAGCCGCCGCTTTTGGGGAGCCGCATCCTAATCACTCCTTTGGAGGTCAGGCGCCAGCCAGGCTGCGGCCTCTACGATCAATGGGACGCAGAAATGCGATTGCTTGCGAGACTCCTGTGGGTCTGCGGGGCCGACGTGACTCTCCGGTCGTCCCGGGGTCAGGATGGATCCTCGACCAAGGGACCCGGCTCAGACTGCCCGCCCTTCTGGGACCTGGCGCTGTTCGCCGTCCCGGGGCTTGCGGTTCCCGGATGCATACAACCTCTTGCCGTGTATCCATGGTGGCACCGGGGGCTCAAGAGCCGCAAACTCGCCGGAGAGCTTGCGTTCTGGGACGATGGCTACAGCGACGGCTTCAAGCGAATCACTACGTTTAGGGTAGCCAGCGAGCTTAAGAAGTGGTTCTCTCACGCAATCGCGGAAGTCCCCGCTCCGTGCGTGCTTCTGTCGGTACCGATGATTGACGGCTACACGGACAGGTTTCTTGACCGGCTATCGATCTCGGTTTCCCAGGCCGTGCTCAGGTTCTTCTCTAGACCGTTGCTGCCCCCATGCGTGTGGGATGCCATGAAACGGGAAGACCGGACGCCCGAAGAGGTCCTTGCCGACGCGAAGGATTCCCCGCCCATCCCGACTGCGCCGCCTACCCCGTCTCCTGTGAAGCCCAGCGTCCCGCCCCAGCCGGCAGTCCCCGAAACCGCCTTGACGCCAGTGCCGATAGCGCAGCCCGCAATGTCGGTTCCGAAAGAGCAACAGCCTGTCCCGCCCGCGCTGTCCCCTCCGGTGAGCAAGACCGCTATGGTCCCAGACGGTGTTGGGCAAGTCGTGATTGCCGATCACAAACCCCGCCTAGTCGCAAAGGAGACGGCGCCACAGGTCAGGAGCCCGGATCAACGCCGCGGGCCTGCTGTCCAGCAAGCAAGCCGCCCAACTCCACAGCCGTCAGGCCCACCGATGATGCCACCCACGGCTTCGCAGACGTCGCCGGGGGCTGCGACGGGCATGCGAAGTCCCTTGCCGGCCGCGCAAAGGGACAGTGACCAGGTCCGGAACCTCCGCGAGTCTCTGATCAGGTCTCCTGAGCTTGCCCTCAAACAGGCTGAAGAGGTCCTAAGCAGGCGAGGCATCAAGCCAACCCCAGAGAGAGTTGACGAGTACTTGAAGTACCTTCGACGTATGCTGCAGCTACCCGAGGATCAGGGCGACGAGACTCCCTGATGGCGAAACCGGCCAGCCATGAGATGGGGTCAAACTAGCGCGAAAGAGAAGGACCGGGAGGGGAATTCCCTCCCGGTTCCGTTCGACTCGCGAACCCGAACTACTTTCTCTGCTGCGTTCCAACCGGAGGAGGTGGTATGAAGAAGTCCTGCAGCTGAGGCGGGTTGAACGAGGGGAACGGCCTGCTTGCGAACTCCACGCATGGGTTCTCTGCGAAGGGGGGCGGGATGAGCTCCCAGTCGCACTCGCCGAAGGCAGTGGTGACCAACTGGACATCTGCCCAAGTCTTCACGATGACATGCGCGCCAACTACGACGCTCACTCTCAGGACATCCAGGAACACATCGACGGTGCAGTCCAGGATCTCCCAAGCCGACTCTGTCTTGACGCTGACCTGGCCCACGAGCTCCTGGTCGGGGAAGAACAGCACGAGGTCTTTGGTGAACTGCACAGGGCATACCTCGATGTAGCCGGTTACTGGCGTACGCCCAGGGGTGTTGTTCTGGAGCTGCGCCAGGACGGTGTTCCTGACCTCGCAGGGGCCAAGCGAGGGCGTTTGATTGGTTCCGGGAGCAACGGTGACGTTGATCTCCGCAGCTGGCGGTATGCCGCCGATCGGGGTGACCGTGAAGTCAATGGGCGGCTTCTCGATCACGAAGATCTGCTCCTTCAGGTTCTCCTTGAAGACGGCGCCCAAGCACACGATGTCGTCCGTCGGTGCCCAGTTCACGCCCGGGATTGGGTTCTGATCGATGTCGATCAGGGGGAGCGAAGGCACCGAGTCCACGAATGCCTGAAGCCGGAAGAAGGTGTCGCACTCGATCTGCTTCCGTGCGTCAAGGATCTTCTGGACTTCGACGCATACGCACTCGCACCGGAAGTCGTTGGGCCGAACAGGCAGGTTCGGCGGCGGCACCGGTGGCAACCCAAGGGTAGATGGAGCCTTCATCTGCTACTAACCTCCTCTATGATTTGTGTCCGGGTATCCCCGGCATCAAGGCATGTTATGTAAACCGGACCTTGAAGGTTACATAATGCGATCCGGTTCGGCACGGGACTATGCGGTAACCACACTGCTCAAGCCCACATATCAGTGACTAGAAGCCAGTTAACATAAGGGGTTGACATCATGATACGCATTATCATCATGGGCTCGCGCAAGGTGCGGCACCGGACCGGCTGCTGCGGGTCGAGAACCCAAGAAGACGTTATCCGGGGGTTCATACCGACTCTCTACAGGACATTCGGGCAGCGCCGCATCAACTGCAAGTATCTAGACATCGACGATCCGGGAGCCGATGCCTACCCTGACATCGTTGCGGCGGTCCGCCGCAAGGACCTGGGACTACCGCTCGCCATTAGGGATGGAAAAGTGATACTTCACGGGCAAAACACTTTGTTCGAACTGCCCGATTACATCCGCCAGGCTCTCCGGGACGAAGGCGATACGGGTAGCCCCAGTCAGACGCGGTCACCACAGTCCAAGGGCCTGCGCCAAGCCAAGAAGCGCCGGATGCAGGATCTCTGACAGGCCTTGTAGAAAGCCCAGTGTCAGACATAGAACGGCTGGGCATGCGCGAGAAGCGGAGAGGTCTAGATGCAGACATTTGACCGTGCTTCCTTACGCGCACAATACGAGCAGACCCTCCACAGGCTGGCTGCCGCATTGGAACTGGAGTACGCCGAGGTAAAGAGCATGTTCGGCGATATTGGGACCGCGAGTGTCAGGGCGGAGAAGATCCTTGGGTTCTTCAAGAGCCCCGAGATCAACCAGACCCTGCAGGAAGTCATCCGGATATCACAAGAGTTTCTCGGCGTGTTCAAGGAGACTACTAGATAAAGGTTTCTTAGAGTGAGGTTCCGAGGAACGACACGGGAGGGCAGCCCGGTGACGCAGGAAAGTACAGAGTCGGGGCGGCCCGTCCGCCAATCAGTTGTTGAGCCCGGAAGCCTCTACGTTGTTGCCACCCCTATTGGCAACCTATCCGACATTTCACCTCGAGCCCTGGAAGTCCTGAGGTCGGTCTCGCTAGTCCTGGCCGAGGACACCCGCCACACCAAGGGTCTCCTCCAGCACTTCGGCATCGAGGTCCCCATGCTTTCTTTCCACAAGTTCAACGAGAAGGGCCGGGCTAGCGAGGTTATTGAGCGGATCCTTGCAGACGGCATCTCCGTGGCCATAGTGAGCGACGCAGGTACGCCCTGCATATCGGACCCGGGGGTAGAGATCGTCAGAGCCGCGAGGGATGCCGGGATACCTGTATACGGAGTCAGCGGGCCTTCCGCAATCGCAACCGCGGTTTCGGTATCGGGCCTTCCATCCCGGGAGTTTACCTTCCTCGGGTTCCTGCCCAGGACAGCCCGCGACCTCCGTGCAGCTTTGCGAGAGGTGCGGGAGCAGGGGATATCCACCTTTGTGGTCTATGAGTCTCCCAAGCGGATCAAGGCTCTCGCAAAGGCGATTTCGGAGGAGATGCCCGGAGCGATGGCCTCTTTCTGCTGTGAGATGACGAAGGTTCACGAGAGGTCCTACTACGGGCCCATATCTGACGTTGTGGCCGCTCTGGAGTCCGATCCTAATGCAGAGCGCGGGGAGTACACCGTGGTGGTGTACTTTGATGGGAAGGGCGAGCAGGCCGGGCAGGGAGCACAGGAGCCAGCTTCAGGCACAGGCTCTAGAGGCGTCGAGCCCCAGGCCCGCATCCCACTTGAGGCCATGCTGGTGAAGGCTATGGTGGAGCGCGGTTGCACCCTCAAGGAGGCCACCCAGTGGGTCGCCTCTGAGACCGGCGCTCCTAGAAACGAGGTCTACCAGGCCTCCCTACGTCTCAAAGAGCTGCTCCGTTGACGGACCGGTCACCCAGTCGACACGTCTTCGCCAGAGAGTCTTGAGCATCCGGATCACCTCTCACGACACGATTGTGGATCGCGTGTGCTACGGTATGTAGTAGTATATAGTGTAGTAGGGTCAATTTACACCCAACGACTTGTCTTGTAGGGCCAAAATGGGATTACGGGAAGTCTAGGTCTGGAGGTCACCAGAATGCCAGATGGAGCAGCGGAAGTAGCAGCTAGAGCCGACAAGACTGTTCTCGAGTTGGAGGGCATGAGCTGCGCCAGTTGCGCTCAGGCGATCGAGAACGCTCTCTAGATGGCTGACGGGCTAAGCAGCGCAACCGTCAACTGTGCCGCAGAGACGGCCTACCTCGAGTACGATCCCGGGAAGACTG
>CAZRRG010000106.1:0-6712 GCA_964602455.1 uncultured Eubacteriales bacterium | reverse complement strand
CGTGCGTAGAACAGAGAACCAACCTGTCCTGCAGACACGGGACGGACCAACCTGTCTTGCAGACACAGCGCGAACGCAGAACCGCTCAGCGTACAAAGGATCGCCTAGAATGCGGGGTGATACGGTGACCAAGTACATAGACCTCACGAAGTCCGTTCAATCGCTCTGCCAAGAGCATCCCGAGCTCATCGGGATCCTGGAGGAACTAGGGTTTAAGGAGATCACCAAACCGGGCATGCTCGCCACTGTAGGTAGAGTAATGACGATCCCAAAAGGTGCCGCGATGAGGGGCGTCAGCATGGATGAGATCCGCTCCACCCTGCTCGCCCACGATTTCGAGATAAAGGAGGCCCAACCATGACCCAGGAAATCAACAACCGCGAGTACAGGCAGAAGGTCCTCCGCGAGCTCCTTACCGACCTGCATGCGGGCAAAGACTTCGACGAGGTCAAGGCAAGGTTTGAGGAAGTGTTCAAGAACGTCTCGGCCACGGAGATCGCCGAAGCCGAGCAAGCGCTCATCAAGGAAGGTCTCCCGGTGGAGGAGATTACGCGGCTGTGCGACGTCCACGCCGCCGTGTTCAAGGGGTCGGTCGAGGAGATCCACAGGCCGACGAATCCCCACGAAACGCCGGGGCATCCGGCCCACACTCTCAAAGCGGAGAACGAGGCACTTGAGCGCCTGATGGAAGACAGGATCCGGCCACACCTAGAGGCGTTCCTCGAGCTGGACGCTGAAGTGGACGCCGAAGCCGCCGTCACGCTGGCCCAGGATCTTGCCGACCTCGCCAACATCGACATCCACTACACCAAGAAGGAGCACCTCTTCTTCCCCTACATGGAGCAGCACGGTATCACGGCCCCACCCAAAGTGATGTGGGCGGTCGACGACGAAATCCGCAACCTCATCAAGGAAGCGTCGCGGATGGTCCAAGCGTGGGCGCGGCCGACGGAGTCCAAGGGGCCATCAGCCTCGCCAGTGCCGTGCAAACCCGACAAGCCATCCAAGCAGGTCATCAAGGAGTACGTCGAGGGGACGCTCACCAAAGTCGCCGACATGGTCTCCAAGGAGAACGACATCCTCCTCCCCATGGTCTTGGATGTCTTCGCGGACGAAGAATGGAAGGTCATCGCCGACGAAAGCAGGGATCTCGGCTACTTCCTCATCCCCCCGCCTCCCGAGTGGAAGCCGGCAGCTGCACGAACCGCGGATGGACAGCCGGAGATCTCCGCGCCATCCGGCTCCATCGTCCTCCCGACCGGAGCGCTCCAGATGAACGAGCTCGTCCGGATGCTGGACACCCTCCCGGTGGACATCACCTTCGTCGACAAGGACAACATCGTCCGCTACTTCTCCCAGGGCAGCGAGCGGATATTCCCGCGCACAAAGGCTGTCATAGGCAGGCGCGTCTCCAACTGCCATCCGCCGACCAGCGTCCATGTGGTGGAGGGGATCATCGAGAGCTTCCGCGAGGGCCGCAAGGACCACGAGGACTTCTGGATCAAGATGGGCGGGAAATACGTCTACATCAGGTACTTTGCTGTGCGGGACGTGGACGGCGCCTTCCTCGGCACGCTGGAGGTCACGCAGGATATCAAGCCGATCCAGGCCATCGAGGGCGAAAAGAGGCTTGTTTCGGAGTGACGAAGGCGTAGACGCAGCAGATGCAATAGAAACGTGGCTAGTACTGCGGATGCGGCACATGCGAGATATGACCACTAGGAAGCCGGATCAGCACTTGATGCTGATCCGGCCTCCGATCTACCCCTTGCACCGATACCGAACGCCCTCTCCGTGATGAGGGGCACCCATGGACGGCCTATCCCTGAGGGTGCACTCAGATGAAACAAGGTTAGGGACTCGGGGGCGGTCCGCTAAGGCTAAAAGGATGGGATGCTTCAAATTGAAGCACGGTCAGCATGATGAGGTGCACCAGTGTGCGCCCACCGGCTGATGAGGTGCACGGGTGGACGGACTCTTGCTGATGAGGGGCACCAGTGAACGGGGCGGGCGGATCGGATGCCGGCGAAGGCCCACAAACCAAAACCATGCTTCATCTGAGTGCAGGGTCGCGGATAGGATGTTTCATCTGAGTGCACGGTCGCGGATGGGATGCTTCGATCCGGAGCATCGCCCTACAAGATGCAGGCAAACCGATCTTCACAAGCTCCCGAAGACCCGGCGCAACCATCCCTAAAAACGTCCTCCTAATCGCCACGCGTTCGGCAGGACTATAGTCCTATGCGCAGAATTACACAATCGGCGAGAGTAGCACCTACGCAGCACACTTCCCTCCACTGTTGATCCCCGTCGCCTTGGCCTCTTGTGTTTCGGAGGTGATAGTCGGGCGCACGCAGACCACGATTTCCTAACGTCCAAGCTTACTTGGTTGTCCTCTTAGCAGGTCGTGACTTGGGCGGTTCTCTAGCAGGTTCTCTAGCAGGTTCCTTAGCGGATTGGACGTTTCTGGTAGACCCCCACTTTCTCACGGAGGGAGTGACCCAAGTGGTTCGAGCCAAAGACATCGCGGCAATCTTAGTCATCGTGTGCGCCATTAGTTTGGTCGGCAACTGGATAGCTGTGAGCATCGACCCCCTAAAAGCGCTGCCTGGCATGTTGATCCTCGGTGCGATCTCGTTCCTCGGGTGGTGGCTGTCGACAGTACTGCCATGGAAGCTCCCAAGCATCGTGTACATTTCGCTGATCGCCATCCTCCTCACAACCCCATGGACTCCTGGCTCTGAATGGATACTGTCACACACCAACAACATCAACTTCCTGGCGCTCTGCACGCCCATCCTGGCTTATGCGGGTATTTCCATCGCCAAGGACCTCGACCAGTTCGCCAAGATGAGCTGGAAGATCGCCATCGTGGCTATGTTCGTGCTGTCAGGCACCTTTATCGGCTCGTGCATAATCGCCCAGATCATGCTCAAAGTCACCGGGAAGATATAGGAGGTGAGGACAGTGGCCAACAACACAGAGATGCCTGAGAAGAAGACCAGCACAGCGACCCCCGAGGCGCCAAACACACCTGAAACACCCAACGCAGAAGCCGAAAAGCCCAACTTCCTCGACGGCAAGCTGCACCTTGTCGTCCTCGGCATCGTCATCATCTCGGAGTTCATTAGGCAGCGGAAGTTCACGATAGGTCCGGGCGTGGTGCTCCTCCTCCCCATGCTATACGCCCTTGTCCTCGGTGTGCTGACCACGCCGCGTTTCCTGAAGATCACGGATGAGAAGCAGGTCAAGACCTCGTCCCCGCTCATCACGATCTCCGTCATGCTCCTGGTGGCGAAGCTCGGGACAGTGGTCGGACCATCGCTCAAACAGATCGCGTCGGCCGGCCTTCCCCTCATTTTGCAGGAGTTCGGCATGCTCTTCTGTCCTCTCCTCGCCTTGCCGGTCGCGGTGGCTCTGGGGATGGGCCGCGAGGCAGTCGGCGCGACCTACTCCATCTGCCGCGAGGGCGCCATCGCCATCACCGGACAGGTCTACGGCCTCGACTCGCCTGAAGGACGCGGGACGCTGGGCACCTACATCTTCGGGACCCTGTTCGGCGCCGTGTACATGGGCCTGTTCGCGGGTCTGATCGCGTCGCTGAGATGGTTCCATCCATGGGCTGTCGGAATGGCGTGCGGCGTGGGATCCGCCAGCATGATGTCGGCGTCGGCAGGGGCGGTTGCTGCCGCCTTACCTGAAGCAAGCGCCGACGTGCTTGCATTCGCGGCGGCGTCCAACCTGCTCACCAACGTCGACGGCGTGTGGTCGGACCTGTTCCTGGCCCTCCCGCTGGCCAACTTCATGTACAAGTTCTGGGGCAGGATCTTCGGACGGAAGATCGACCCGCCATCGGTACCTAAGTAGCAGATTGTGAGGACTAACGCCAGACGGGAAGCAATTTCGGGAGGCGACTACAATGGATAAACATCAGTTGAAGCAGGCGGTCTGCCAAGCCATCGACAACCGCGCCGCGGAGATACGCGACATCAAGAACGACATATGGGCCCATCCCGAACTGGGATACAAGGAGACGCGGACCGCCGACAAGGTCGCCGAGGTCTTCGACGGTCTCGGACTCCCGTACAAGACGGGCCTGGCTGTGACCGGAGTCCGTGCTGACCTGAAGGGTGCGGCAGACGGACCGACGGTCGCCGTCCTCGGTGAGTTGGATGCCGTCGTATGCTGGGATCACGACTCCGCGGACAAGAAGACCGGCGCCGTCCATGCATGCGGCCACGACGCTCAGACGGCTGCCATGCTGGGCTGCGCCATCGGCCTGATCGATGCCGGCGCCAAGGACTACCTGGCAGGCAACGTCGCATTCTTCGGCGTGCCGGCCGAAGAGTTCGTGGAGCTGGAGTACCGCCAGCGCATTATGGAAGAGGGCAAGATCGAGTTCTTCGGCGGCAAGCAGGAGCTTTTGCGCCTGGGATACTTCGATGACGTGGACTTTGCGGAGATGATCCACGTGGATGCCGAAACCCCAGGCCGGGAGGTCAAACTGAGCGCGGGCAGCAACGGTTTCGTGGGCAAGACCATCCGCTACATCGGACAGGAGGCCCATGCAGGCGCCGCCCCGTTCCTAGGAGTCAACGCCCTCAACGCGGCAATGCTGGGCATCTTCGGCATCCACGCCCAACGGGAGACTTTCAAGGATGAGGACCACATCCGCGTCCACCCCATCATCACCAAGGGCGGTGACCTGGTCAACATCGTCCCGGCCGACGTCCGGCTCGAGACGTACGTCCGCGGCGCTGAGACGTCCGCCATCTTTGAGGCGAACAAGAAGGTCAACCGCGCGCTCCGCGCCGGCGCCGACGCGGTGGGAGCGACGGTCCAGATCAACGAAATCCCCGGATACCTGCCCCTCCGCTCTTGCATGCCGCTTTCGGAGCTGTTCGAGGCCAACGCCAGGGACCTCCTCGGCGCAGATGCCGTCAAGACCTCGGAGTTCTCCGGGGGCTCTACGGACATGGGGGATATCAGCCATGTGATCCCGTCCATCCATCCGTACATCGGCGGCATCAAAGGCGCTGCTCACACAAGGACCTTCAAGGTGGTAGACCTTGACATGGTGTCGGTCATCCCGGCTAAGATCCTTGCGATGACGGTCATCGATCTCTTGTGGGACGGCGCGGCCGAGGCCAAGCGGATCAAGGCCGAGTTCAAGCCGGTGTTCACGAAGGACGAGTACCTGGCAATGTGGAGGAAGTTCAGGGAGCAGAAGTAGCCTATGTAATCGGAGGGACGCACATGGCAGAGATCACAGTCGGCGAGGTATCCCCCGCCCAGTTTGAGCAGTTGAATGCGATGTGCGTCCCTTCGGGATCTGGTGCGCAGGCGGTCCATTCAGAGGTCCATTCAGCGGTCCAGACCGCGGCCCTGGCAGCGAGCTTCCCACCGGTGCTATCAGTGGGTCAATCATCGACGCCGTCAGCGACCCTGCCACCGGCGCTATCAGTGGGTCAATCATCGACGCCGTCAGCGAGCCAACCAACAGTCCAGTCACCGATTCTTTCAGCGATGAAGGAGAGCGCCGAGGCGCTGCGGCACGCTTCCGCCCCTGGACTGCGGGTCTTTGGAGCGTTCCTGGACTCCGAACCCGTTGGCAGGCTGGAGCTTTCGCCGATAGAGGCCACCCCGGTCCCGTTGACGATCCGGTCGGCGGTCCAATCGACGGTCCCGCTGACAGCCCCTCTGACAGGCGCATCGACGGTCCCGCCAACGGTTCCTCTGCCAGTCACCCCAACTGGACACGGCGTCTGGGTAATCCGCTGCTTCTGGGTGCTGGACAAAGCCAAAGGGATGGGACTGGGCCGAAGGCTCATGGAACTGGCCCTTGATGCGGTGGCGACCGAACCGGTCGCCGTCCTTACATACGAGAACTGGATGCCTCCCGCGTTCCTCGAGAAGTTCGGATTCAGGCAGGTACAGCGGCAGGGTGAGGCGATCCTCATGGTGCGCGGTGCAGGCGGCGAACTAGGTGAGGACGGCCCAGAAGGCTCCGCACCACGCGCGACCCCGGATTCCACACTTGTTTCATTTACTGCTGTAACGCCGACTTTTGATGTTTCGCCGGATTGCGTCCGCGTGGACGTCGTCTACACACCCAGATGCCCCTGGCGGATCGTCAATGCCCGGCAACGTCTCGCTGATGCCCGGGAACTGTCCGACCGCGTAGTCACCCACGAGCACCGTCTTCTCAGCCGTGAAGATGCCCTACGCTTGGGCGAAGAGTACACCTACGTGGACGGCGAACCCCTCTCCGGTGGACCTGTGACGAAGGATGTCCTTCTGAAGGCGGTCACAGAGCGCCTCAGGGCAAAGGGACTCATGCCGCGGTAACTGCCATTGCACCGGTATCTCGCCATTGCACCGGTACCTCGCCATTGCGCCGGTACCTCGCCATTGCACCGGTATCTCGCCATTGCACCGGTACCTCGCCATAGCCCCATTGATTTGCCGCTGCCCGAGTAGGTCGCCCATGCCCTCGCAGCGTGCCGTTGCCCCGTACCCCCCGTTGCACCGAAACCGCGCATCCCACTCTTGTTGAGGGGCACCCGTGGGCGGTCGATCCGCGAGGATGCACCCAGGTGAAGCAAGGTTGCGGACTTGGAGGCGGTCCGCTAAGGCTCAGAGGAGACCATGCTTCAGAATGAAGTATGGTCATTGTAATGAGGGGCACACGTGTGCGGGACTTGGCGGATGA
>CAZRRG010000105.1:0-6796 GCA_964602455.1 uncultured Eubacteriales bacterium | reverse complement strand
AGTTGTTGGGGTAGCTTGGGTCAGGGATAAGCGCCTCATCGCCGGACTGGATAAATGGAGCGATAGCGTAGAAAAGCCCTGAGTCCGACCCCGGCGTGATGATGATGTTGCGTTCAGGATCCACGGGGAATCCCTTGCGGGCGCGGAGCATCTTGGCGACCTCGGTGCGGAGTTCAAGGTCCCCGATCGGCATGGTGTAGTGGGTAGCCTTGCCGCTCTCTATGGCCTCAATCGCCGCCCGAGCGACGTGGGCAGGAATGGGTGATCCGGTGTAGTACGGGTCCGCCCAACCCAGAAGGTCCACTCCATGCTTCGCAAGATTCGCATAGAAACTTCCTACATCAGCTTTGGCAACCTTCGAGTGGAGCCCGCCCTCCAGCTTGGCGAACCCCGGAGACATCCGATGCCTGATACCCATCTAGCCTATCCCCTAGTTGTCCTGGTCTACCCGTCCGTTCAGGTTTCGTTCCGGTTCCGTTCATGCTCTGTTCCGGTTCCGTTCAGGTCCCGTTCAGGTGCCACTCGGGCTCCGTTTAGGTATCGAAACCTGCGTTTACCTCGGATTCGGGTGCGATACAGTCACCATTCAACAAAGGGAAATGGCTACCTTGTCGAGTCTTTGCTCAGAGCTGTTCAGATATTGACATGTTCTCTGAACTCGGACGGAGATTGGCCCGTCATCTTCTTAAAGGCTTGGCTGAAGTGGCTGGGATTCGCGTAGCCCACAGCCCTGCCGATCTCGCTGCAGGACATATCCGAGTTCCTAAGCAGCTCCCGCGCTTTCTGGATCCTTATCCTGGTTAAGTACTCATGCAGGTTGACGCCGCATACGGCCTTGAACAGCCTGCAGAGATAACTGGGACTGATGAAGACGGCCTTGGCCACGTCCGATAGGGTGATATCCTCCGCCATGTGGCTCTCCAGGATCACCTTGGCCTGGGCTACGAGCCGGTTGCTCTCGCTAACGTAGGCCGTTGCGGCAGGTTCGGCGCCAGCATCTACATCAGGCCCGGTGCCGGGGTTTGTGCCAAGATCTGTGTCGCGTGCCGTGCCAACCCCCACCACATTCCGGACCCCTGCTCGCTCGAGCGCCTTCTCGACGAGGCGGTCCTCGTGCACGCCCTCTATGCACTTGTTCACGGTGGCGAGAAGCTCCGAGGGCCGCACAGGCTTAAGGAGATACTCGGAGACGCCCAGGCTGAGCGCCTTCTGGGCGAACTCGAACCTATCGTGAGCGGAGACCACGATGGTCTTCATGCTCCTGCTGCGCGGGCCCGCCTCCTTCAGAGCATCCAACCCGGTGAGCCCCGGCATCATGACGTCCAGGATGAGGATGTCGGGTGCGTGCTCGGCCAGCGATGAAACCAGCTCGTAGGAGTTGGAGACCTCGCCCTGGATGGAGACTCGTGGAGCAAGCGTCTCCAGGTGCCGCCTGACAAAACGCCTGGCGGCCGGCTCGTCGTCTGCTATCAGGACAGATATCTCAGACATTGTGCACCCCGGCTCTCAAAGGCATCTCCATCGTGACGACGGCTCCGTCTCCAGGTGAACTCACGATTGAGAAGGAACAGTCATCCCCGAATGTATGCTGCAGTTTCGTCCTTACGTATCGCAAGCCCAATGACTGGCCGCCGTTCTTGCCGCGGCCACCGAGACCGACTATGACGTCGCCGAAGCCGACTCCCGTATCCCTGACCTCCAGGCGGAGCCGCTTGCCCTTGCCAGCGACCGACGCCTCTATGCGGATGAGACCTTTGTAGCCCAAGCTGGACAGCCCATGGACGATCGAGTTCTCAACCAGCGGCTGAAGGATCATGGACGGTACTACGGGATCGATGTCCATGGGCTCAAGGTGGAACTCGGTCTGCAATCCATCACCGAACCTGGCCTTCTGTATGTGGAGGTAGTTCTCGACGCACTTCAGTTCCTGGCTCAAGGTGGTCGTCGACTTGGTGTTCCGGAGGCTTGCTCTCAGGAAGTCGGACAGAGAATGGATTATCTCCACGCTTCGCTCGTCGCCTTCGGCGACCGCCTCGGCTATCGTGTTCAGGGCATTGAATAGGAAGTGCGGGTTGATGCGCGCCTCCAGAGCCATGAACTCCGATTCCTGGAGTTCCTGCTCTAGGCGGCTAACTAGCTGGAGCTTCTTGAGCATCTCAGCCTGGTGCTGGGCCTCTTCGTCCCTTCGCGCTTCCCTGATCGAGAAAGACAAAACGGCGTTGGCGATCGACTCAAGCGAGTCGGCCGCGGCAACCATCTGTGCCTTGAGCACGACTTCTATGTCACGGTAGCGGCGCTCGATCTCCGATGGGGATAGTCCCAGCGAAGCAGCCTTCTCTGAGATGGCCTTGTACTGGTCCTCGCCGGGTTCATCCAGTTTGACGAACCCGCACGCCATGTGTCCGATGAGCTGTTCCTCCGCCTTGAGAGGGACCGCCACGCAGATCACTCCCGGGCAGCACTCAAACATGATGGGACCGTTGTTCGCCAGTGCTTCTTCGCCACGCTTGGGGTCGAAGGCGGCGCATCCCCGGCATCCCGCTGGCGTCGATTGCACGTATCGGCAGATGGATGGCAGGTGCGTCGGGCTGGTCAGCGATCTCCCTTCCCGGTCAATGGTCACAACTCCAAGGTGAACCGCCGCCGAAAACTTGTCCTGGATTGCCTGCATGGTGGCTATAGGCAGCGCCTGGGCGTGCTCCTTGGCCGACCTGTGCTTCCGGCCGGGGAGCTCGTGCATGAAATCTGTGATCTCCCGGATCTCCCGGGGCATGGTCGGATGGTACGCCGATAGGTGGACCAGGGGTTCTGTCCCGGTGTTGACCATCCTGTGGCTTGTTCCGACAGGCAGGTAGTGAGTGGAACCGGGCTCCAGCTGGATCTCTTCCCCGTTCACCCAGTGGACGCCGCGGCCGGATATCACGTGGAGCATCTGCTCATATCCACCGTGGACGTGGGCTGGCCATTCCTTACCTGGGTCGATGGTGCACTTGGCGATCATCATCCCGTCAGGTGCTTCCTTGCCGGGGTACCTCAGCCATTCGAACTCGCCGTACGCGAAGTACTGCTTCCCCGACTTGGCATCCTGCTCTAACGGATCCAGGCTGTAGCGCAGACCCGCATCCACATGATTCGCCATGGTAGCACCCCCACAAAAGGATGGCAATAGATCAACTATGACACTTCGATATGGAGGTGTCAAAGACCTGCTGGATGCGCTGGAATAATCCACCCGTGGTTCCTATGTACTTGCTACCATGCTTCCTATCGACATCCGATCCATATTCCCTGCCCGTACCTTCCTGCCGATACTACCTGCGCATACCTTTCTGCCTATCGGCCGGGATGCACACGTGAAGCGCCGAAGCACACGCGAAGGGCGGTTAGTGTGGTGAAGTGCACCGGTGGGCGCCGCCACCTTGATGAGGGGCACGGGTGAACGGCCTGTCTGTGAGGATGCACTCAGATGAAGCAGGGTATCGGGTCTGGAGGCGGTCCGCCGAGGCTTTAGAGGCAGGTTGCATCAAACCGGTGCACGGTCAGCGTGACGAGGGGCACCAGTGGACGGGGCCTGGATGATGAGGCGCACGGATGCACGCGCTAGGCGTGATGAGGGGCACCAGTGAACGGGCGGAGACTACAGGGGGCTGACGGACGGTCGCAACGTCAAACCTTGCTTCATTTGAGTGCACGGTCTCGAGTTGGGTGCTTCGTTTGGGTGCATGGTCTCGAACAGGGTGCTTCATCTGAGTGCACGGTCTCAGATCAGGTAGGGTAAGGGACAAGGGGGCAATAGGAAGGAAGTAAGGATGAGATGAAAGGAAGACGGGGACCCGCACAACCGGGTCCCCCGGGGTCGCGAACTATGCGGTTTTCTGAGCTGGCGTTGAGGGAGAGGTCTACGACGGCAACTCGAATAGCTGCCTATCGAACTCAGTTAGCGACTCGCATCCGGTCTCAGTGATCAAGACCATGTCCTCGACCCGCAAATAAGCTTTGCCAGGTCTCCAATACTTCGGCTCAATGCACATGATCATGCCCGGCTCGAAGGTCGCTTCTGTCTTGTCGTGGAGCCAGGGTCGCTCATGTACATCGATTCCGATCTGATGGCCCATCAGGCCAACGTTTCCATAGTTGCGGAGGTACTTGCCGCATCCATGCTTCTCCATGATCTCGTGCAGAGTCCTGAAGCACAGGTCCATCTTCATCCCGGGTTTGATCGTGTCAAGCAGGTGGAGCTGCGCTTCCTGCAGGGCCTTGTACGCGTCGGAGATCGATGTCTCGGGACGCCCGTAGTAGAAGGAGCGGCCGAAGTCGGAGCTGTACCCATCGATGCAGTACCCGAAGTCGAATGCAAGCGCCGTACCAGTTGATATGGGACGGTCCTTCGGGTAACCACTCAAGTCCTCAGCGCCGGGCGCGTCCGTGAGGGTGCAATGACAAGTTGCCGGGAACGGTATGTCGGTCAGCCCGTGGTCGACGGCGTACTTGACGAGCAGGTTCTGGATGTCGCGGGGAGAGTTGCCCGGCTTGAGGCTCGGGATCAAGTCCAGCATGGCTTGATCGGTGAACTTGGCAAGCTTGCGCAGCGTCGCGATCTCGCGGGCGTCCTTGACCTTACGGAGTTCTTCCCCGTACTGCTCGCCCTTGACGACTTCGATGCCGGGGTCGATCTCGCGGACGATGGCTTTGAGGTGATCCTGGCAGCTCTCGCCGCACGCGATCCGCTTGCCCTTCAGGTGCGCTCGGAGCGCATCGCCAAGTAGGACGTAATAACAGACTTCCTTCTTCATGTTGATGTGCCCCATGTCGCGGGCACGATCGTAGGTCATGACCAGCACCGGCTCGCCGTCCGTGGGGACGTACAGGATGCAGTCAGCCTTGTTCAGAAAGTGGCCGTTCTCGGGGAGGCCAAAGCCTGACACTCCTCCGGTCTCCGGCGTCCTCTGCCACTTGAACGAAGTGTCATCCAGGAAGTACTGCAGGTTGGCGCTGGTGGCGTAGAGGGCTCCGTCAACGCCGTCCTTCGCCAGCAGCTTCTGCAGTTTCTCTATGCGTGAGTTCATGTCTATCCCTCCGCGGTAGATCAATCTTTAAGGCTCGCCCATTGTGCGAGTCGCTCAGCCTGCGAGGCTCGCCCGGTCTGACGAAACTCGCTCAGTCTACGAGGCTCGCCTAGCCCGTGATGCTCGCTCAGTCGGTAAGACTCGCAAGGAAAGCCCTCAAGAACTCGTACGTCCTAATGAACGATGAGATGTCCATCTTCTCCGAGGGCGAATGGGCGCCCTCGATGAAGGGGCCAAGATGGACTATCTGCATACCCGGAAGCTTGCTGGCGAAGTATCCGCCTTCTCCTCCGGCGTGGCCCGCCACTACCCGGAGTTCCTTTCCCCACGTTTCCTTCATGAACTTGGCGTAGCGCTGCCTCCACGGGGAATCCGGCTGGTATTCCATGCCCGGGTAGCGGCTACCTGTCTGGTACTCCATTCCGCACAGGTTGCAGAGGAGGGTGATCCTCGAACACAGTTCATCTATGCCCGTTTCCGAGGAACTGCGGAGCGAGATGGCCATACTGAACTTGCGACCGTCCGCCTGGCCGCCTACCTGGCTGCCCGCCTGGCCTTCCACACTTACGTCACGACCGCAGCCACAACTGTCCACTTCCACTACTCCCACGTTGTTGCTCGTCTGGACCAGGCCTGGGAAGGCCATGTTCATTGCCGCGACGCCGTTTGGAACCAGGACGGCGAAGTCGATGATCGCTCGAGTATCATCGTCGCTGAGCGCCTGGCCGCACTTGCCGGCCTCCAAGCGCTCGACCCTGATGTCCGGATCGCTATGGGCGAGCTCGGCCTTTACCTCGCCCTCGACTTCGCGGATGACTGCCCAGGCCCTTTCCACGTCCGCCGCGCCGCATGTGAGGACCACCTCGCAGTCTCGCGGGATGGCGTTCTCTTTCGAGCCCCCGTTGAGTTTGCAGAGGTTGAACTGGATCCCGGAGGACCGCAGCCGGTGCAGCAAGCGCGCCGCGATCTTGATGCTGTTACCGCGCTCTTTGTTGATGAAGATGCCGGAATGCCCGCCCTGCAGACCCTTCACCAGGAAAGAGACCGTCGCCTCCCGCGCAGGCACTACCGTCACATTCCTCGTTACCTTTATCCGCAGCCCGCCGGCGGAAGCCACTACGGTGACGGTCTCCCCCGCCGCGTCGAGCCCGACGACCCGTCGAGCGGATATGTGGGAGTAGTTCAATGCAGCCGCCCCGGCCATCCCCGTCTCCTCATTGGTGGTGAAGACGCACTCCAAAGGAGGATGCTTCGCGTTCTTGTCATCGAGGATGGCCAGCATGTAGGCAACTCCGCACCCGTCGTCAGCGCCTAGGGTCGTCCCCCTGGCCTTCACCCAACCGTCCTCCACGTACAACTCCAGCGGGTCCTTGGTGAAGTCGAACTCTACTCCCTTGTCCTTCTCGCACACCATGTCGATGTGAGCCTGGAGCATCACGGGCGGCGACGCCTCATAGCCCGGCGATGCCGGCTTCTTGACGATAACGTTGTACAACTCGTCCTGATGCACCCACAGGCCCCTGGCCTTAGCGAACGATACGATGTAGTCGCTAAGGGCTTTCTCGTTGCCCGAGCCGTGGGGGATCGCGCAGATCTCCTCGAAGTACCGGCATTCCGGTCTGGTCGAATCCAGGATGTATGTCATGCTCTATCTCCCCTACTTGGCGCTTGCCAGTTCGCGCAGGCCTTCTTCGATCCGGTCCAGGGCCTCGTCGAGGATTCCCATGCTT
>CAZRRG010000104.1:0-6800 GCA_964602455.1 uncultured Eubacteriales bacterium | reverse complement strand
CTTAAGAGACGACGTGTACTTCAGCGATGGGACCAAGTTTACTCCTGAAGACGCGGTGTTCAGCCTTCAGACGGCAGCCACGAGTTCGTTCACGCGCAACCTGTTCGGCGCGATCGACGTGGAGAACACCAAGGTAACCGGACCCAACACGATTGAGGTGAACCTGCTGAGGCCGGACGCCAGCTTGTTCGAAGCGCTCTCATCGATCCGCGGCGTCATGCTAAGCAAGGCGCACTACGAGTCACTTAGCCCCGAAGAACGCGGCCGCAACCCGCTCGGCACAGGACCCATGAAACTCGACAACTGGGTGGCCGGCGATCGCTTGGAGCTCGTTCACAACGAGCACTACTGGGGAGAGAAACCGAAGTTCAACAAGGCTGTATTCAGGGTGATCGTTGAGGCCGCGACTCGTGCCATCGATCTGGAGACCGGCGGCGTCGACATCGCCCTCAGCCTGTCCCCGACTGACTGGGATCGTATCGACAAAGGAGCCAACACAAAGCTTGTCAGCGGCATGACTCAGGGCGTATGGTTCATAACCTTCAACTCCGAGATACCGCCGTTCGACAACATCCTCGTGCGCAAGGCTATTGCCCACGCGATTAACCTTGAGGCCATGGTTGCTGCAGCCTGGCAGGGAGTCGGAGTCCCCGCGACGAGCCATATCCCCGCCACGGTGTTCGGCCACAAGGCTATTGGACCGTGGGAGTACAATCCCGAGAAGGCAAGGCAACTGCTGGCAGAGGCCGGTTACCCGAATGGCCTCCAGATCACCTTCCAGACGTACGAGCAGTCCCTGTACCTGGCGATAGCCGAGACCGCTCAGGAGATGCTGCGTGAAGTCGGCATTGAGGTCAAAATCGACGTGACCGACCTTGCGACCTACACCAACATGAACAATGAAGGCAAGATCCCCTTCTCGGTCATGAACACGCAGGCGGTTATCCCGGATCCGACTGCCGCGCTCCTTGTGTGGCCCACTCACCGCACGATCTCGATCAGGCACAACGACACCCACATTGACGACCTGATGGAAGCCGGAGCGTCAACCTACGACCAGGCAGAACGCGAGAGGATCTATCACGAGCTCCTGGATTACCTCTGGGAGAAGCTCTACACCCTTCCCGTCGGCTACGCTCAGAGGGCTGATGGGGTCCGCAAGAACGTCCAAGGGTTTGAGTTCGCACCGAACGTCATGAACATCGACCTGACCAAGGTCAGCTTTACCAACTAGGTCTTGTGACATAGACCCGCGAGGAACTCGGCCGGAGCGGTGGTCTATCTACGGCCACCGCTCCGTATCGCCCCGCCGGTGCGTGAATCCGAGAAACGCGAGGGAGCAGTGAGATGCTACGATATGCGGCGAGACGAATCATAAGCACACTACCTGTGCTGATAGGCGTCACCTTCATAGTGTTCAGCCTTCTGTACCTGACGCCTGGCGATCCCGCGCGGTTGATCCTGGGTGATGAAGCATCTGAAGAGGATGTTCAGGCGCTTCGGGATAGGATGGGACTAAACGATCCCTTTGCCGTCCAATACTTCAACTACCTGCGGAACCTCACGCGAGGCGATCTCGGCGTTTCCTATACGACGGGCCGGACAGTGACGACGGAGATCCTGGATAGACTGCCGGTAACGGCGCGGATAGCCGTACTAAGTATTACCTTTGCCTTCTGCGTCGGCGTTCCGCTCGGCATCATCTCAGCGCTTAAACAGTACTCAATACTCGACAACATTACGCGCATCCTGGCCCTCATGGGCCTCACCATGCCGAACTTCTGGCTGGCGCTCTTGCTCATCCTGTTCTTTTCCGTGAAGCTGGGCTGGCTGCCGGCCTCCGGCCTGTACGGCCCGGCCTACTATGTAATGCCCATACTCAGCATCAGCGCCGTGTCGCTTGCGACCATCACCCGCATGACTCGTTCCAGCATGCTGGAGGTCATACGGCAGGATTACATCCGGACGGCCAGGTCCAAAGGACTTCCTGAGAGGACCGTCATTTTCAAGCACGCGCTAAAGAACGCTCTCATCCCGGTCGTCACCGTGATCGGCCTCCAGTTCGCTTCCGGACTCGGAGGCGCTGTGGTGAATGAGCAGGTGTTCTCCATACCCGGTGTAGGGAAGATGATGGTGGACGCCATCAAGGCCAGGAACTACCCGGTCGTCCAAGGCGGGGTGCTTACCCTGGCCATCATGTTCAGCCTCCTGAACATCTTCGTGGACCTTTCGTACGCCCTCATCGATCCGCGGATCAGGAGCCAGTATGACCGGAGACAGAAACGAGAGAGGAAGCCGACAGGTGAGGCGGCTCCCGGTCAAGGAGAGAGAAGCAATGACTGACGCTACGGCAAGCGTTCGAGTGAAGTCAAGGCGGCGCAGCCAGCTGGCCGACGTCTGGCGACGTCTTCTTAAGAATCAACTTGCCGTCATCGGCATGATCATGCTGCTGCTGCTTGTCCTGGTAGCCATCTTGGCCGATTACCTGGCGCCATACCCGTACTACCTGCAGGATTACGATCACATGCTCGAGGGGCCATCCCGCGCTCACCCGATGGGTACCGACAACTTCGGCCGCGACATACTGAGCCGGGTGATCTACGGTAGCCGCATATCCCTGCGCATCGGGTTCATCTCGCTCGTGTTCGGGGCTCTCCTTGGTTCAGTCTTGGGAGCGATAGCCGGCTTTTTCAGCGGATATTCCGACACCCTGATCATGCGGTTCATTGACATCCTGATGGCCATACCCGGCACGGTCCTTGCCATCGCTATCGCTACCACGCTGGGACCGGGGCTCACCAACGCGATGATAGCCGTCTCCGTCAACTCGATACCCCGGTTCGCACGCGTGGTCAGAGCGTCAACCCTCCAA
The DNA here is from genome assembly GCA_964602455.1 of uncultured Eubacteriales bacterium. Classification (GTDB taxonomy): domain Bacteria; phylum Bacillota; class Sulfobacillia; order Fermentithermobacillales; family Fermentithermobacillaceae; genus JBBDIP01. The sequence goes on along the minus strand of CAZRRG010000104.1, from coordinate 3,928 downwards.
GTTAAGGACCAGGAGTACATCGAAGCCGCCAGGGCGATAGGCGCCAGCAGTTTCCGGATAATCCGCAAGTACGTGTTCCCGAACGTTCTCGCGCCTATCATCGTGCAGGCGACTCTTGGAGTCGGGACGGCGATCATCATGGCTGCCGCCCTAAGCTTCATCGGACTCGGTATCCAACCCCCGACACCGGAATGGGGCAGCATGCTTTCTGCCGGTAGAGGGTTCATCCGAGACTACCCGCACATCGTGATCTTCCCGGGTCTTGCGATCATGCTGACCGTACTCGCGCTCAATCTCTTCGGCGACGGTCTGCGCGACGCGCTAGACCCGAAACTGAAGCAGTAGGGGGCTGGATGATGGACGAAAACACCCTCCTATCGGTACGGAACTTGACCATACAGTACGTCACTGACGACGGGATCGTCCGGGCCGTGAACGACGTAAGCTTTGACATCGCCCGGGGCGAGACAATGGGACTGGTCGGAGAGACAGGGGCGGGGAAGACTACCACGGCTCTGGGGATCATGCGCCTCCTGCCGACTCCCCCGAGCAAGATCGTCGGCGGTGAGGTCTACCTCGACGGGCGCGATCTGCTCAAAGAATCGGAGCTCAAGATGCGCTTTGTGCGCGGCAACGAGGTATCGATGGTGTTCCAGGACCCGATGACGTCCCTGAACCCGCTGATGACGGTGGGGGACCAGATAGCCGAAGTGGTGCGCCATCACGAGCGGCTGTCCCGTGTAGACGCCGATGCCAGGGCCGCCGACATCCTCAGGCTGGTCGGCATAGTGCCCGAGCGGATGCACGACTACCCTCACCAGTTCTCCGGAGGCATGAAGCAGCGGGTCGTTATCGCGATGGCCCTTGCGTGCAATCCCAAGTTCCTGATCGCGGACGAGCCGACGACGGCGCTGGATGTGACGATCCAGGCGCAGGTGCTTGCTCTCATCGGTGAGATCCAGAAGAAGCGCGGGACGTCGATGCTCATGATCACCCACGACCTCGGAGTTGTTGCAGAGACGTGCAGCAAGGTCGCGATCATGTACGCGGGACAGATCGTCGAGTCAGGGCCTATCCGTTCGGTCTTCACCAACGCATTTCACCCGTACACCCAGGGACTCTTCGGTTCCATCCCTGACATAAACAAGGAGTACGAGAGGCTGTCGCCCATATACGGGCTTATGCCAGATCCTGTCTCGCTTCCTCCGGGGTGCCCTTTCCATCCTCGTTGCCCGCACAAGATGGAGATCTGCGACAAGGAAGCCCCGCTTCGAGTCATGATGGCTCCGGATCACTTTGTCAGATGCCACAGGTGCACCGGCCGGAGCGGCCTGCAACCGCAGCTCGGCGTCTCTGACATCGACGTAAAGGAGGGCGGCACCCATGCCCAGGCTCATTGAAGTGCAGGATGTTAAGAAGTACTTCAATACCCCGCGCGGCATGCTGCACGCCGTTGACGGCGTCAACTTCACGATCGACGAGGGAGAGACTCTCGGAGTAGTAGGGGAGTCCGGCTGCGGCAAGTCCACTCTGGGCAGAGTCATGCTGCGGCTGCTGCCGCCCACAAGCGGCAAGGTCCTGTTCAAAGGCCAGGATATCCTGCAGATGCGCAACACAAAGGAACTGCGCAAAGAGATGCAGATCATCTTCCAGGACCCCTTCTCTTCGCTGAACCCCCGTATGTCGCTCAGCGAGACCATCGCGGAGCCGCTGATCATCCACGGACTCGTGCGCAGCAAGTCCGAGATAGACGACCGGGTTGCCGAGCTCATGGAGACTGTGGGATTGGCGGAGAGGTTCGTGAACTCTTATCCTCACGAGCTGGACGGGGGCAGGCGGCAACGCATCGGCATCGCAAGGGCATTGGCCCTCGACCCGCAGTTCATAGTGTGCGACGAGCCGGTCTCGGCCCTCGACGTGTCGATCCAGGCCCAGATCCTCAACCTGCTGCAGGACCTGCAGGACCAGCGCGGCCTGACCTACATGTTCATCACCCACGACCTCTCGGTCGTGAAGCACATCTCCGACAACATCCTCGTCATGTACCTGGGGATTGCTGTTGAACACAGCCCGACCAAGGAGATGTTCCAGCACCCGCTTCATCCATACACGCAGGCGCTGCTGTCCGCTATCCCGAGCACGGACCTGGATGCGCGCAGGCAGCGAATCCTGCTGAGAGGCGAGATCACATCGCCCATCGACCCGGCGCCCGGATGCAGGTTTGCGACGAGGTGCAACTACGCGACTGATGTCTGCTTCCATGAGAACCCTGTCCTTGAGGAGATTACTGAACGTCATTTCGTCGCCTGCCACAACGTGCGGCAGGTCAACAGTTTGTGATGGCGGGGGGCTTAGGGGGTCGTGCCAGTCACGAGGACTAATCTGCGGAAGCGGGAGTGCGACGTGGTGGTGTGCGGCGGCGGGGCCGCCGGTGTCGCCGCCGCGATCGGGGCCGCCCAAGCCGGGGCGGATGTGCTCCTTATTGAGAAGAGCAGCTACCTGGGCGGTATAGCCACCGATTCCGGGGTTACCTCGATCTGCGGCATGTACGACAGATCGGCTCCGCCCGTGCAGCTGGTCCGGGGAGCTCTCCAGAGCGTCGTCCGGGTTCTTGAGGAGCTGGGTCACCCGCCGCGGCTCCAGATCAACCATCGCGGCTACCCGCTGGTCTTCTACGATGTAGAGCAGCTTAAGCGGGCGCTAGAGATCGCGTGCGCGAGATCCGGGGCGAAGATCCTGCTCACAACTACTCTGGTAGAAGCAGTGACCGATGGAGACATGATCCGGGACATCCTGTGCTTCGACGGCGAAGGGCTGTTCGCGGTCCGGGCTAAGGCGTTCGTAGACGCGACAGGTGATGGATGCCTGGCCCATCTTTGCGGAGCCGAGACCAGCTTCGGTGAAGCCGGGAGCGTCCAGAACTCCACCTTGGTCATGTGGTTGGCCGGAGTCGATACCAACCGCCGCTACAATCCGGAAGATGTGCATGAGGCGCTGCTCAAGGCGCAGGCTGCCGGCCACGGTCCGTTCACCAAGATGCAATGCCGCGTGTTCGTCACCCCGGGCGGGAGCTTCGTCATGCTTTCGCTCGCGAACCACAAGCTTCGCGGTCTGGATGCCGAGAGCATGACGGAGGCTGAGATCTTCTGCAGGCAGCAGAACGCAGCCTATGTGCAGGCCTTAAGGGCGTTCTTGCCGGGCATGGAGAACGCCGTGCTCGTAAGGAGCGGTCCCAGGATCGGCATACGCCAGTCCCGGCGAATAGTCGGCGAGCGCACTCTTACCTTCGAAGAGGCCATAGGCGGGTGCAAGCCGCCCGATGGCATCGCGCGTGGAGGATGGGCGTTCGAGGTGCACGGCGACCTCAAGTCGATGTCAGCGAACGACCATGTGGCCGGAGGAGGGTACTACACAATCCCCATCGGCTGCATCAAGGCGAAGGAAGTACGCAACCTGTGGTCGTCCGGCAGGAACATCTCGGTTGACTGGAAGACACACGGCTCGACGAGGGCGATAGCCACATGTTTCGCCACCGGGCAGGCTGCGGGAGTCGCCGCGGCCTTGACTACCGGCAAAGACACCTACGATGTGAAAGCGATTCAAATGGAGCTAGAGAGGCAAGGAGCTCTACCTACCTAGCAAAGCACGACATTCTAAACGTTGGGAAGTGATGCGAGTGGAGAGCGCGTACTGGTGCGAGATCCTGGACTACTTCTACGATTTCCCCCTCAGCGATGTTGACGACAACGCAATGCACCAGCTCAAGCGGAGTCTCTTGGACTATCTCGGTTGCGTGGTTTACGCGGCGGCACACGACAAGTGCCACGGGCTTGTTGAGACCATCCTGAGCCTGGGTAGCGGAACCGGGACCGCTAGCGTGTGGGCCAGCGACCGGAAGGCGTCGCCGGGCATCGCAGCGTTCGCCAAC
>CAZRRG010000103.1:0-6848 GCA_964602455.1 uncultured Eubacteriales bacterium | reverse complement strand
CCCGAACCATCGGATCCGTTAGGATCCCTTTTTACAGAAGTATAAGGACACTACTCACGCGAGCCCTCATCCGTCGAAAGGACAAACACCGCCCGGGTGCGGGACCGTGCAGTGCTAGTGATCACGGGCCATATCCCCGTCCCAAAACTTCAGACAATGCTCACAGGACTTGACTTCTCAGGCGTGTTACTGGTTCCAGATGTTCCCCATGAGCTTTCCGTGGCATAATGTAATCGCATCAGTGTAAGCATGATGGAGTGAGAGTATGGTCCGCACCCAAATCCAGATAACAGAAGAGCAGGCGGCTGCCTTGAAGGAGAGAGCAGCCTCACTGGGTGTATCCATGGCCGAGCTCATTCGCAGGGGAATAGACAAGGTTCTGGAGTCGAACGGCGGCAATCTGCAGCAGGAACGTGTCCGCCGGGCGATACAGGCTGCCGGGAGGTTTCGATCGGGACTACATGATGTAAGCGTCAATCATGATAAGTACCTGGCTGAGGTCTACCGAAGATGACTATCTACGTAGACGCTTCAGCTCTCTATGCAGTTATGGATTCGGACGACTCCCAGCATGAAGTAGCTAAGAACACCTGGGTCAGTCTCCTTGAATCAGGAGACGGAATGGTGTGCAACAGTTACGTCCTCCTGGAGACTCATGCTTTGGTGCAGCATCGGTTGGGTATAGAAGCGGTAAGAGTTCTTCATGACGAGATACTCCCTGTTATCATGGTTGACTGGGTTGATGAAGCGATACATAAGGAAGCCGTTGCCGCAATGCTTACAGCGGGACGGAAGGACCTTAGCCTAGTGGACTGCTCGAGCTTCGTAACAATGCGCAGGCTTGGTCTCAGGAGAGCATTCGCTCTAGATCATCACTTCCGCGAACAAGGCTTCGGTGTTCTATGAGTACCCTTGTTCGAACATACCGTCGTCAGGCCAATTGGCGCTGTCGTCACCCTACAGAAGAACTGTTTCAGCGGTTCCCACGTTCATCCGCCTATACAAACTGGCGCTGCTGGCGCGGGGCCTTTCTCTGCTTGTCGGCAGGAGATCGCTCTTCGAGATCTAAGTGACTCGGTGAGAAAGGTGGGTGTCACGAAAGTGTCTCTTATGACCGAATTCGAATTTACTCTTCCCAAAGGATATGTCGACGAGAATGGAAACCTGCATAGGAACGGTGTCATGCGTTTGGCAACAGCTGCGGATGAGGTATTATCGCAGAGGGACCCGCGGGTTCAGGCCAATCCGGCTTATCTTGTCATCCTGATCCTGTCACGTGTAATTGTCAGGCTAGGACCTCTGCAGCCTGTGGCACCTAACGTGATAGAAGGACTGTTTTCAGCTGATTTTGCCTACTTGCAGGAGTTCTACAACCGAATCAACGAGATCGGCTGCAGGGAGATACCTGTCACGTGCCCGAAGTGCCACTATCAGTTCAGCGTGACGGGTACGGATGACAAGAGTTCCCGTGGTCGTAGTGTAATCGCATCAGCGAAATCCCGGCGGAGTGAAGATTCGGAACAATAGAGGTAGCCGACCCCCTGGAAGCTGGGGGCCGGCTGTTCACCTTCTTTCGACTACCGCGGCTGACAGCGTGGTCGGACTGGCAGTCGTCGCTGTGTTTCACTGCCCTATGCTGGCATCAAAGAACGCACCGATTTCCTCAAACAGTTCCTCGTCCAGTCCGCTCGTCCAAAACCTATCTAGGCTCTCGTAGAGCAGCGCCTCGGCTTCGTCTCGTACCGCCCCGCCATACTGGTTGAGAAGATCGGTGTATACTGTGCTAGCCTGGGAGGCGTATGCTACAGCCACTTCAGATTTCAGCAGGTTATGATGGCTGTTGCGGCCCTCTGCGTCGCATGTCCTGTAGACCACGTTCGGGTTTGTGATCTCATCCCTTTGGGCGATTATGCTCGCGCCATCGTATGACACAGATTCATCCGCCACGCCATGTACGATCATCACAGCGGCGTCACTCTTGTTGATCCCATCCACGGCGGTGAGACCGGCCGCACTCCCGAATAGCATTGCCTGATACGCCCAACCGAAGGGATAGGTGGCGAACGCCAGCGGCCCCACCAGGCGCTTCATCTCCTCGTTGAACATCTCCATCGGAGAGTTGAACCCCGACACGCTTACGACTGCCTTGACGTCGTGGCCGTAGTTGAGCACGGCAGTGCAAGCATATGCGCCCCAACTGTGGCCGAAGAGCATGACCGGTAAGCCCCTCAAGCCGGGCTCTCCCTCTAGGTAGGTGAGAGCTGCGTCCAGATCGAGGACGGCCTGAGGCAATCCGATCCGGCTATCGCCTTCGCTGGCGTAGGTCCCGGTGTAATCAAAGGCGAACACCCGCCAGCCTTTGTCCACGAAGTAGAGTGCCTCTGCAAGGTAGTCTTCGGCGCCGAACCCAAGCCCGTGGGAGATGACGACAAGTCCCTTGTCGTTCTGTTCGCCGAACATGTACCCGGTCAAGGTGTTCTTGCCGGATCTGAACCTGACGACCCTAGGGCTGCGTTCAGCCACATCTTCGTACCTCAAGTATGCGGAGGTCATGGGGGTCTCAAGTCGCCTGAAGCTGCTGTCATGGGCTAGCCTGACTAGAGTGAACAGGCCGGCCGAAACCAGCAAGAGCACTCCAACAACTGTATCGAACGTCGATCGAAGCGACCGCCGTCTTCTCTCTAGTCCGATGGTCACGGTATTACCTCCTGTTGCAGCGCGAAATGCGCTGGATTTCCGTGCATGTACTATCACGGGTCAAGACGGGGGTGCGTCCCTGGAAGGAGTGAATTTGCCCGTCACTCGCGCGGCGCCCGACGGATCACTCCTACGAGGGAGGAATGCCACGCTAAGGTGGAGAAGCCCGAAAAGAGACACAGGAGTACGGGAGTCGACATGGGGAAGGACTCGGATGAACCGTGGCGACAAGGGGGGCTACTGTTGCCGCCGGAAACAATCAGTAACGCAACTTGGCTGGTCGCCACGAAGCTCCGCCCGCCGGTCGTCCGCGACGATGTCATTCGTCGCCCGAAACTCGAGAGAGCCGTGGCTGAGTCAGTCCGCAGCCTGCCGCTTACCCTTCTGTCAGCGCCTGCCGGGTACGGCAAGACGACCATGCTGGCGCTCCTGCCTCGCCTCGTGCCGGAGCAGCCCGTGGCTTGGGTGACTCTGGACACCGAAGACAACGATCCCGTTCGTTTCGTGAGCCTGCTTGCGGCGGCTTTGCAGGGCATCCACCCCGAATGTGGCCGGTCGCTCCCACCCATGCTGATGGGTGGCGGATCCGACTCGGCTGTGCTCAAGCGCGCCATCGGCGAACTCATCAACGATGTGATGAAGTACGACGAGCCACTGACTCTAGTCCTGGATGATCTCCATCTGGTTACCGAGCCTGCGGCCTACGTCGTGCTGGAGTATCTCCTCAGCCATCTGCCTCCGCAGATGCACCTCGCGGTTGGCACCCGGCATGACCCGCCGCTGCGCCTAGCCAGGCTCGCGGCCCGGCGCCAAGTGCTCGAGCTCCGCAGGCCCGACCTGGGCTTCAGCGAAGTGGAGGCCAGGGAGCTGCTGATCAAGTCTTTGGGCATCGAACTCTCACATGCAGATGTGGCAGCCCTTCAGGAACGTACTGAGGGGTGGCCCGCAGGTCTCTGCCTATTGGCGGGACCCCTGGCCCGCATGGGTTCACCGTCCGACCGGACGGAGTTCATGGCGGCCCTGAGCCACAGCGAGCGTTATGCCCTGGACTTCCTGGCCGAGGAAGTGCTCCGCGACCTTCCGGCTGACGTAAGGTGGTTCCTCCTCCAGACCTCGGTCCTTAACGAAATGACGCCTTCGGCTTGTACCGCACTGACAGGACGATCTGATGCTGCCGACATGCTCGACAGCCTGTATAAGAAGAACTTGACCATCGCTTCGCTGTCCACCGCCGAGGAAGGGGAGCCGGTTTACCGCCATCACGCTCTCTTTTCAAGGCTACTGGCCCGCCAACTGGAGCGAGAGATGCCTGACGAGATCCCCGACCTGCATCGCAGGGCTGCACGGCTCCAGTCCACCCCCGGACGTGCCATAGCGCACTACCTATCTGCGGGCGCCTGGGATGAAGCAGCCAAGCTGATGGTGCAATCGAGCGTACCCATTCTTACTCGAGGCATGTATGACACTATCAGCAATTGGTATGCCAAGCTGCCCTCCGAGGCACAGGATGCCAGCCCGAAGCTCAAGATAGTAGTTGCTCGCGCGGAGATCCACAGAGGCGACTTCGCGGCAGCGGAGACACTGCTAGAGCAGGCTCGCCAAACCTTCCTTGCAGCCGGCGACGCTTCCGGCGAAGGAGATGCGCTGCCTTCGCAGATCACGATGTCGTACCAGAACAACGACCGCGCCCGCGCGGCTGCTCTTATCGACAGGGCCATCCAGCTGCCGCTTGAGCCGATCGGGCAGATGGCGGTCCGGCTGGGACGGGCCTGGCTCCGCCTGGCCGAGTGTGACTGGGATGCGTGCCGTAACTACATCACCGAGGCCCTGGCGATCCCGGCCACTACCACAGATCGACGTGTCGACTTCATCGGTATGACCTATATGAGCGCTCCCCTCGCGTCGGTTCCCGGCTGCCTTGCGGTAACGGAGAAATACTGCGCCGAGGCTGCGGAGAGGGCGGTACCCGGCACCGCGTGGCATCTCGGGGCTGACGAACTGGGTGCTTGGCCACTGCTTTGGAGAGGTCGTGTCGACGAAGCCCTCAAGCGGGCAGAGGCCGCCGACGCGCTCAGGCAGCAGCTCGGGGGTTATCCCTTCATGGGTACCGACACTTCGGTCATGCTGGCTGCCTTGTACCTGGCCCGGGGTGAACGGGAGGCCGCTCTGCGGGCTACGGATACCCTTCTACAGCGCCTTGAGCACGCCGCACTTGGCAAGAGGGACTTCTACCTGCATGCTGCGGGTCGCTCCCGAGCGTTGCTTGGGGATCTTGCGGCCGCACACGCCGTCCACCAGCGGCTCGCAGACCTGAGGGACAATGGTCCGCTGGCCCAGTACCTGGCCGATCACTTGGCCGGGCTGATCGCTCTCATCGAAAAGAGGTTCGGAGAGGCCTCGGATGCACTGGGTCCCGCCGCTGCGTTGGAGGCTAAGCTTCCCGTTGCGCGAGCCGGTGGCAGCGCCAGGCTGCTACAAGCGATGCTCCTGTTCGAAAGGGGAGATCGCGGCGCGGCGCTCGATCTCTTGGACCGGGTTCTTGCCGAGTGGCTGCAGGACGGTACGCCAGGCTATGCTCTCCTGGATGGACCGGCAATCCTTCCTGTTCTTACCTTTGCGGCCGAGCGTGGAGTTGCGCCGGCTAGACGGGTGCTTGGGTTCTTCCGCCGGCCGGTCGTTCCAGGCCCGGTTCAGGTCAACGCCAAGGCCTCGCTGCCAGAACCTCTGACCCAGCGCGAGGTAGAAGTCCTCAGGCTGATTGCGGCCGGACGGACCAACCGGCAGATCGGCGAGGAACTCTACATCGGGGAAGAAACGGTCAAGAGCCACGTCGTCCATATCCTCAGAAAACTCGACGTTACCTCGAGGACCCAGGCTGCCGTGCGCGCCCGCGAGCTTGGGCTGTAATTTCACTCCTTCGGGGGACGTCTTCACCCGCCAGGATCCGCTACCATCGAGATGAACCGAGGTGGCGTCCACATGAAGGAAATGCTTAGCGCTAGAATGCTTGAGAATCTCAACGTCCGTGTCGCTGTCTTGCACGTAGGTACTTATTCACTCCCCGCCCGTATCAGGGTCAGAGGTAGAGTCGTAGAGTGTCTGGTCCCAACCTGGGCCGGTATAGGCGATACACTGGGTGAGTCCGGTGAGGCTATGCTGTTGGCTTTCGTCGAGGTGGGCCCAGTACTAACATGGGTATTTGTCAGGGGCCATGCAAGTCTCGCGACCGGCGTGGACCAGGAGTGGCAGGGTCTACCCGGGTCCGCTCCATCGAGCCGCCAGGACCTCTATGAGATGGTGCGGCTGGACCCGGTGCGGATCGAGTTCGTCGACGAGCGGCGCGGATGGGGCTACCGTGAGACGGTGGACCTGTGAGGGGGCGAAGCGAACCCATGACAAATCGCGGCTTGATGGCTGAGCGAAAGCAGGTTGAGACAGACCTAACGGTGATAGTTGTGGCCTCCCTGGCCCCGCTTCTCCTTTATTCGGTCCTCAACAGGCAGATAATGTCGGTTGTCAGGAACCCTGAAATAGATATCTTGTTGCGGACTCTTCTAATGGCCGGGTTCCAGTTCGGAGTCGCAGGACTCGGCATCTCCATAGTCGCCGTCATGAGGAAGGAGAGTTTCGTACACTACGGTTTGACTGGGAAAAACCTACCCAGAGCGGCTGCCCTGTCGGCGTTGGCCGTTGTTCCGTACCTCGTGTATCGCGCGGCTACAGGAACACTGACCGGCTACATGCCTTTCCGGCAGGTGAATATGACAGCGGAACTGCTGGGGAGCGGCTTCCCGAGGAATGTGTTGGGAATGGGCATTGTGGCGGTTGTCTGGGGTTTCTTCGAGGGTTTCAACTACGCCGTGATCAGCGACAAGATCAACAAGCTGTACCCGTCCAAGAGCGTCTGGCTGAACTGGGGAGCGATTCTTTGCGGAATCTTCTGCCTCCTCATCCACGGGATGGTCGGCGTTACCCCCGATGCGCTGGTCGAAGCCGCAACGGTGTTCTTCATCATATACTGGATGCTGGTCGTAAAGAGCCTTACCGGCAACGCGTGGGGAACGGTTCTCCTGTTCGTGTTGTTCTGGAATGCTATCTAGTGAGTAGCATGAGCAAACACAGGCACATTCTCAGATCATATAGGCGAACTC
>CAZRRG010000102.1:0-6875 GCA_964602455.1 uncultured Eubacteriales bacterium | reverse complement strand
GATGGAGGCCAGGGTCGCAACCTCATGCGGCGTCATCCCGGCTTCCTGGGCCTTGCGTATGAGTTCCTCCGTAAAGACCGCCGAGAACCGCGAGGTCATCATCTGCACGATCTCTCTGGCGGTCATGCCCTTGCGGAAGTAGTAGGTGTCGGGGAACAGGTAGCCCTCAAGCGCGTAGCGGACTCTGCCAAGGCCCCCCGCAGGCTCAGGCACCGGCAGGAGCGATGGGTCCTTGCAGAGCTCCAGGATCTCTTCAGCCGATCCGAATCCCTTCTCCTCGATGAGAGCCGCTATCTGGGTTACGGTAAGTCCTTCCCTGAGGGTAACGGGGTAGTACACCACCTGCCCCGTAGTGAGGGCAGCGATGGCGTCCCAGGCGAATATGCCGGGCCCGAAACGATACTCCCCCGATTGGAGCCTGCCGTCTGCCCGCATGAGCCTGGCAAGGGCTCGGAACGCAAGAGGGTTCCTGATTATGCCCTGCTGGTGCAAGATATCGGCTACGTGGGCCGTAGAGGAGCCGGGCTCCACGAACACCGTTACCGGCGACGCGTCCGTCGGGAGCGGGCACGAGAGCATGTACCATGCGGTAGCGGTTGCGACAAGCAACGCCGAGAGCACAAGAGCAATACCGTACCTCGCGGCGCGCGGCGAAACCCGCCGGATCCTTGGATTGGGCCTCTCTCTGGGTGGCGCCGCCAAGTCTCCCCTTCTCACTCTTCGGGGTCCTCGACCTCTATCTCGTAATCGCCGAGGTTCTGCTCCAGGTCCAGTTCCTCAAATGCCTCCAGCACTTCCTCCCACTCATCATCGCTGTCTATCGTGGACAGAATGTTTTCTCCGTCTTCGGTCTCGTCCACTCTCAGGATGACGATCTCGGGTTCGGCGCTGTCCTCCTGATCGAGAGGCATCAGCACCTCGTACTGGCGGTCTTCATCGTAGAGGGAGTCGTAGAGGATCCTGAACCTTGACTCAACGCCTTCCTCATCCGAAAGGACGACGATGTCTTTTTCGGTATCCCTAGGTGAAGCTGCGACGTCATCTTTCCTGTCCTTCTTTGCCACGACGATCACTATCCTTCGCTTTGGCCTTCGAGTGTTTTCCGTCTCAAGTAATTCTCGAGGATGAGCACGGCCGCCGCCTCATCGATGGTCATCCGGCGGCTCCTTCTCGACTTACCCAAGGCTATCATTTCCTTCTCGGCCTGGGAAGTGGTCAGGCGTTCATCGCATAGCACGACGGGCATACCCGAGAGTTTCTCCAGCTTCCTTGCGAACCTCACCGCCCGCTTCGCGCCGTCTCCCATTGAGCCGTCCATGTTCCGGGGCAATCCAACGACGAATAGGCCTACTTCGTTCTGTCTGGCTATCTCAACCAGCGATGCCGCAAGCTTGTCCTGTCCCTCGTACGGGAGGACGCACAGGGGACTGGCCAGGAGGCCCGCCTCGCCGGCGATGGCAACCCCAACCCGCTTCAGCCCCAGATCGATGCCCAAGCTACGCGTCATCGCCAAACGTCCGTACCACCTTAAGGCAGAAATGAGGGCACACTCTCGCGCAATACCCACACAGCATGCACTTTTGGGGATCGACGGCGGCCTTTCCGTCCTCGATGCGCAGGGCCCCAAAGGAGCACTTCTCTACGCACTTCCCGCAGGCCTCGCACCAATCCTCGATGAGCAAGCGCCGTCCTGCCCCGTCCCTGCAGGCGGGAGCCTCGGGCGGCTCCTCCCCTGACAGGACCCTCGACGCGCATTCTACTTCATATTCGTCGCAGAGGCCAACACAGACGCTGGACTTCCATGGGAAGGACGCGGCATATGCGAGGGCTCGCTCCGCATCCCTGTGGAGGTGGCCGCCGCCAAGCGCTTTCATGAGGTAGACACCCTTCCCCGCCTCGACGGCAAATCTAAGCGCCTCCTCCATGTCTTGACGGGAGCCGCCACGGATGCCTAGACCGGCAACGTTCAGTAGAGCGAAAATAACGTCTACGTCATCCCGCATCGCTGCCGCCCTTACGCAGTCTACAGAGTGAGTCGAGACCGAGATGGCCCGAAGGTTTCCCAGAGCTTTCTGGCGTTCAAGGAATGCGAGAGCTCCCGAGTGCCCTTTCAGCGTAAGCCCTGACTCCTGTTCGTGGAGGCCGAAAATGTCCAGCGTGTCTCTTCCGAGTTCTCGCCTGCAGAGGTCAAAGCTCTCCAGCATCTCATTCCCAGTCACAGCATAGCAGCGGGATGCTATCACGGCGCCAGGCAGTTGCGAGACGCACCGGAGATGGGGATATGTGCCGTACAGTTCCGCTGTATCGAAGAAGTTGACGCCCAGGCGCCATGCATACATGAGGAGTTCCTTTGAGCGGGACAGGCTCAGATTGTGTTGGGCCGGCCCCAATGCGAGAGAGCCGAAGCACAGTTGGGACACGGATATGCCAGTATGGCCAAGTTCTGAGTACTTTACGGGGATCACCGGCTTCACGGGGTCCCTCCAATGCGGGAGGGACCCCTCGCAATCACTCGATGGGGACGAGCCTTCCCGTCAGCTTCTTCATGACGTCAGGCAGTGTGGTGTACTCGAGCTCGTCGAGCGCCAGACGCGCCGGCTCGAACGGGCCCAGCGAGCGCATGTAGTCAGCGATCTCGTTCGCCATGGCCCTCGCCCTATCGTAGGAAGGATCGGCGAAGAAGTCCTGGGGGCCAACAAGCATACCTTCGCAGAGCTGGAACCCGAGGCCTATGACCCTGGGCGGACCGTCGAACCTGGTCGGGTTGCACTGCATCATGCCAACAGGCATGAGGGGTCCGTGATGGGAGCCGCGCATCCATCCCGCCACAAGGTGCGGGTGCGAGAAGGGCTCCAGAGCCTCTCCGACCGCGGGCATGCCGCTCTGGCACCGAACGATGCAGACAGGGTCATCCTTGCCGACGTAGCGTCCAGCCATGAGGTTCAGGCGCTGGGTGGACGAAACCGCGGCGATCTCATTGTTCAGGGTCCTTGAGTACACAGCCTTGACCGCATACCTTCCGGGAGCTCCGATGAACACCAAGAGGTCGTAGATCTCCTCGGGGCAGTGGAAGATCACCTTCTTGTGCTCGTACAGGTCATGGACCTCAAAGTCAAAGCCTTTGTGCATCTTGGGGTCGATGACGAGGCCGGCTGTGTTGAACGGGTCGGCGAACATCTTGTACAACGGGTAGTTCCACGCGCCCGGCTCAGTCTTGTCCGCCATGAACGTGATGATCGGCTCGGACTGCCTCTCTTCGAACTCCATCTCGGCGCACCCCGGGCCCATGCCCTTGATGTTGCCCGAGAACGCGTCGCTCAAGAGGTCCTGCCCAGCCCCGTAAAGCTTCAGTTTCTTGGCGATAGCGGTGGCCGCCAGGAACGCATCCCACGCCAGTTTGTGGACCTTTTCGCAGTCGACGCCATGGCGGTGGGTCATAACGAGTTCTATGTCGTCTCCAACGTGGGTGACATAGAAGTCGGTTAGGAGACCTTTCCCCTTGTCCGACTGGTAACCGCGGGCTTCGTTGAGAAGGTCGGGATGGACACTGGAGTGCCCGACGAACCCTCCCACGTCAGCCTTAATCACGGAGAGCGTAACCTTTGACAAGACTAAACCCCCTAGGGAATGATGGGAACCGCGTTGAGGATTCTCTATTGGGCTTCCGGTCTCCTGCCGGATGCGAGTTCAGAGCTGCTCTATGCGAAAGGTGTCGGAACGCGCCTCCTGCGCCAGAGGACCGATATCACCATTCCGGCGACAAACCCTCCGATGTGAGCCCACCAGGCCACTCCGCCCTGGGCCTGGGCGCCAATGGACGCGACGCCCGAGAACAGGTTGGTTATGAACCAGAGGAAGAGGAACACGATGGACGGAACCTCGACCATGGGCATGAAAAAGCCGATCGGGATGAGCGCAAGGATGCGCGATCGGGGGAAGTTCACGAAGTAGGCGCCGAGGACTCCGGCGATGGCGCCGCTGGCCCCAACTGTCGGGACGGCAGAGGTCGGATCCGCAAGAATGTGGGCGGCCGACGCGGTTATTCCGACCAAGAAATAGAAGGCAAGGTAGCGTCCATGGCCCATGAGGTCTTCCACGTTGTCACCGAAGATCCACAGGTAGAGCATGTTCCCTAGAGCGTGGACCCATCCGACGTGGATGAACAACGATGTTACGAGCCCAAGGAGGCCGGACGTACGTGCCAGATCAGCCGGCGAGAAAGCCGACGGATTGGTGATGACTGCAGGGACAACCCCGTACTTCAGCGTGAACTCAGCCAGCGCTCTGTCCGAGAGGGAAAGCTCGTAGGCGAATATGGATAAGTTTATGAAGATCAGGATCCAGTTAACGTATGGCCTGGTCCTCGATCTCTGCGTGTCCTTGATCGGTATCATCGGCCCACCGCCCCGCTCGTCAGTCGCACCTTAACATGCGACGTGCCACCTGGAAACATTCCAGTGGAGCCGATTATGCCCCCTGGTGAGCTCTCACGTAAGACTTTATGAGCTCCTCCAGGATTTCGTCACGCTCGACTTTCCTAACGAGGCTGCGAGCATTGTTATGGTTGGTGATGTACGTGGGATCGCCTGACAACAGGTAGCCGGCGATCTGGCTCACCGGATTGTGCCCCTTCTCCTGGAGGGCCATGTAGACCCGAAGGATAATGTCCCGCGTCTCATCGTCTTTGTCGGGCTTCACCTTGAAGAAACGGGTTTCTTCGAACTCAGCCATGCCAAGGATCCCCCCATTGGATGCCTAGATTCGCCGCCCGCGCGAAAACTCCTACATTATGCGCCGTACACTCTAGCTAATTGCGCTGCTGCCTCTTCTGCTCCCGCTTTGAGGGCGGCGTCCAGATTCTCCGGGCGCTTGCCGCCTGCCTGAGCCAGATGTGGCTTTCCTCCGCCAGATCCGCCAACCAGTGCAGCTGCCTTTCTAACTATCGACACGGCGTCGACGCCCGCCTTGGCGGCTTCTTCCTGGACCATGACGACCAGCGCGCAACGGCCATTGGCAACCGTCCCGAGGACCGAGACAACGGCGCCACGGTCGCGGAGCCTGTCCCCTAGTCCAAGCAGGTCATCCATTCCCATATTATCCTGACGGGACGCCACCACCTTGCGGTTCCCGGCCGAGGGTACTTCCATGGCGTCAGAAATGAGCCGGATGCTGGTCTCCTCAAGATGGCCACGCTTCTTGGCTTCGGCCTCTCGCTGGAGACCCTCAATTGTCTCCAGGAGCCCCTCCACTCTGGCCGGGACCTCATCCGGACCGGTTCCGAGGAGCCCCGCAACCTTTGCAAGTGTGGCAGCGACAGTCCTAGTGCGCTCCAATGCCGCCATCCCCGCGACGGCCTCAATCCTGCGGATGCCCGCGGCGACCGCGGTCTCGCTTGTGATCTGGATCTGCCCTATTTCGCCGGTGCGACGGACGTGAGTCCCCCCGCATAGCTCCTTGGAGATATCGCAGACGTCTACCATCCTGACGGTCTCACCGTACTTCTCTCCAAAGAGCGCAACCGCCCCAGCCTTGCGCGCCTCGTCGTAGGGCATCTCCGACCAGGTGACAGGTTGGTCTTGCTGGATCATGCGATTGCAGGCGTCCTCGACCTCTCTAAGTTCGGAGGGCGAAAGCGCTTGGAAGTGGCTGAAGTCGAACCTGAGCCGCGAGGGCTGGACCAGAGAACCCGACTGCTGCGCGTGATCGCCGAGCACCGATCGCAGAGCCCTGTGCAGGAGATGGGTGGCGGTGTGGTGCTGTTCCAAGCCTAGCCGCCTGTCCGCATCGACAGTAGCTTTGATGGTCTGCCCGACCATAATGCCCGGGCCCTTGGCCCGTACCCTGTGAAGGAACACTCCGCTCGGGCTCTTGGCGACTTCCAGAACATCCGCTACTTCCTTCTCGGCCAGGGACAGGGTGCCCGTATCGTGCTCCTGGCCACCGCTGGTGGCGTAAAACGGGGTCCTGTCAAGGATCACGACGGCTTCGTCACCGGGTTCCAGCTCTGTGGAACGGGCCTCGTCTTTGATCAAGCCGAGAACTGTCGCGACTGAGGTAGTCTCAGTGTAGCCGGCGAAGCGTGTGGCAGGCAGGTCAGACACCAGGTCGTGCATGGCCGCAAGAGAAGCCGACGCGCCCTTCTTTGCGGCGCGGCTGCGCTCCCGCTGCTCGGCCATGGCTGCCTCGAAGCCGGCTTCATCGACAGTAAGCCCCTCCTCCCTCGCCATGTCCTTGGTGAGGTCGACAGGGAACCCAAACGTGTCGTAAAGCAGGAAGGCTTCTTTCCCTGAGATGACAGTGCCGCCCTTTTCTTTGGTGGCTTCGATGAGGTCCGCGGCCCGCTTTTCACCTTCAGCAAGCGTACGAAGGAAGCGCACTTCATCTTGTCTCAAGAGCGTCTGGATGAACTCAAGCTTTTCTCCTATCTCAGGGTAGGCATCCCGCATCACGCTCGCGACCACGGGCGCCAGTTCCGCCATAAACGGCTCTTCGATACCGAGCACACGGCCAAACCTTACCGCACGACGGAGTATCCGGCGCATGACGTAGCCGCGCCCTTCGTTGGAGGGTTGAACGCCGTCGCTCGCAAGGAACACGCAGGCCCTGATGTGGTCGGCAATAACCCTGTATGGGAAGACGGCGGCTCCTTCCCCGGCCCGCTTCCCCGCGATCTCCTCAATACGCTGGATAATAGGCACAAACAGGTCGGTGCCGTAGTTGGTGTCGGCGCCCTGGAGAAGCGACGAGATCCTCTCGAGGCCCATGCCTGTATCGATATTGGGCTTGGCCAGGGGTGTCAGGGTGCCGTCGGCGCTCCGGTCGTACTGGGTGAAGACCAGGTTCCAGACCTCCAACCAGCGATCGCAGTCGCACTG
>CAZRRG010000101.1:0-7102 GCA_964602455.1 uncultured Eubacteriales bacterium | reverse complement strand
ATCGTCCAGGATCTTCACGACGTCAGGGTCGAATGACCGCTCCACCCTGTAGACCCATCCGCCTTCCTCATAGGTCATTGAGCCGCGGTAATCGCTGCCGGACCACGGGCGGTAACGGTCGAACTCCGGCAGCCTAGATATCCTGGTCTTGCCGTCCTTCTTGAACCCATAGAGCATACCCAGGATAAACGCTCCCAGCGTGGACTTGCCGGTCTCGTTCTCGCCCCGGATTATGTTGAGCCCGTCCTCCAGAACTATGGGCTCGTCCAAATGGAACCTGCCAAAAGCGCTCGGCCAAAGGGACTTGATCCTCATACCGATCCCCCCTTGCGGAGGAAGACCTTGCCTTGCCTGAGCGCGTCCAACCCGTAGTAGAGGGCGTTTTCGGCAACTGCCGCCGCCCGGTCGTCTCCGGACGCCTGCGCCCCTTCCAGAAGGGCTCGCATCTCGCGCACGAACCGCGCCTCCAGGGTGTCCCTCCTGGGATCGCTGAGGGAATCAAGGTCATAGGCCGGTCGGTAGCAAGGCTTGAGCTTCAGGAAGAAAAACTCTTGACCTGCCTCTCGCTCGATTACCTCCAGGTCAAGGTGCAGCTCGGGTTCTACCATTCCGGTAAGCGAGACGGACCACATATCGCGCCTCCGGGTCTCCATGTCTCCGCAGTTCAGGACTGCGTTACGGACCCGCTCCGGAGTATCGAGTCCGGTTATGTCCACTTCTACCTTTCTGACCTGCCTTGTCGCTAAGGGAATGAACTCGGCCTCAACCGGCGCCCGTCCCCCGGAGGCTGCGTCCTTTTCTCCGATAGTCACCATGAAGACCCCGCGCTCGCCGTCGTCGCCGAAATCGAGGGGCTCCGGGCATCCTGCGTAGGCCGCGACCGTCTGCCCAGCCCGGAACTCACCGGGCAGGTGGATGTGCCCGAGGGCGGCGTAATCCATCCCCGACTTGGCCAGGTCCGTCGGCAGGATCGGGAGGTACTGAGATGGCTGGCCGTCCCCACTCCTGGAGACGTCGCCATGGATCAGCAGGATGTTAATGAGATCCGGGCGGCTCGCCGAGTACCCAGAGAGCACCTCTTGCCTCTCCTGGAATGACGTCCACCCAAAGCCGTGCACCAGGGCCGGAATACCGTCAACGTTAACGCCGGTTATCTTCGGGGAATCGAACACAGTCACGTTTTCGGGAAAGTCAATGCTCCTATACAGCGAGCCCCGCACAACAGGATCGTGATTGCCGGGGGCTATGAAGACGCGAGTGTCGGGGATCGACGCAAAGAGCGCCGCCGCTTCCTTAACCCATGAAGGGCGCGCGTACAGGTGCTCGAAGAGGTCTCCCGCTATCAGAAGGAGGCCGGCCCGCTCGCGCCGCGTAAGGTCGACGATACGGGACAGGCTGGCCTCTATTTCGCGCCGGCGCAGTGACGCCTTCTCAGCATCAAGTTCCCGCACGGCGGGACGCCCGGCGTGGATGTCGGCACAGTGGATGATCTTGAGCATGTCCAGGTCCTTTCCGGAAGAAGAGTACCTGGATGATTTTCTTCTACGAAATCGATGAAACTACCTCTAGCCCCAACGGCGATTCCTTAGCGAGGTCCTCCCATTTTCCGCACTTTGAGCCCCATCTGGCGACGGGAGCGTCGTCTATCCTGATCTCCTGGATCTCGCACGAGTTGGCGCAGTCTGCGCACTGAAAGCCCTGGCTGTGGGCTGAGAAAGTCGCGATGCGCGTGACGCCCCTGAAGCAGGTGACAAGGTCCGGGCGGTCCAGCCACTTCTCCCGTGCCAGGAGGGCGGCGCCGTAGGCTCCCATGACCTTGAAGTGGGTCGGGATGGTTACGGGCAGCCCCAGTTTGTCTTCTAGCGCCTTGCGGATGCCGGCGTTTGCCGCCACTCCCCCCTGGAACACGACTCGCGGCCTGGCCTTCTGCCCCCTGGCTACGTTTGTGACGTAGTTGGTAGCGAGGGCGGCGCAGAGCCCCGCGATGAGGTCCTCCTTGCGATAGCCCATCTGCTGCTTGTGTATGAGGTCGGACTCGGCGAACACGCCGCAACGCCCCGCGATCCTGGCCGGAGACCCGGACCGCAGCGCCCAATCGCCGAACTCCTCAATCGGGATGCCCAATCGCGCCGCCTGGTGGTCGAGGAAGGAACCGGTGCCGGCAGCGCAGACCGTGTTCATGTTGAACCCGGTAGGATAGCCGTCCTTGAAGAAGACGATCTTCGAGTCCTGCCCGCCTATGTCGACCAAGGTCCCCACGTCGGGGAACAGGAACGAGGCTGCCCTGGCGTGGCTTGAGACCTCATTCTTGACAACATCGGCGCCGACGATCACCCGCGCCAGTTCTCTACCGGATCCGGTGGCGCCGACAAGGTTCACATTCTCCAGGTGGCCGAGGTCGGACAGCCCGCGGAACCCCCGCTGCAGGGCCTGTATCGGCCCGCCTTCGTTGCGCAGGTAGTCTTCGAAGAGTATCCGGCCATCCAGGTCCACGAGCACGATCTTGGTGGTGACGCTGCCCACGTCAACGCCTATAAAGTGTCCGCCCTTAAGAGCCATGTCTTGCCTTTCTCTGTCTCCTTCCATCGAGAAGGTCACAGAACGCCTCCAAACGGGTATAGAGCCCGGCCACCCCCGTCTGCTCCGATATCATGAGCGACAGGACCGGCAGATCCAGATCGCTAGACACCTTGACCAGCACGTTCTGCGCGATTATCTCCGGCATACACGTGAACGGGAAAAGGTGCAGCACCCCGTCATACCCGTGCCTCTTTGCAAGCACGGCTTCTCCGACCGACTCCTGGCCGTGCCCGCCGACAGATACCGGGAGGTAGGGCTCGGCCATCCGGGTAACACGCCTGTAGTCCAGGACCGCTCCGGGAGTCTTGAACAGGTGGTAATTGACCCACCCCGACAGGTCGAGCTTGCGGTGGACCAGCACGCGCCTATCCATGGAGCCCAGAGCCTTTTCCACGTCCTTGTTCACAAAGGGCTCGTTGACCACGTAGATCTCACCAATGAGGCTGATATGCAAAGGATCAGTATCGAGCAGGCGGATGTCGCGGCAGTTCGCCGCGTACCTCCGGTATGCCCTCAGCATGCCGGCAAGGCTGCCCGCCTTTGCGATCTCCCTCATGAACTCGTTGAAGCACCGCTGCCCGGCGCCGCGCTCATCCTCATAGGCCCTCAGCCACCGGAGCTTGCGGGACGCCATGTCGATGATCTCCAGTTTTCCGAAGGCCATCTCCAGAGAGCGCGCTATCGATCTGAAGTCGGGCCTTCCGCCAAGAGCCCGTATTGCGTCCAGCGCTTGTTTGCCCTTCCGGCGCAAGGGAAGCGGCGAGTCGACCGCAATGATGTCGACAAAGATCCCGCTCCTGTTGAGGATCTCCTGCATGACCTGGGCGTACCACCCTAACCGGCAGCGGCCCTTGCCTTGCACCATGATCACCTTGTCTACTCCCTGCTGAGCATGTGCCCTGATCTGGCCGATAACGGTGACCATCGGGTAGCAGATGAACTCGGGCGCCAGCTCTTTGCCCAGCGCCACAATGTCGTCGCTGAGGGGCGGAGCCGGGACCGTCTCCGCTCCCAGCTCGGTGAGAAGGGCATTCAGTGGGACATCGAGGTTGCCCATGCTGACAAGCCCCACCGGGGAATGGAGTTTCGACCTGGGACGGAACGCGACCGGCGGCCTTGGCCGTTCAGCGCTGACGTCCGCCCTGCAGCGGGCGAATCCCTTCTCACCAGAAGCATCTGAGGATGCCGTATCGCGCGTCTTGCCCGCCGAGTCCAAAAAAGCTTCCATGCGGGTGATCAGGCCCGCTTCTCCGGTGTGCTCGTCAACCGCGATGTTCAGGAACGGGATCCCGTACGCCTCTGCTTCCTTCATTATGTAGTTATCGATTATAGACGCGGGGCCACACGAAAACGCAGAGACGAACACGATGCGGTCGACGAGGCGGTTCCGGAGGAGGTAGAGCGAAGCGCCCAGGATCTGACCCTCTATAGTCCACATCTTCTGCCCGTCGGGCAGCGTCTCCAGTTCCTTCTGCGCATCCTCCTGGGAAACCATCTCGGCGAGAACCACCTGTCCGTACTCGGCGGCAACGGCCGGGACCTTCCGGGCAAACACGTCGTCCAGGACATAAGCGTGACCCATTACTGCCGTAACTTGCCCGGCGGAACGGTCCGGGAGCCGCACTGCGTCCTCAACTGCTCGCCGCCATGCCGAGAGGCCCCTATCAAGGGCGCTGGAAGCGGCGCGCTGATCCCCCACCCCAAGCATCCATGCCGCGCGGACCCACGTGTCGCGCCATCTATGAGGGTCATCCTTCATGTCAATTACCGGGCTCACGACCTGCCAGGGCTCCAAGCCAAGCCCGGTCCGCAGCATAGCGGGCAATCCCATCATCTTGGGACAGCAGTACGTTACCTCGCTCAAAGAAACGATGGTGGGCACAAACAGGGCGTCGCAACCGGCGTCCAGGAGCTTCCTGGCGTGGGAAAACGCCACTTTCACTGAGATGCACGGCTCATCTGTAGGGCAGAGCGAAAGGTTGTCTAGGTCTCTGGAGCTAGTGGGCCGGGACTCGTGCCACTCAACTCCCAGCTCAGTGAGGAATGACCTGTAGAGCGGCCAAAGGTAGTAGTGGCTGAGACACCTGGGGATACCTACGCGCATGCTTGAGGCAGACCTCTCCCTCGCTCCCTGGATGCTGGCTATTATTCCCTGGGATGCGAGGAGTTAACCGTACTACCTGTCGAGATCCACCTTGCCTGCGCCGCAGGTCATGTAGAGGATGATCTTTGTGGTCTTTGAGTCGAAGTCAGGGGTTGTCCAGGTGTTGCCTGACTTCGTAAGTCCCTGCTTGGCGAAGTCGCTGACAATGGCCAGGGGCCCGGTGAGCGTTATCTTTACTCCCGCGGCCTCCGGAACGTCAAGCGTCACATTGCCGACGCCGCCGGTGACGTTGACCGTGGTATTCCTTCCGGAAAGACCGAAAGTCAGACCGACCTTCGCAACCCCGGACTGCACGTTAATGGTGTCGACAGCCGCGGCGGACAGGTCAGCCCGGAGGTTGGAGACCCCGCCGCCTATGGTAAGCGTAGTCGCCAACGAAGGGTTGAGCGCGAGGGACCACTCCTGCTTGCCGGCCCGGCTAGGATTGCTGCCCGGCTCCACCGTTGCCCTCAAGGTGCCTGAGACTGAGCGGTAAGAGGTGCTCGGTTCCACTACGTCCCACGACAGGTCGAAAGAGGCCGCTAACGTGCGGTCCCGCGCGTTCAGCGAGGAGTCTCCCCTGATTTCCAGCTCCAACGAAGGCGCGTTCAGCGTGATGTCCATCTTCGAGGTAGCGGGCTCCAGCTCAATGTCCCACTCCTTGCTTCCCCGCCTCCAGCCAAGGTTCTCTCCGGCGTAAGGGTTCATGGCCGCCAGGATCAGAATTGCCACCACCGCAAGGGCAAGACCCGGGAAACGGTTGCTGGCGACTATCTGCAGCCCGAGGCCGATGAGCAGGACGGGCCAGAACCGGAGAGCGGATTCCCAGACACTCCAGGGCAGATATCCGGTGGTGTTCATGAGGAGGATCGCCCCGATCACCACAAGGACCAAACCGTTGAACAAGCGGGTCGCCACTTGGAGTCTACCTCCCGCGGACAGCTCCGAAGATGAGAGCCGCGCCGACAAGTATGATCACGACAGGCCACGCCTGGCTGATTAGATGCCCGGGAAGCCTCCAGACGAACGAGGGGATGAATCTCTTTGCCAGCACTATGCCGCCGACCGCGATAAGGATGTATCCGAACAACTGGCGGTTTCTGTCCGGCTCAACGTGATGCACCGGCGCGGTCTGATTGGGTGCCTGAGGCGGAGTGGCGCTGGGGGAACCCAGGAGCTCATCGGCAGTCGGCGCTGCCGGCGGGGTGCTTTCAGCGCCCGGATAGGACTGGCCAATGCTTGGCGCAGGCGGCACGCTGGTCACCGTCGATGCTCCGGTCGTGTCTTCGGGGATTATGATCCATGCCAAAATGTAGGCGAGAACTGATGATGGAATGGTGACCGCCAACAAGGCGAACAGAAGCCTCATGACCGTCACATCGACGTTGAAGTACTCCGCAAAGCCTGCGGCAACGCCGCCCAACAGCTTGGTGCGTCTAGACCGGTAGAGTTTCTTCATCTGTCTTGACCCTCTCTCTTCCCGCGCGAAGCTTTTAGCTGGCTCACGAAGACCGCGGTGACGATGCCGCCAAACACTACTACGCCAGCGATCTGTGTTGGTAATGCGGCTCCAAGTATTTCAAGGGCGCCGAGGCCGTCTGTCTTAACCGCCTCGATAACCTGGAGAGTGCTCTGCCACCAAGCTCCCGAACGTACGTACTGCCAGAACTCCGCGAGACCCTTGAGTCCGGTAACGTAGCTCACAGATAGGAACTTCGGGAGGTAGTCAGCGTACTGCCACTGGATAAAGCCCGATACGAGGAACATCAGCGTCCCCAACGCCCAGCGGAGTTTCATGGACGGGCCCAGGCTAACCTGATCCTCTTCCTCATGAGCCGGGACCGGAGTCGGATCGCCCCATTCCTCCATCGACTGAAGGACGCTGCCGATGAACCCGCAGGGGAGTTCTTCGCTAGGGATCTCCGCCAGCATCTTGTTGAAATTCTTGAGGTCCTGAAGCCGCTTCCTGCAAGCTCCGCAAAAGGCCAGGTGGACGCGTACTTTGATCTTTTCTATATAAGAGAGGTCTTCATATATAAAGGCCTCCAGCGTCATATCCGACGGACATCCAGGCTTCACGCCGTCCATGTATATCCACCCGCCTCGAGTATCTTGCGCAACATTTGTCTTCCTCTATATAGCCGGTTCTTTATGACCGTCTCTTTCATGCCTGTCACATCAGACACTTCTTTGATCGAAAGCCCGTCCACATGAAACATCACAATGAGCTCCCGGTATCCTTCCGGCAGCTCCGATATGGCCCTTCTCAAAACCTCGGCCTGCTCCATTTGTTCGTAGGTCGCGTCGGGACTGGGAGTCGAGCTAGGGATCCTAGCCGCGCCGCCCTCCTCCATCTCATCGATGGAGTCCTCTTGCGGC